>CAMYXV010000014.1 GCA_947303055.1 uncultured Bacteroidales bacterium
GCACCCAGATGCGGCCGTCGTTGCGGAGGCTCTCGCTCATCAGCGTGAGTTTGCTCTGGTAGTCGCCGTGTACGGGGATGCAGGTGGGGTGGATCTGCACATAGCAGGGGTTGGCGAAAGCGGCTCCTTTGCGGTGGCATACCCATGCCGCGCTGCCGTTGCTGTTCATGGCGTTGGTAGAAAGGTAATAGAGGTTGCCGTAACCTCCAGTGGCCAACACCACGGCGTGGGCAGCATAGCGTTCCAAGTCGCCTGTGACGAGGTTGCGCACGATGATGCCACGAGCACAACCGTCTACCACCACGAGGTCCATCATCTCGCAGCGTGTGTGAAGCTTCACTGTACCACGAGCAATTTCACGGCTCAAAGCACCGTAAGCGCCTAACAGAAGTTGTTGTCCCGTTTGGCCTTTGGCGTAGAAGGTACGGCTAACTTGTGCACCGCCGAAGGAGCGGTTGTCGAGCAGACCGCCATAATCGCGGGCGAAAGGTACACCTTGGGCCACACATTGGTCAATGATGGCACCGCTGACTTCGGCCAAACGGTACACGTTGGCCTCGCGGGCTCGGTAGTCGCCGCCTTTGATGGTGTCACGGAAAAGGCGCTCCACGCTGTCGCCGTCGTTCTGGTAGTTTTTGGCCGCGTTGATGCCGCCTTGGGCAGCGATGCTGTGGGCGCGGCGAGGTGAGTCGGAGATGCAGAAAATCTCAACATTGAAGCCTAAGGCACCCAAAGACGCGGCTGCCGAAGCGCCAGCTAATCCCGTGCCTACCACGATGATGTCGAGTTTGCGCTTATTGGCCGGGTTGACCAGCTTCTGCGAGGATTTATAGTTGGTCCATTTTTCTGCGAGCGGACCTGAGGGTATCTTAGGATCGAGTTTCATAATCAATCAGTTAAAGTCCAAAATATACACCAATGACCACTGAGGCAAACATCAGACAGACCACTGTGGCGTAAATGATGCCGATAATTTCGATGGCTTTTCCGTATTTGTAATTATAGAGTCCGAAGGTCTGAAAAATGGCGGCAAAACCATGGCGCATGTGAAACCATACTACAACAAAGAACACTAGATACGAAATCGCGATGTGCGGAATCTGGAATTTCTGGTGAGCCTGCTCGTAGAAGTTGAGGTTCCCGTCCACCCAGCCAAGTTTCACGAAGAAAAAATCCATGAAGTGGGCGATGAGCCCAGCCAAAAGGAGGATTCCCGTCCAGATTTGCAACTTGGATCCCGTATGTGTTTTGGAGCGTTGAGATTTGTGATAGCCTCTAGGTCGTGCTCTCTTGTTGGTGATGGCTAACCAAATCGTCAAGACAATGTGGAGCAGCAAGGCACCAAACAACACGATTTCAAAGGCTTTGATTACATAATTGGTACCCATGAAATCGCAGAAGTCGTTGTACCACTTGCCACCGTCGTTTCGAAGGATGCACAGATTGGCCGAGGCATGGAACAGCAGGATAATACTCAGAAAAGCACCTAATAATGCAACGAGAATCTTCTTGGAAATGGAATGTATTTTAGGGATGTTCATATCAGGTTATTTCAATGCGTTAACAGGACAGGCTTTCTTGCACGTTTGGCAAAGGATGCATTCGGTGGCGTTCTTTCGGTTGCGCGAGTTGCGGTTGACTTCCACATCCATCGGGCAGACTTTCAGGCACTTGTCGCAGTGGATGCATTTTTCCTCATCGCATTTGATGCGTAGCCACGAGAAATAGCTCATCGGTTTCAGGAAGACCGTTATTGGACATATGTATTTGCAGAAGGCGCGGTTGTCTTTTAGAGTCAAGGCAAGAATGATTCCGACCGCGTAATACAACAGGTTTACTGCCACGAAAAGATAAAACAAAGTGGTTTTGTTGGCTTTGCCCAAATACATTAGCAGGACGACCAAGGCAAGCGAAAGGCCGAACATGACATAGCGTATCCAACCTATGTTTTTCCTTTGGTTTGCTGGTGTCTTGTAAGGTAGTAGGTCAAGGATCATGGCCGTCCAGCAGGCATAGCCGCACCAGCCGCGGCCAAACAACAGCGGACCGAAAATCTTGGCGATGGCATAATGCAGCACACCTGCACCTAACACGCCAGAAAATAAGTAATACCAAAAGCCTTCAATTTGCATGTTCTCCCTGCACATTAAACCAAGGAAAACGAGCATGTATGCGCCTACGCAGAATTGTATCAATTCCCGCGCATATTTCCAGCCTTTCGCCGACAAAGCGAGTCCGATGCCAAGACTGCATCCAATATAGGTGAAGTTCAATAGATAAAATAGGCTGCCCGTGGTCAGCCACAACGAAATAGCAATGGCCTCAAAGACCAAGAATAGGATGATAGCTGTCTTGTATTTTTTCACTTGGATAAATTTTGGCAAAAGTACTTGTTTTTCGGGAGATGGGCAAATGAAAATGTGGATTGCACTTAGTCATGGAATAAAAAGTTGTATATTTGCAGATTGAAAATGGGAATTGTTATTCCTTATGTTTTTGGAATTACCAATTTCTTAATCATAACGTTTGTCATTCGTTGCCATTTTGTATACAGAAAACTCTACTGAAGTATTACTTTGATATGCCCAAAGAAAAAATCAATAAAACCAACGCTTGTCGCATCCTTGACCAGAAGAAGATTGCGTATGAGCTGATTCCCTACGAAGTCGATGAGAATGACCTCGGGGCGCAGCATATTGCTGACCAGTTGGGGGAGGACATCGACCAAGTGTTCAAGACATTGGTGCTGAAAGGCGACAAAATTGGGTATTTCGTCTGTGTCATCCCAGGCAACGACGAACTCGATTTGAAGAAGACCGCCAAGGCCACGGGCAACAAAAACTGCGACCTTATCCCAATGAAGGAACTGCTACCCCTGACGGGTTATATCCGTGGCGGCTGCTCGCCCGTGGGCATGAGGAAACAATTCCCGACTTTCATCCATGAGACCTGCGAACTGTTCGACTACATCTATGTCAGCGCAGGGGTGCGTGGCCTGCAGTTCAAACTCAATCCTCAGGATTTGATTCAGGTGGTGGACATGAAAGTTGCCGATTTGACCATCTTTGAACTCGGTGCAAAATGAACTATACCATCCGCAAATCGACTCTGGCCGACCTGCCGACCATCCTTAATCTTCGTGACCAAGCCCGCGAAATCATGCGGAGTTACGGCAATACCTTCCAGTGGCCTGATGGCTATCCTCGAGATGATATGTTCAAAAAAGACATTGAAATGGGTGGCAGTCATATCATGATGGATGAAACGGGTAAGATAGTTGGTACTTTTGCCTTGTTGCCCAGCCCCGAGGTGACTTACAATGTGATTTATGACGGCCAATGGCTCGACGATGAACCTTATTATGTCATCCACCGCATTGCCAGCACGCCTGGGTCGCACGGTGTTCTAGACGCGCTATTGGACTACTGCGAGAGCCAAGTTGGCAACATCCGCATTGACACGCACGAAGCTAATATCATCATGCGGAAAGGTTTGGAAAGGCATGGCTATCAATATTGCGGCATCATTTATCTTTTGGATGGCAACGAGCGGCTGGCGTTTCAGAAAGTCATCAATCAATATTCTCAATAATCTTATCCTCCTCACTCAAGTCGGGCGCGAGCCGTTGTATAGGCTTAAGATGATAGAAGAACCGTATGGCAATAACGCGTACTATGGTGTAAGCGGGAATGGCCACCAGCATCCCGATAGCGCCGCCGATAGCGCTTGCCAAGAGTATCACGATGAAGATTTCCAGAGGGTGCGCCTTGATGCTCGTTGAGTAGATAAGGGGCTGGTAAATGAAGTTGTCAATCATTTGTACCGTAAACATAATGGCTAAGATGATGAGCATGAAAACCCAGATGTTGACATCCAAGCCGGCTCCCGTGCCTAACTTAATGATGACGCCGAAAAGGATGCCGACGCCATAGCCTATGATAGGACCGACGTAAGGAATGATATTGAGCAAGCCGGCAATGAAGGCGATACCCATAGCATAATTGAAACCAAGGCGTGCGATGAGCCATAGGCCGAGGAAGTCGAGCACGGCCACGCCGAGCATCTCGAGGAGCAGACCGACGAAATAACGGGAGAGCAGTTCCTTGATTTCATTCAAGGTCTTGTTCATGGTCATTTCATGTTTGTCGGGCACAAACGAACAGATGATTCGTCCAAACAATCCCTCTTCCTTGAGGAAGAAAAACGAGATGAAAACGATGGCAAACACGGCTACGAAAAGGCTGGTCACCAAGGAAGCCACCGAGCCGACGATGCCACCCACCTTGCCGAAGTCGACCAACTCTCTAAGTTTTTCCATGGCAACGGTCGCAATGTTGAAATTCGAGTCCAAACTGGGAAACAACCCGATAAGCCATTGGTTCACACTGTCGATAGGGTTCTCCCCAAAATAACTTTTCTCGCTGATAGCTGATGCATCCCGTACGATACTGGAGACCAAAGGTATAATTTGTGATATGATCAGTATGAGCAGGCCGATGATGGCCACGATGGCCAGCAAGGCCAACAGCCACTCGGGTGCGGATTTTCCTTTGATTTTGATTTTTCGCATTAGCTTCATCAAAGGTTGTCCCAAAAGGGAGACTACAACGGCTGCAATGATATAAATCAGTACGCTTTTGAAGTAGAGGCACAAGGCCACAACGATGGCCAAGCCACCCAGTTTGATGATGTAACCTGCTAGTTTGTCGGTGTTTCGTTCGTTTTCCATAGTTGTTGTATATAATTTGAATGACAAAAATAGTATTTTTTCAATCTTTTTAGACGATTTTTGATATTTTTGCGTTTTCTTATAAAAAGGAGTCTCACCCATAATAATTATTCATCCTAAATGAAACGTATACAGCTTATTACATTATTTGTTCTTTTCCCCTTAGCGACCTTGTTTGCACAAGTTTACGAACCCGATTATGACACTATTGATGTCGGATTTGGTGAACAGAAGATTAACGACATCAACTCAGGTAAGATGGTCGTTGAGGAATCTACTGTGATGGAGATGCTTAATATGATGAGTACCATTAGTACTTTTAGGGATGTGTATCTCGACATCGACACGGCCGTTTGGAACAAATACGGATTCAGAAAAGACGAAGTGCCGGTCTACGACGATAGCGTCTACATGAGGCGTATCCAGACCTTGGCCTACGAAACCACCATCCCGCTGACGTACAATAGCCATGTCAAGTCGTTTATCGAGCTGTATGCCAACCGTCGCCGTCAGCAGTCGAGTCGTATGTTGGGTCTTTCCTATGTCTATTTCCCGATGTTTGAGGAATACCTTTCCAAATACGACCTTCCTTTGGAACTGAAGTATCTCGCCATGGTGGAGTCGGCACTGAACCCCACAGCAGGCTCGAAGGCAGGTGCTAAGGGCTTGTGGCAGTTCATGCGTGGCACGGGTGCAGAATACGGTTTGAGGGTGAGCACCCTTGTGGACGACCGTTTCGACCCTGAGAAAGAGACAGAGGCCGCTTGCCAATATCTGAAGAGCCTGTATGCACGATATGGAGATTGGTTTTTGGTGCTTGCCGCCTACAATTCGGGCCCAGGAACGGTCAACAAAGCCATCGTTAGGGCTGGCGGTACTAAGAATTATTGGGCCATTTGGCCATACTTGCCGGCCGAGACCCGTGGCTACGTGCCTGCTTTCATCGCCGTGACTTACGTGATGAACTATGCCGCTGAACATAACCTTTACCCGCAAAACCCTGGTCTGTTGCTCCATGGTACTGATACCGTGATGGTGCACGACCGTGTGAGTTTCAGCCAGATCAACGAATGCATTGGTGCACCTATGGAGGACTTGGTTTTCTTCAACCCACAATACACCAAGCGCGTCATTCCTGGCACGAAGAGCTATCCCTATGCGCTCCGTATGCCGACGAAATATACGCTGATGTTTACACAGCTTGAAGACAGTATCTATTCTTACGTGAGCAAGGCGGAGAAAACCCGTGAGGTCATCGAGGAGAAGGAAGAGGAGGTCAGTAACAGCTTTGTCCATGTGGTGAGAAAGGGCGAGAGCCTGGGTAGTGTAGCTCGAAAATATCACGTTACTGTGGCGAATATCAAGGCATGGAACCACTTGAAACGTGAAACGATTCATGTCGGACAACGACTCACCATCTATCGTTCAGGGTCGCCCATGACCAAGGTGAGCAATACTTCGAAGAGTGGTAATTCGAAAAGCAGTGTCAACAAAAAGACATCGACGGCACCAAAGGTCAGGACGCACACTGTAAAGAGAGGAGAGACCCTCAGCTCCATCGCAAAGAAATACAAATGTACTGTCAGTGACATTAAGAAGTGGAATGGACTGAAAAGCAACACCGTTAAAGTTGGACAGAAACTGAAAATAAAGAAATAACCAGGTTGCAGGTTTAGGTCCCTGAGCCCGTGGTCCCTGAGGCCCATCGAAGGGTCGAAGGGCCGCCCAATAAAGAGACTCTTTCCTGCACCCACAAAAAAAGATATACTATGAAACATTACCTCAAAACCGCAATCGTCCTCATGATCGCCTGCATCATGGCATCATGTTCAGAGGAAACACGTACTTACAAGAAGGACCGCTCGATTGGCGGCACCTCGGAAATCCTGGTGGTAGTACAAAACGATGACCAGTGGAACGGTCGCATCGGCGACTCGCTCCGCCATTTTTTCATGGACTATCAGTATGGACTGCCCCAGCCAGAGGCACGCAACGAATTGAAACACATTAAGACTGCCGGTTTCTCCGACTTGTTCAAGAAGCAAAAGTGCATCTTCGAGGTGGAAATCAACCCGAGCCTTGAGAAAGCTATAGCCGAGACTGCAGAGGACTCTTGGGCCGCTCCACAGCGTTATGTGAAAATCAGTGCACCCAACATAAATTCATGGGTCGAACTTTTCGACAAACAAAAGGAACTTTATCAAGATTGGTATGACCAGGTGGAGCGCGAGCGCATCCTCAATGTGTTCCGTTCAACGAAGGATGAGGAAATTGAGAAAGCTATAGCCAAGAAATTCGGTTTCACGCTGACCGTGCCTCAGGGCTTCTTCATCGCCAAGGACGAGCCCGACTTCATGTGGCTGCGCAAGGAATTGGAGCGCTCAAGTGCCGATTTAGTCATCTATCAGGTACCTTATCGCGACACCTTGCAGTTTGAAACACAAAGCCTTGTGGCCATGCGTAACATGATGGAGGGGCAGTATATTCCTGGACCGTCAGAAGATTCCTATATGGGTACCGAGACCGAGTTTGTACCGCCTTTGGTGACTACGGCCAGCAAGTTCCCTGCGGGCTATGCCAAGGAGATGCGCGGCATGTGGAAGGTCGAGAACAACTTCATGGGTGGACCTTTCGTTTCCTACACCTTCGCTGATAGCCGCACAGGTCAGCTTGTCACCGTGGAAGGCTTCTATTACGAGCCCAACCAGAAGAAGCGCAACGCTTTACTGCAACTTGAGTCTATCGCGTATAGTCTGAAGTTTGTTGAAGATAAAGAGTAAGGGAGATTCCCCTTCGGGGAATGGAGTTTCGTTAGTTTAATTATGCGGCGGCATAAACGGTTTTCCTCAGGTACCGTGTTAGCCGCCGCTGGTATATTTAGTACTTATTCCATTCCCCGAAGGGGAATCTAACTCTATAGTTACTTTTTCCTATAGGTAACCACAACTTCTCCCAAAGGAGATCCCGTCCTTGTTACGATTCGCCCCTCTTTCCATGACCCGAAACTTGTGCCGTTGCACATCAGTGTTCCGTCGGTTTTGAGGCTGATGCTACCTTGCCATTCTGTGTCCAACCCTTTGAAAACCAATAGGGAATCGGCATTGATACTGAAGCTGTTTTGCCGTTCCATCTCGCCGATTTGTTTCACCAATTCGGGTGTGCTGTGTTTTTCGTCAAACTGCACGTTCACCTTGTCGACGATCCATATGCCGATGAGGGTGTCCTTTTGGCGGTTGCAAGCGCAAAACGCTGTAATGAGGCCCAAAAGAAAAAGAAATCCTTTTTTCATGGTCGGTATTTTTGCGCAAAGGTAAGTTTTTTTATTTTTGTACGCTAGTAATTCAGCTTTTATGGACAATCATTTGCCATGGTTCAAGACGGAAGATCGGGAGGGAAGGACTTATGTCTTCGATCCTTTACGCCGTCGTTTCGTCGCGTTGACACCCGAGGAGGAGGTGCGGCAGAAGGTGATGTATCTTTTGGTCGAGCATCTCAAGGTGCCGGCGGGATTGGTGGCGGTGGAGTATTCGGTGAAAGTGAACGGTTTGGATAAGCGCGCCGATGTTGTAGTTTTCGGTAACGAAGGCCATCCGCTGATGATTGTGGAGTGCAAGGCCCCGACGGTGAGCCTTACCGAAGCCGTGCTGGAACAGGCATTGCGTTATCATTCCGCGTTGCACCCCAAATACCTTTTGCTTACCAATGGCGCGGTGACCTATTGCTACAAAGCAGAAAACCAAGCATTACGGCCTCTCGACCATCTCCCTGATTACACTGAGATGAAAGGGGAATGAGCTTATACGGCAAACGTAAACAGCAGATTACCAAAGAAATTCCACAATGTAGAGGCACCCACGGCAAACACCTTGCTAAGGTAGAAGTTCCACTTCAGCTTTCCGTTGAGTAAATAGACCGTTAAAGTATCAATGCCTAGACCAACCAGAGAGACAATGAAATATTTTGCATATTCTGTCCCAATCTGTGGGTTGGTGCTTTCGAAGGTCCAGATGCGGTTGAGGAGATAATTGGTGGTGGCGGCGAAGACGAAACCTAATATGTTGCTCAGGTATTTGTTCCACTTGAACCATTCCTTGCAGACATAGGTGACGCCAAAGTTGACGAAGACCCCCGAAAATCCAACCACGCCGAATTTGAGGAATTTCAGCAGAAATTCACGTGTAAATTCTATCTTTAACAGCCAGGCTTTCATTGGTCTCGTTTTACGACTGCAAAAATAGTGTTTTTTTCTTTTGAGGCTGTGTAATAAGTGCGGAGATTCCCTTCGGGAATGGAGGGCGGTTATCGTTACAGGCGGCGGTAAGTAACGTATACAAACCGTAAATGTCACAAACCGCCGCATGTTAACATATGAAACAGTTCCATTCCCGAAGGGAATCTTGTAATATTGCAGAAGGCAATCCTAAAAAAGCTGTACCTTTGCGCAAATTTTCAACGATGAACGCAGTTAAAGACATCTCCATCGAAGCCTACGATTATCCTTTGCCTGATGAACGCATTGCCAAGTATCCTTTGCCAGAACGCGATGCCTCAAAACTTTTAGTGCTGAAAGACAATGAGATAAGTGAATCCCAATTCAAATATGTTGGCGATTTCTTGCCGAAGGATGCCTTGTTGGTCTTCAACGAGACCAAGGTCATCCGTGCGCGTTTGCAGTTCCACAAGGCGACGGGATCGCGTATCGAAGTGTTTTGCCTTGAGCCGGAAAAGGACTATCAAATGGCGTTTTCGGCCTGTTCTCCTGTGCGTTGGAAGTGCTTGATAGGCAATGCGAAACGATGGAAGGAAGGTCTGCTTTCAATGGAATTGTCAGTGGGAGGGAAGCCTGTGGTTTTGAGTGCAGAACGCATAGCTCAAAACGACCAATATGCCGAAATCGAGTTCTCATGGAAGCCCGATAACCTGTCTTTTGCCTCGGTGTTGGAGGCTGCGGGCGAGATTCCGTTGCCGCCCTATCTGCACCGTGATGCCGAACCTGACGACCGCGAGCGTTACCAGACCGTTTTTGCCCGCTATGATGGCTCGGTGGCCGCGCCTACGGCTGGACTGCATTTCACGCAACCGCTTATTGCTGCTTTACGTGAAAAAGGATTCAGCTTTGATGAAGTGACACTGCATGTTGGGGCGGGTACGTTCAAGCCCGTTTCAACGGATACCATCGGTGAACATGCCATGCATTCGGAGACTATCATTGTGCGCAAGTCGCTGATACAGAATTTGATTGCGCAAATCGGGAAACCTATCATTCCTGTGGGTACGACGAGTACCCGAACTTTGGAAAGCCTTTATTGGATAGGCTTGATGCTCAAAGAGCAGGGTTCTGACCTGCGTCCCTTGCATGTGGAGCAGTGGTTCCCGTACGAAGACCATGAGCCTTTGTCGGTTGCTGAAGCTTTGCACTTGGTTTTGGACTATCTTAACCGCCACGGCTTGACCTGTCTCGAAGCCAGCACTGCACTGATGATTGCGCCATCGTATAAAATGCGTGTCATCACTGGACTGATTACGAATTTCCACCAACCTAAGAGCACTTTGTTGCTGTTGGTGTCGGCACTCATTGGCGAGCGTTGGAAGGACTGCTACCGCTTTGCCCTTGACCATGGTTTCCGCTTCCTCAGTTACGGAGATAGTTGCTTGTTTTTACCATGATTTTGGAACGATTTTTGATAGTTATTGACATGTAATAATCATTTAAACTCAATATTAATATGAAGAAATCCATCTTATTTGGTGTTTTGGCATTTTTTGCTGTAAGCGCCATGAGCATTCAAGAAGTGAATGCCCAAAATGAAGAAAAAGCTAAGGTAAAGAAAGTCGAATCGGTGAGTGAGAAGCAGGTAAAACCTTCTGCTGAAAAGGTCGCACAAGAGCCTGTGATGCAAAAGGAAAAAGAAGCCTGTGATGCAAAAAAGGTTTCGTGTGAGAAGGAAAAGGCTGGCAGCTGCTGTGAAAGCAAGATAGTTTCAGCCGACAAGAAAAAAGCCGATAACTGCTGTGCGGATAAAAAAGAGATGAAAGCCGCAGAGAAGAACGTCAAGGCTGCAGACAAGAAGGTGCGCCCGAATAGTGCCGTGAAGTCTGATGCCAAGAAAACCAAAAAGGCAGCATTGAAATCGGCCAAGACCGAAAACTGATCGACATATTGATATTTGAAATCGACCGCCTATGTCATTCCGATGCTTTTCCGAAAGGAATCCATAGACGGTCGATTTCGTGTATTATGTTCTGCGTTATTTTTTCCTTCCGGAAAGCAGCTCGGCGTAGGTGCGGAGGTGCTTTTTCTTTTCTTCGGGCAAGTCGACGGCTGCCAAAGCCTCAATAGCCTTGCGGTCGTAGTCGAGCATCACTTGTTCAACGGCTTCTTTCACGTGCAGGTGGTCATAAATAGCCTGTACTTCCTCGATTTTCTCCTCTTCGTCATGGTCCATACGAAGGGTGAAAAGATGCTCAAGGCGTTTCCTGTCTTTGTCTGAGGCTAGTTCTAAAGCCTTCATATAGAGGTAAGTCTTCTTGTTGTCGGCGATGTCTCCACCATGGCGTTTGCCGAAAACCGCAACATCACTATAGAGGTCAAGGATGTCGTCTTGCAGTTGGAAACTCATGCCCATGGCAATGCCGAAGTCGTAAAGATGCTGGATGTCAGCCTCACTAGCACCTGCTACGGTGGCACCCATTTGTAAGGCGGTAGCTAAGAGCACTGCAGTCTTCAGTCGAATCATTTCCAAATATTCAGCGATGGTCACATTACCGAGGGTCTCGAAGTTGAGGTCCATCTGTTGGCCTTCGCAAATCTCAATGGCTACTCTGCCAAGTTGTTGGGCGAGTTCTGCCCCTTTCTTTGGTTTCAGTGCATATTGGAAGGCCATGGCCAGCATAGCATCGCCAGAGAGGATGGCGATGTCAGCATTCCATTTCTGGTAGACGGTCTCCTTGCCGCGGCGCAGCGGTGCCTTGTCCATGATGTCGTCGTGGATGAGCGTGAAATTGTGGAAAGTCTCCAAGGCCAAGGCGGGCCAAAGGGCTTGCTGCTCGTCGCCGTCAAACATCTCGTTGGCCAAGAGGCAGAGCATGGGACGGAGGCGTTTGCCGCTTTGCAGAAGGGTATATGAAATGGGTTCGTATAATTCTTTCGGTTGACCGTTAAGGTTGGTATGCGCCAAAAAGTCGGCGAAATCCTGTTGCAGTTGCTTGATTTTTTCCATGAAGATGAATTTTGATGGCACAAAGGTAAAGATTTCTGACCGATTGGGCAATTTTGGAGCGAAATTTGTAGTTTTTTAAATGTAAAACGGCCCTTCGACAAGCTCAGGGACCTTTGCTCTAATATTAGTTGAGGGTCCCTGAGCCCGTCGAAGGGCCCGCATTGAATTATTGAATAATAACAGAAAAATCATGAAATACCTCCGACTGATTCCCGTATTGTTGCTCGGTGCGATGCTTACCGCATGCAATACGACCAAGAAACTCTATGAAGCCAAAGAGTATGATCAAGTGATTCAACGCCTTGCGCCCGACATTTGCCACGGTGATATGAACGCCAATCGTATCAACATGGTGGCGGCATCATATCATAAGGCCAACCAAGCCGACCACGAGCGCATCCAGGCTTTGAAAGCTTCAGGTCAACCTGATGTTTGGCCCGAAATCTACCAGCGTTATTGCAGCATGAAAGGCCGCAACGATGCCTTGAAATGTTTCCCGACGAAAGTCAAAAACGGCATGAACTATGTGAAGCTCGACCTCGACGACGACATGACCGTGGCCCGCAACCATGCCGAGGCCTTCTTGGTGGCGAAGGCCAACCAACTGCTTGATTCAGGCTCAAAAGTGGATGCTGTAGAGGCGGAAAAGTATGTCAAACAGTTGAGACGTACCAATAAGGAGAACAGCAACCTGCCATTATTGCAAAAGAAAATGCTCCTGCTTTCGTGTGACCATGTAGAGATTGTAGTTGTGGGTAAGGATGAACGTCCCTTGTTGGTGGAGTTTGCCGATGCTGTAATGGCTTTCGACGAAGGCGAGGTTACTGAAAATGTGGTGTGTTCTTCAAGCTGGAAGAAACCAAGACGGGGTGATGCTCAAATGCTCGTTGTTGTAGATGACATTCAAATTACCCCTAACCGTCTTGATGAAGTTACCTTTAAGGAAACTAATGAGGGAAAGACTGTAATAGTAACTGACCATTCACAGAACAAAAGCGTGGCGGTTTCAGGAACGATAAAATACATGGATTGTGACGGTTACCGTACATTTGAGAAGGCGACAGTTCCCTTCGAGGTGACCTCTACCTTCAAGAACGACTACACCACCATCAAAGGTGACCGCGAGGCTTGCTCGGCAGAAACCTTGAGCCGCTTAGACAACCAACCCGTGCCCATTCCAACGGATGAAAGTATGCTTATTGATGCAGCCAAGAAATTGAATGATTTGATTGCGGTGGAACTGCGGAAATAACGGAACCCCGAAGGGGTGACAGCGTTCTGAGGCAGGCGGTGTAAACCCCTGCCGATATGAAAAACGATACATTATTGGAACCCCGAAGGGGTGATAGAATCAATCCCCAAACGCATACCGTTCGTCATATTCCACATGATATGCATCCAAAAATTGTTTGTATTCGTCGACATAGGTTTGTTTGTTGTGATGCGCCTCTTGGTTTTTGATATATTTGGCGACATTGTCCAACACTGATGCGCTGACGCTGAATGCACCGTAACCTTCTTGCCACATGAATGGTTCATAATAACTATCCAATGTTTTCACCCATTTGCTGCTGTTGGATTTTATGGTTCGAACGAATTCGGCTAGGCTTATTGTTTTTGGCATGGATGCCAAAATGTGGATATGGTCTGGGCGACCGCCTACTTGAATGGAAACACCATTGATGTTGCGGATGATGCCGCCCACATAATCGAAAATACGTTCCAAATCCTCTTCACGCATGGTGATGCTGGTGCATTTCGTGTGGAAAACGATGTGTATGTATTGTTGGACTAATGTGCTGGCCATGTTGTTGTTGTTGTTATGTTTCCTATCATCGTAACGAATAGCAGAGGTTTATACCGTCTGCCTATTGGCTGTCGCCCTTTTGGGGCTCCGATTGCTCCTTCGTCAACCGTTGCATCACCGAGTCCATAATTCTCCCCAACACTTCGGGGCGTTCGGTGTAATATTTCATGTTCTGAACGAAAATGCTGTCCGTGATACCATAATGCTCAAAGAGCTGGTCATAATAATCTCTTGACATCCTGACATAATCCTTCGGAACGATTTTGATGGTGTCGTCAGGCTTTTGTTCGTGTTCCTGGGTTTTTTGATAGTTGATGTCAGCTTCGATGATTTGCACATCGGTCATGATGGCAATCATCTCCTGCTCACTGAGCAGCCGTTCGGGCATAAAGCCTTTGTCCCTGCGTCCGCAAGCGGTCGCAAGGACAAAAAGCAACGATAATAACACTAATCGTCTCATTTTGAATCAATTGCCGACATCCGACAAGAACTTGATACGCATCAGTCGGACTTCCTCCTCCTGGTATTCATCCTCTCCCAACTCGCTAAGGGCGGCCTGCACGTCGTCTGATTCGGCCTCGTGGAAGTAATCAAGGATGTCTTGCTGGTGATAGATGTCGATATTGTCCTCAATGTAATAGTTGATGTCTAAGTGGGTGCCACTCGACACGATGCTCTCGATTTCCGACAGCAACTCGTCGAATTCCAAGCCTTTGCCGTAGGCGATGTCTTCCAGCGGAATCTTCTTGTCGATGTTCTGGATGATACCGATTTTCAGCGCGGAGTTGTTGACCACCGACTTCACCACCATATCGTTGGGGCGGGTGATCTCGTTTTCCTCCACATATTCTTTGATGAGCTTGATGAAGGGCTCACCGAATTTCTCGGCTTTACCCGCGCCTACGCCTGCAATTTGGGTCATCTCCTCCTTGGTGATGGGGTATTGGATGGCCATGTCTTCCAACGAGGGGTCTTGGAAGATGACGAACGGGGGCAGGCCGTTTTGTTTGGCGATGGTCTTGCGCAGGTCTTTCAGCAAGGCGAAAAGGGTCTTGTCGGCGCCACCGTCCTTGTTGGCGCCCATGGCTGCCATGGCCTCCGGATCGTCCTCGTCGGAGTTCTCGTAGTCATGGTCTTTGACGAGCATGATGGTGTAGGGCTTCTTGATGAAAGCCTTGCCCTCTTTGGTGATTTTCAGGATGCCGTAGTTCTCGATGTCCTTCGACAAAAGCTTGTGCACCAACGCCTGGCGGATGACAGCGATCCAATATTTGTCGTCATGCTCATCGCCAGCGCCAAAGAACTCGTTGTTTTCCTGTTTGGCCGCCTTGATGTCGCCCGTGAGCTTGCCAGCGAGCAACTCAGCGATGTGTTTGGTCTTGAAGAGTTGCTTGGTTTCTTCAACGGCTTCCAAAACGAGCTTGAGGTCTTCCTTGCCGTCGAATTTCTCCTTAGGTGAGCGGCAGTTGTCGCATGAGCCACAATTCTCCTTGTTGTATTCCTCGCCGAAATAGTGGAGGAGGAGTCTATGTCGGCAAACCGCTGATTCGGCGTAAGTTACCGTCTCATTCAGCAGTTCGCGGGCAATCTCCTGTTCTGCGACGTTTTTGCCTTTGTTGAATTTCTCCAGCTTGTGGATGTCTTCATAGTCGTAGAAAGCGATGCAGTTGCCTTCACCGCCGTCGCGACCTGCACGACCGGTCTCCTGATAGTAGCCTTCAAGGCTCTTTGGGATGTCGTGGTGGATGACGAAGCGCACGTCGGGCTTGTCGATGCCCATGCCGAAAGCGATGGTGGCCACGATGACGTCGACTTCCTCCATAAGGAACTTGTCTTGGTTCTCCTTACGCGTCTGGCTGTCCAAACCGGCATGGTAGGGAAGGGCGCGGATGCCGTTGATGGAGAGCGTCTCGGCCAGTTCTTCCACTTTCTTGCGGCTGAGGCAGTACACGATGCCCGACTTGCCCGGGTTCTGTTTGATGTATTTGATGATGTCCTTGATGACGTCTTTGGTCTTCGGCCTCACCTCGTAATAAAGGTTGGGGCGGTCGAACGACGACTTGAAGACCTTGGCGTCCATGATCTCAAGGTTTTTCATGATATCGTTTTGCACCTTGACGGTGGCGGTGGCGGTCAAGGCGATGATAGGGAGGCTTTCATCGATGGAGTTGATGATGGGGCGCAGACGGCGGTACTCGGGGCGGAAGTCATGACCCCACTCAGAGATGCAGTGCGCCTCGTCGATGGCAACGAAGGAAATTTTCAAGCCGCGCAGGAATTCGGTCGTCTCTTCTTTGGTGAGCGACTCGGGCGCCACATAGAGCAGCTTGGTCTTGCCGCTCTTCAGGTCTTCTTTCACCTCAAGCAGTTCGGCTTTCGAAAGTGATGAGTTCATCACATGGGCGATGCCCAACTCAGTGCCGAAGTTGCGGATCATGTCGACTTGGTTCTTCATCAGGGCGATGAGTGGCGAAACGACGATGGCCGTGCCTTTCGACATCAATGCCGGCAGCTGGTAGCACAGCGATTTGCCGCCACCCGTAGGCATCAATACGAAGGTGTTGTTGCCGCCAAGGATGCTTTTGATGATCTCTTCCTGATTCCCTTTGAACTGGTCGAAACCGAAAACATTCTTCAACAGCTTGTGAATCTCAAGGTCTGCTTTTTTTGCCATTGTTATCTCCTTTTGGTATTGTCCGAATTTTTGCGTTACTTTGCAATCTGTTTTGAAAAACTGCGTTATTGCCAAAGAGAGTTTTCTCCCCAATCAGCAAAGACAAAGTTATAGCATTTCACCAATACCGCGCAAGAATTTTTTGAGAAAAAATGAAAAAAAACGGAGAAATAATTCGATTTGCTGCTCAAATTATTGATAATGAAGCAAATGCAATCAGTGACTTAAAAGCAAGACTGGATGATGATTTTGCTGAGGTTGTGGAATTGATTCTTGAAAACGAAGGGAATCTGGTGTTTTCTGGGATTGGGAAGAGTGCCATCATAGCCCAAAAGATTGTGGCAACGATGAACTCGACAGGCACCACAGCGGTGTTTATGCATGCCGCTGATGCCATCCATGGCGACTTGGGCATGGTCCGCGAGGGCGATATCGTGGTGGTTCTCTCCAAGAGCGGTGAGACACCCGAAATCAAGGTGTTGGTGCCGCTTATTAAGTTGCGCGGTAACAAGATTGTAGCCATGGTGGGCAACCGTCAGTCGTATCTCGCCTCACAAGCCGACTTCATTCTCGACGTGACCGTGGACGAGGAGGCTGTTCCAGGCAGTTTGGCACCTACTAGTAGCACTACGGCTCAACTTGTCATGGGCGATGCGCTCGCATTAATATTAATGAGGTGTCGCGGCTTCTCGACGGAAGACTTTGCCAAGTTCCATCCTGGAGGAGCCTTGGGCAAGCAGCTCTATCTCCGTGTGAAAGACCTGTACGTCAGAAACGAACGCCCTGAAGTCGGGCCAGACGACAGCCTCACCCGTGTCATCATTGAGATGACCCACAAACGCTTGGGGGCCACTGTGGTGATGCAGGATGAACAGCTGTTGGGCATCATCACTGACGGAGACCTGCGCCGTATGTTGATGAAATACCCCAACATCGAGCAGGTGAAGGCCTCGCAAATCATGACTTCCCATCCCAAGACCATTGAAGAGGAGGCTTTGGTGGTGGACGCCTTGCACAAGATGCGGGAAAACAGCATCACGCAATTGCCTGTGGTTAGCAATGGCAAATATCTGGGAATTATTCATTTGCATGACATTTTGAAGGAAGGTATTTTTTGAATTGATAATTGAGAATTGACAATTAATAATTTAGGATGAAGCTAAGGACAGAAGATTTGGTCAAGAAATACGGTCAGCGCACCGTGGTCAACAAGGTGAATGTTGAGCTCGAACAGGGTGAGATTGTCGGTTTGTTGGGCCCCAACGGGGCAGGTAAGACAACCACGTTCTATATGGTGGTTGGACTTATCAAGCCGTATTCCGGCAAGGTATATCTTGAGGAACGGGACATTTCAAGTCTGCCCATGTACAAGCGGGCTCAGATTGGCATTGGCTATTTGGCGCAGGAGGCTTCGGTGTTCCGTCAGATGAGCGTGGAAGACAACATCGCCTCGGTGATGCAGTTTAAGAAAGGGTTGACTAAGGAACAACAAGCCGAGAAATTGGAGGGCCTGCTCGATGAGTTTGGTTTGCAGCATGTTCGCAAAAGCAAGGGCATACAGCTTTCTGGCGGTGAGCGTCGCCGTACCGAAATTGCCCGTGCCTTGGCCGTTGACCCTAACTTCATCCTTCTCGACGAGCCTTTTGCAGGTGTCGACCCGATTGCTGTGGAAGACATTCAGCGCATTATTTTTAAGCTGAAACGGAAGAATATCGGTGTGCTCATTACCGACCACAACGTGCACGAGACTTTGAGCATCACCGACCGTGCCTATCTGCTTTTCGACGGTCAGGTACTGATGTCGGGTTCACCCGAAACGCTTGCTGCCGACGAACACGTCCGCGACGTGTATCTCGGGCATAATTTCATTTTGCACAAGAAGGAGTTGTAGGAGATTCCCTTCGGGAATGGAGTAATAACAACTATCAAAATGCGGCGGCTTGTGACGTTTACGGTTCGTAAGCGTTGTTTGCCGCCGCAGGTTATATTAATGAATAGACTCCATTCCCGAAGGGAATCTGTTATTCCATTTTGCTCGCGAAGAATATTGACAGCAAAATGTAAAACACCATCACGAAGGGCAGTGCCGCAAAGCGGAAGATGGCGAGACTTATTACTGCAATGATCAAGAAAATCCATCTAACCTCATTGCCTTTCCATCCTGCTGATTTCATCTTGAACGAGAAAAAGCGCAAATTGCTCACCATCAAGAAAGAGAAGAAGAGCGTGATGCCCAAACAGGCCCAATAGCCCAGGCTACCATCGGTGAGATGCCCCAGCTGACGGAGCGCCAAAGGCAATGAGGCGATGAAAATAGCCATACCTGGGGCGGGTAAGCCGCGGAAAATGGTTTTTTGCGTGTCGTCGATGTTGAATCTAGCCAAGCGAATGGCAGCGAAAACAGGCAACAGGAAGGCTAGGCATGGTAGCACATCAACACTGAAAAAGACCAATGACGGCAAATCAGCGGCACGATCCATCAGCCAGCACATGATAAATCCAGGTGCCACACCAAAGGAAACCACATCGGAAAGTGAATCCAAGTCGGCACCGATAGGAGAATGCACCTTGAGTAGGCGTGCGGCAAAGCCGTCCAAGAAATCGAAAAGACCCGCCATAAAGACCATAACGGCAGCCTTGAGAGGCATGTTTTCGGTCAGAAACAAAATTGACAGGCAGCCCGCCACGAGGTTGCCGCAAGTGAGGACGTTAGGAAGGTGTTGCTTGATTTTCATATCGTTAGTTTTTATGCTGTGCAAATATAGTGTTTTTTCGGAAAAGCAGTATCTTTGCAAGAAATTTGAACAAAAACCCATGCAGCACCAATACTATTCCTTGCAAAAGGTCGCGGAAATCGTCAATGGAGAGCTTGTCGGCGCATCGGATGATCGGAAAATCAGCGATTTGCTTATCGACAGCCGCCATTTGATGGATGCCGGACAAGCCTTGTTTTTTGCTTTGAAGAGCCAACGCAACGACGGACACAAATACATCGAAGAGCTCTATGAGAAAGGCGTCAGGGCCTTTGTGGTGCAACATCGGCCCGAAACAGCTTGTCCCGAAGCCTCGTTTATCATTGTCTCAGATACCTTGAAAGCCTTCCAGGCATTGGCTGCCTATCATCGCCAGCAATTCAACATCCCCGTCATAGGCATCACGGGCAGCAACGGCAAGACCATCGTCAAGGAATGGCTTTTCCAGATGCTCAGCTCAGATTACAACATCGTTCGCAGCCCTAAAAGCTACAATTCGCAGGTAGGTGTGCCGCTCTCGGTGTGGCAGATGAACGAGAACAACAATTTGGCCATCTTCGAGGCGGGTATTTCCGAGCCCGATGAGATGATGGCATTGCAGGATGTCATTCATCCGACTATTGGTGTATTCACCAATATCGGTCAGGCCCACGAGGAGAATTTCATCAATCGTGCCCAAAAAGTAGGAGAGAAGATGAACCTCTTTACCAAAGCGAATGCTTTGGTGTATTGCATGGATTATTCTGAAATACAACAAGTTGTCATGCGTTCGGGATTGGCGTCAAAGGTGAAACTGCTCACTTGGAGCCGGAAGTTCGAGGAAGCTGACTTGTTTGTGAAGCAAGTGAAGAAGCAAGAGAAGACCACTAGCATCGAATGCAACTATCAAGGCAACACGCTGACTTTCGTCATCCCCTTCGCTGACGACGCCTCCATCGAGAATGCCATTCATTGCATTGCCGTCGGGTTGCTGATACAGATGAAGCCTGAGATGATTGCTGAAAGGCTTATGTCGTTGACATCCATTGCTATGCGTTTGGAAATCAAGGCGGGGATGAACAACTGTACCATCATTAATGACTACTACAATTCTGATGTCAACTCGCTTTCCATTGCCTTGGACGTGATGAAACAGCAGCGCCAGCATAAGCGTAAAGTTGTGATTTTGTCCGACATCTTGCAAAGTGGACGCAGCGAGATGGATTTGTATGCCGAGATTGCACAACTGCTTAAAAACAAGGGTGTTGACATGCTGATAGGCATTGGTGAGGGTATCTCGCGTCAGGCCAACAAGTTCGAGATGGAGTGCTATTTTTATCCCAATGTGGGTGACTTTTTGGCGCATTTCCCCTTCTCGAAGTTCAACAACCAAACCATCTTGCTGAAAGGAGCCCGAGCCTTCGAGTTCGAGCAAATCGGCATGGAGTTGCAGGAAAAAGCGCATGAGACCGTGCTTGAGATTAACTTCAATCATTTGGTCAGTAACCTGAATCATTTCCGCTCGAAGATCAAACCTGAGACCAAGTTAATGGTGATGGTGAAGGCCTTCGGCTATGGTAGCGGCAACCTTGAGGTTTCCAATGTGCTCCAATTCCATAATGTTGATTATCTGACGGTTGCCTTCGCTGACGAGGGCGTGGAACTGCGTCGTGCAGGCATCAACCTGCCCATCATGGTGATGAGTCCCGAGGTGAATAGCTACGACAACATCATAAAATATCACCTTGAGCCTGAGGTGTTCAGCTTCCGCAACTTGGAGTTCATTGAGCGGGCTATGGGGAACATGGCTTTGCCCGAGGCGCACCCTTTGAATGTGCATATCAAATTGGACACGGGCATGCATCGTTTGGGATTCTCCATTGATGAGTTGCCCGAACTCATCCGACGCATCCAAGCCAATCCGATGCTGCACGTGAAGAGCGTGTTCTCTCACCTTGCTACGGCTGACAATCCCGCTGAGGATGTTTTCACTTTAAGCCAGATTCATTGTTTCGAGGAAGGCAGTGCAATGATCAAGGAGGCTTTTCCGCAGGCGTTGCGTCATATCTTGAATACGGCGGGTATCTCGCGTTTCCCGCAGTATCAGTTCGACATGGTGCGCTTGGGCATCGGCTTGTATGGCGTGCCTACCTGTGAGGCTGACAAAGGCATGCTGCAGCCTGTTGTGTCGCTTAAGACGACCATCAACCAGATAAAGCACGTTCCTGCTGGTGACAGCATAGGCTACAACCGTCACGGGTATGCCGAGCATGATATGCGCATCGGCATAGTGCCCATCGGTTATGCCGACGGTCTCTCGCGCTTGTTGGGCAACGGCAACGGCAAATTCTATGTGAACGGGCAGCAGGTGCCTGTTGTAGGCGACATTTGCATGGATATGTGTATGTTGGATTTGACTGATGTGGAGGCCTCAGAGGGCGACACTGTGGTCATCTTCGATGCCGAGCACGACATTGCCGACATTGCCAAGGCTTGTCAGACCATTCCTTACGAAATCATGACCCGTGTTTCGCAGCGCGTGAAGCGGGTGTATTTCCAAGAATAGCTTGTTATCTCTTTTGGTTTGATGAAGGTTTTGTAAGGGAGAACTATACTTTCTTTCCGATAAATCTGACAACTAACCAAAGTACTGCAAATCCCAACAAAAACGCCACCCAAGAAGGCAGTCCCAAAGCCGTAGGCAAGACTCCTATCAGCATCGCTACACCACCCACGGTGAGCGCATAAGGCATCTGCGTCTTGACATGCTGCAGGTGATTGCAACTCGAGGCCAAGGAACTCATGATCGTAGTGTCGGAAATCGGGCTGCAGTGGTCGCCCATGACGGAACCCGCCAGCACCGAAGCCACCACATTGTAGAACAAAGGCATGGTAGCTCCCACCGACAGACCTTGCTCTTGGCAAAGCAACCACGAAGCGGGCAGAATCAAGGGATAAAGGATGGCCATCGTACCCCAGGAAGTGCCTGTTGAGAAGCCTATCAAGGCGGCCAAAAGGAAAGTGAGTACGGGAACCACTGCTGGCGACAGCGACCATTTCAGCAACAATTGAGAAACAAATTCAGCCGTGTGCATGTCCTTAGTCACCAAAGCGATGGCCCAAGCCATAGTAAGAATGAGTACCGCGTTGAACATGGCCTTGAAGCCTTCCACCATCTCCTCCATGATCTTTCCGAACTCCATGTCTCCCCGCAGCAATGTCATCACGATGGAGGTTAGCAGCGACAGCACTGAGGCCCACAGCAAAGCCTTGTAGGAATTGGCCGCACCGATAGTCGCAGAGAGCTTGGAGAAGAATCCTGTTTCCGTTTGCCAGACCGAGGCATCATAACCAGTGGCAATTAGTCCGATGATAGTGCCAAAAATCAGCACGCATAAAGGAATCAAGGCGTCGATAATATGCGCAGGTTTGGCCACTCTATTGGGTATTTCAGTTTCCATCATCGAAGCCATGCGGGCCTTGCGTTCGGCGGTCAGCATCGGGCCAAAATCGCGACCGCTGAAGATGATCATCAGCACGAAGGCAAGGGTCAGGAAGGGATAGAAACTGTACGCTAAGGAATGGAAGAAAACTGAATAAGCCGAGGCTTCAAGTCCAATGGCTCTGATGCCGTCCTGAATATAACTCAGCTCTGCCCCGATCCATGTAGTGACGAAAGCCACAGCCACCACTGGTGCAGAAGTGGAGTCGACGATATAAGCCAGCTTCTCTCGCGACACTTTGAGTTTGTCAGCAATGGGGCGCATGGTGTTACCCACCACGAGGGTGTTGGAATAGTCGTCGAAGAAGATGCACAAATCCATCAGAAACGTCATCAACTGTCCCGAACGCGGACCACGTGCCCTACGCGACAGCCAGTTGACGATGCCTTGCATACCACCATTGGCCGTGATGATACGCACCATGCCGCCAATGATGAGCGTGAAGACGATAATCATCACATGGTCAGCATCATAGAGAGAGCCGACGACGTAGGTGTCGACTACGCGTAGCAATCCTCCACCCAAAGCCGAGGCCGGATTTGCGCCGCCATAATAGGCCATAAGGAAGGTACCCGTCAGGATACCGACAAACAACGAAGAAATCACCTCTTTTATTAATAGGGCCATCACGATGGCTACTAAAGGCGGCAAAATCGACATCCACAGCGGCATTGGGCCTGCAACCGGACCCAGAAGATACAACAGCACCATGCCCAAAACCAAGACAAACAGCACTGTTAAAACGATCCATTTCTTCTTCATAGGTGCAAAATGAGGCTCAAAAATACAATTTTTTGACGGAATCCCGTTATCTAAACCGATTTGGTCTTATTTTTGCAAGCTGGAAAAGGTCCCTGAGCCCGTCGAAGGGCCGATTCGAATTTATGACGGTGCATCGACATGCTCAGTAACCTGCTTTTATCAAATATCTAAACTAATAGTATTATCATGAAGAAAACACTCATCATCGCATTAAGTTGCCTCGTAGTTCTGTTCGCAGCTTGCAAGAAACCTGTTGAACCCACGCCAACCCCCGTTGACTACGCTCCCAACTATGTAGGCAATTACATGGGTCAGTTCACGCTCACCATCACTTCGATGAACAATAGCGCAGTGGATAACATGGCTTTTCCCATCGACAGTATTAGGATGGACATCGCGAAAGGCGAAGAAATCAATGCCATTACGGCCATTGTAACCGTTGAAGACGAGTCGCACCAAACCTCAGGTACAGCTACGGCCGAGAAAGCTGATTTCGGAATCGTCCACCTCGTCATCGACGAAACGCATCAACTCAGCAACCCATACCTCTTTAACCTGGATCTTCAAATGGAAGCCACCAAGACCGAGAGTGACACGCTGAACATCGTTGGCACCTTCACAGGGGACGGCCATGCCACTATTTTTGGACAAGAACAGGTATTCAACAAAGTATTGGGTACCATCAACGGAAAACTTGTGAAACAATAACTTAAAAGTCATATCATCATGAAAAAAAGCACTTTATTTCTGGCTTGCTGCATTGGTCTGATGCTGTTGGCAAGCTGCAAGAAAGACCCTGTAGCACCCACCATCAGCGTCATCACCGACACGGGCTATGTGACCGAAAACGCACAAATCTATTCGGGCGATGACATCAAGGTCGGCTTCAATGCCACTGGCGAAAAACTGACGAAGATCGAGATCACACTGACCCAAAACGGCATTGTAATCAACTCCAGCCAAGCCACCATTGAGAACCTGACGAGCTACACTCACACAGCCATCTTCAACGTCGAGGCTACAGGTGCTGTAAGCATCACCGGCACCGTGACCGATGCTGCGGGACAGACTGCCACAAAGAGTTTTAATGTCATCTTCAACGAGAAGCCTAACGAGAAGTTCGTGGGCCATTATGAAGGCGAGGCCCTCTTCACGGGTACCATGGAAGCCACCGTATCAGGCATGGAACCGATGCAACAGGAGGTCACAGACAATCCTTTCCCTGTCACGGTCGATCTCAGGGCAGGCGAAACCGTAACCGAAGTGGTTGGCATCTGCAAGATTGACAACCAGGAAATGGAAATCAAAGGTACGGTTGATGGCAACAACGTGACTTTTGAAGCCGTCAACACCACTGTCACCTTCAACTATGATTTGGGAGGTTTCAGCCTCCAGCCCGAAGTGGACGTTACCTACGATGTGAAAGCCACCCTTGAAAACCAGAAACTGACTCTCGACGGCACTTGCACTGGCAACGGTGAGATTCACATGTTTTTCTACAACGGCACTATTGCCATCGATGGTACGCTCGGCGGCAAATTGGAGAAGACACGTTGATTATTTACGGTGTGTACACTGTCTATACAAACGAAAAACGGATGGCCAAAGACCATCCGTTTTTGTTTTTATGCGGGGAGGATTACTCCTTTTGGTCGTACTCCTTTTGGGGAGGGCTTTACCAAAACCAAAATCGGCTTCGCCGTTTTTTTATGCAGCCATACAGCTGAAAGCAAGTTTTCGCTGCATGACTGCATAAAAAAAGCAGGACTATCGTCCTGCTCGTTTTGGTTTTGGTAGCGGGGGGAGGATTCGAACCTCCGACCTCCGGGTTATGAGCCCGACGAGCTGCCTCTGCTCTACCCCGCATCGTGCGAAAAATCTCGGAAAACAAAAAATTTCGTTCCCGAAATCGGCTGCAAAGATAATAATTTTGTTTCTTTGCAAGGCCAAAATCAAAGAAAAAATTTCATTATGAGTCATAAAGCAGGCTATGTCAACATCATAGGACGCCCGAATGTGGGCAAGTCCACCCTTATGAATCAGCTCGTTGGAGAGAAAATCTCCATCATCACCTCGAAAGCGCAGACCACGCGTCACCGCATCCTCGGCATCGTCAACGGAGACGACTTCCAGATTGTCTTCTCCGACACACCTGGCATTATCAAAGACCCAGCCTACAAGATGCACGAGGTGATGAACCAGTTCGTCAATGTGGCCCTCATCGACGCCGACCTCATCTTGTTTGTCGTCGACATCACCGACAAAAAGGTGGAAGAAAAGACTGTCGAAAGGCTAAAGACTACCGAGATACCCGTCTTTGTGCTCATCAACAAAATCGACCTCAGCACTCAAGAGCAAGTGGAACAAGCCGTGGAACAATGGCGTGAGACACTGCCCAACGCAACGGTGTTCCCTCTTTCAGCGCAATACAACGCCAACGTGGAGTTCATCTTTAAGCAGATTCTAGAAAAACTACCCGAGTGTCCGCCCTACTTCCCCAAAGACGAGCTCACCGACCGTTCCATGCGTTTCTTCATCACTGAAATCATCCGCGAGAAGATACTGCTCAACTATCAGCAGGAAATTCCATATTCCGTACAGGTCGAAGTGGAGAGCTACGAAGAAACTGAGCACCGCATCCACATCCGAAGTGTCATCTACGTAGCCCGTGATTCGCAAAAGGCCATCATCATCGGCAAGGGCGGTAGCGCCATCAAGAAGCTCGGTATGCAGGCCCGCGCTGACATTGAAGAGTTTACGGGGAAGAAAATCTTCCTTGAACTCTTCGTCAAAGTTGACAAGGACTGGAGAGATAATGAGGCTGAGCTTAAGCGTTTTGGCTACGAAGCCTAATTTTTTCGTATTTTTGCAGCCGTTTTCAAATTCAAAGCATTATGTCAAACATTGTAGCAATAGTGGGGAGACCCAATGTGGGAAAATCGACGCTTTTCAACCGTCTGCTGAAGCAGCGCATGGCCATCGTGGAAGAAACGAGCGGCGTGACACGCGACCGTCACTACGGTAAAAGCGATTGGAACGGAAAGGAATTCACCGTCATTGACACCGGCGGTTATGTGGTGGGGTCGGACGACATCTTTGAAGAAGAAATCCGCAAGCAGGTGGACTTGGCCATCGACGAGGCCGATGTCATCGTCTTTATCGTGGATGGTCGCGAAGGGCTTCATGTCTTGGACGAGGACGTGGCCGTCATATTAAGACAACAAAAGAAGCCTGTTCTGCTGGCTGTCAACAAGATAGACGAACCTAACAAAGAAGTCTTGGCGGGTGAGTTCTACGCCTTGGGCTTGGGCGAACCTTGGCCGATTTCAGCCATGACAGGCACAGGCACGGGTGAACTTTTGGACAAAATCTGCGAGTTGCTGCCCTCCGACACCACCGACTTTGACACCGACCTGCCGCGCTTCACTGTGGTGGGAAGGCCTAATGTTGGTAAATCATCCCTAATCAATGCCTTCCTAGGCACCGACCGCCATATCGTGACCGACATTGCTGGCACCACCCGCGATGCCAATTACACACGTTACAACGCCTTCGGCATGGAGTTTATGCTGGTCGACACGGCCGGACTGCGCAAGAAAAGCAAGGTTGAGGAAGACATTGAGTTCTATAGTGTACTGCGTTCTATCCGCGCCATTGAGGACTGTGACGTAGCCATCCTCATGCTTGATGCCACAAAAGGCTTCGAGGCTCAGGACATGAATATCCTCCGCCTCATCGAGAAGAATAAGAAAGGCTTGGTGATGGTCGTCAACAAATGGGACCTTGTGGAGAAAGACTCCAACACGCACAAGGCTTACGAAGAAGTGATTCGTTCACGCACAGCTCCTTTTACCGACTATCCTATCATTTTCACCTCGGCCATCAACAAGCAGCGTATCTATAAGGTATTGGAGACCGCGCACAAAGTATACGAGAACCGCGAACGCCGCATCCCCGTGCGCGAACTGAACGACAAGATGCAGGAAATCATCAACTCCGTGCCGTTGCCGACGGCTTCGCGCGGACGTTTCCTGCGCATCAAGTACATCACCCAGCTGAAGAGCATCTCGCCCCAGTTCATATTCTTTTGCAACCTGCCTAAGGACGTGAAGGAGAACTACAAACGCTTCTTGGAGAACAAGATTCGCGAGACTTGGGACTTCAATGGGGTACCAATCCAGTTGATTTTTAAGGAAAAGTGATTTGACTCGCTTCGCGTCATTGCGAGGAGGAACGACGAAGCAATCCAGGCAAAATGCACAATTTATCTGGACTGCTTCGTTCCTCGCAGTGACGCAAAGCGGCAGAAAAAAAGCTAACCAATGGCAAACGAAGAAAACATCGTTAGGATGGACAAATGGCTGTGGGCGGCGCGTCTGTTCAAGACACGCTCGTTGGCGGCAGATGCCATCAAAGGCGGCAAGGTGAAGATGGACGACAACCCCGTCAAGCCCTCGCGCGAAGTGAAGGTGGGCGATGTCATCCAGGTGCAGATTGAGCAACTACACAAGGTGGTAGAGGTAAAGACCGTGGTCAAGAACCGCGTTTCCGCCAAACAGGTGCCCGAGGTCTATAACGACCTCACGCCCAAGGAAGAATACGAGCGCATCGAGTTCATGCGCGCCTACAAGGCCGAGTGGCGCGACAGAGGCGCTGGCAGGCCTACGAAGAAGGAACGGCGGATGATTGAACGGCTGAAGGATGAAATATGATACACCAAAGGCGACCCCAAAACGGAGTCGCCTTTGCTTTTGAATGGTTGTCCTCTCGATATTACACCATCAGTGCGCCTACAAGGCCCAAGATAGCGTAGAACTCAGGAAGAGCAGCGTAGATCAGCGTGTTGGTGAACACGTCGTGACCTTGGCTCACACCGACGATACCGTTGGCGCAGACCTGTCCTTGACGGATGGCTGAGATCATGCAGACCAAACCCACGCAGAGACCCACACCGAAGATGATGAGACCTTGCGTCGGGTCAGCCTTCAGTTTGCTCAGCAGCATGAAGAAAGCCACAAAGCCGTAGATACCCTGGGTGGCCGGCAGTGCCGACAGCACCATGAAATTACCCGATGCCTCAGGGCGTTTCTTGAGGCCGCCTTCAGCAGCGTTGCCCGCCGTCGAAGTGCCGATTGAACTTCCGATACCTGCCAAGGCCAATACGAGGCCTAAACCGAGATAACCTAAAATTGTTGCTAACATAATTATGATATTTTAATTGTTAATTTGTTAATTTTCAGTGTTTTGTGTAAGAGGTTTATACCGCCTGCCTGAGCCCTCGTAACCAGAGTTTTTGAAGAACTCGAGGAAGTTGAGTCGCAAAGGATGCACGAAAGCACCCAAGACGCACATGGCGATGTTCAGCGTGTGACCAATCACCACGATGAGGATGAAGGCAATCCAGCCAGCACCACCATCGCCCAAGGCCTGCACACCGATGGCATTGAAGGCCTCGCCGAGTTTGGCACCAGCCAAACCGAGGGCGTACAGACGCAGGTAACTCAATACGTCGCCGAGTAAGCCTGTGGCCGTGTTGTAGGTCTCCCACAAGCCCGAACCCACATTGAGCAAGGGATTGCGGTGCAGGTCGTTGAGGAAGAAGATGCCCAAGGCGGACAAGCCACCTATTATAATTATAATCCACTTCGTCAAGGCTTTGTCCATGACGCCCATCAAGGCGAGACCACCCACGATGACACCGCCCACGATGAGCAAGGTCCAGCCCCAAGTGCCCAAGGAATTGGCGAAACCTTTCACCTTGGTAGCCTGGTAGGTCTTCACAATCAAGGCGAGACAGATGTGAACAATACCGACAATCAACGCCAACACCATCGTGCCGTCATAACCAGCAATTTGCGAAGGCAGCATGATGCGTTTCACCCCTTCGGGCAGCCAGCTCCAAGTGAGCATGTCGACGGAGAAGAAGGTGTGGAACAGGAATCCCACCACGGTGGTGGCGATGCCCAAAGTGACACCTAACGGGGCAATCTTACCCAGCACTTTCTTCAGTGCAAGGCTGGCACCGATAAGCACCAAGCCGTAGCCCATGTCGCCCATACAGAAGGCGAAGAAGAGCATAAAGAAGATGGAGATGAACACCGTCGGGTCGAACTCATCGTATTTGGGCCGACCGTACATGTCGGTCAACAACTCAAACATCGAGACGAACTTGTTGTTATTCAGTTTGATGGGCGGGTTGTCATCGACTTTGGCCTTGTCTTCGATATAGAAGACTTGCTCCTTGTCGAGCATGTCGCGCAAGGCGGGCTCGTTCATCGCAGGAGCAAAGCCCTCGAAGACGGTGATGTAGTCCTCAGCGGCCTTCTCGCCTGCGGCATTGGCCAGATGCAGATCGAGTTTCGATAGGGTCTTGTCCAACTCGGCTTGCAACACCGGCTCATGCCATTTCAATTGGGCCAAACGGTGTTCTTTCTGCTTCACCTGCGCCTCCAAGTCGGCAATCTGCTGCTCGATGGCGGCATAGTCGCGGTCGGGAGCAGGGAGTTCCTTCAGCGGGAAGTCGTAGTCGTCAGAATCGGAAACGACCACGAAATAACTGTAGCCGCCGAAGTTTGAAATCTCGCTCAGCGCGTACTGTTCCTTCCATGCGGGGTCGATGGCTTTCGCCTTGTAGAAGTGGAGTTTCAAGCCCGTTTCCTTGAGGCGGTCGAAGCTCTTGGCGTCGAACTGACCCCAAGGCACCAATTCGTCGGCTTCCTTGCGGAGTTGCGGCAACTGGGCTTCGATGGCTTCCTTTTCGCGCACGGTATCCATTACCGCTACGGCGAAGTCGGTAGGCTTCTGCCCCGGGTCGTCGGCTTTCTCAACTGCTTTCAAAGACGAGAGTGCCTTGCGGTAAATCTCCGCTCGGACCGAAAGTTTCTCCGATTTCTCATCGATGGGCTTCAGCGAACGCGTGATGTCGACCACGCCCACCGATTGCAGCTTCTCGAGGAAGGCATCGGCGTCGCCGCTCATGAGGATGAAATCATATTTTGTCATTTCAGTTACCATGTTCTGCCTCCTCTTCTTCCATGTGTTTGTTTTTCACGATTTTCTGCGAAGCCTTGTCGAGGTTCTCCGCGTCTTCCATATATCGTTTGATCTTACGTATGGCTTCGTTGTAGCCAGGAATTTGCACCTTCTCGTAAAGGTTGACTTTCTGTGTGGTCTTTTTCCGCTGGTAATCCAAAATGCGGCTCACCTCGGTATAGACCTCCGACTCGATGCCCAATTGCGCCAGATTCTTCAAGATTTGAACGCCGTCGGCATACCACATCGGCTTGGTGAAGAGGTTGATGTCCTTCACGTCGAACAGCACCTCCTCCAAGGCCGGCACGGGCACGCCTGCAATCTTGACGGTCTTCAGCTTGACATCGGTCACGGAAATCAGTCCTGGCTCAAATTCATTCCAAAGCCGGGCCATATACTCATACGACTTGAGTTCGGCCTCTAACTGCTCTACAAGCCCCTCCGAACGCTCCTTGGCTTTCTTCACCTCAAGGCGCAACGCGCTCTCCTTGCTCTTCAGCGTGGGCAGGGCACGAGTTCGCGTCTTGAGCTGCTTGTTCATCTCATTCAGCGAGGTCTTGTTATATTGAAATTTGATGGCCATTGAATCGATTTAAAGATTTAAAATTTAAGATTCAAAATTCAAAATTGGTCATTTCGCAGGCTCTTTCCAGTACTTCTCAATGAGTTTTTCCTTCAAACCCGTCTCGGCCTTGGTGAAATACTTGCCGAACAACTCCCAAGCCGTGTCAAGCATCTCGGTAATCGAAATGTTGACGTCAATGGCCAAAAGGCGCGTGGCGTATTCCTTGGCATAATCGAGGCAGCGCAGGTCGTAGTCGCTCAGGTCGAAGCCGTTCTCCAATTTGGTTTTGGCGTTGGCGGCATCAGCATACAAACGCACCGAGGTGTTCATCACGGCACTGTGGTCCTCACGGGTCTTCTTGTTCTGGACATGCTGTTTCAGACGCGACAGCGAACGGAACGGGTCGACGATGACCTTGCCCGAATCGGGGTCGGCACGGAGGTACAACTGTCCCTCAGTGATGTAACCCGTGTTGTCGGGGATGGCGTGCGTGATGTCGCCGTCGTTCAACGTGGTCACTGCGATGATGGTGATGGATCCACCCGAAGGCAGTTGCACGGCCTTCTCGTAAATCTTGGCCAAGTCGGAATACAGCGAGCCAGGCATGGAGTCCTTGGAAGGAATCTGGTCCATACGGTTGCTCACGATACTCAAGGCATCGGCGTAAAGCGTCATGTCGGTGAGTAGCACCAACACCTTTTCGTTCTTGTCCACGGCGAAATATTCAGCCGCAGTCAAGGCCATGTCGGGAATCAGCAGACGCTCGACAGGCGGCTGGTCGGTAGTATTCACGAAGCTGACGATCTTGTGCAAGGCACCTGCACTCTCAAACTCGTTTTTGAAAAACAGGTAGTCGTCGTTGGTCAAGCCCATGCCGCCAAGGATAATCTTATCCACATCGGCGCGAAGGGCCACCATACTCATCACTCGGTTATAGGGCTGGTCAGGGTCAGCGAAGAACGGGATCTTCTGTCCTGAAACCAAGGTATTGTTCAAGTCGATGCCAGCGATACCCGTTGGAATCAGTTCTGAAGGCATACGACGCTTGTAAGGGTTCACGGATGGGCCGCCGATTTGGCGTTTCTCACCCTCCACGGCAGGACCGCCGTCGATAGGCTCGCCGTAGGCGTTGAAGAAACGGCCTGCGAGGTCATCGCTTACATTCAAGGTAGGCGGCTCGCCAAAGAAGGTGACCTCAGCATTGGTCGGGATGTTTTCTGTGCCACCAAACACCTGCAGGGTGACGCTGTTGTCCTTGATTTTCACCACCTGCGCCAAACGGCCAGCCACAAAGGCCAGTTCGTCGTTGGCCACGCCTTGCGCCTCAAGGGTCACGGTGGCCTTGGTGATGGCAGTCAGCTTCGTATAGATGCGTT
>CAMYXV010000015.1 GCA_947303055.1 uncultured Bacteroidales bacterium
CGCCCACCCACAACGGTGACCCCGACAGCAATGCTGCCGGGGTTTACTGTTTTTATGAGGTTCCAGTTGATTATTCTGCGAAAAACTCCTCCTTGAAATTCACGAAATAAACCCGCTCCTGCGCACGCGTCAATGCGGTGTAAAGCCAACGCAGGTCTTCTACTTCAAGCGTTTCTTTCTGGTTCAACGAGGAATCGATGAAAACACTGCTCCATTGCCCACCTTGGGTCTTGTGACAGGTGAGAGCATACGCGAATTTCACTTGTAAGGCGTTGAACCAAGGATTCTTCTTCATCTCTTTGTATCGTTCCCTTCGGTTAGGAATATCCATGTAGTCCTCTTCGATGGCTGAAAACAGCTTTTTGTTTTCTTCTTCTGTCAAGGATGGACTATTGCTATAAAGTGTGTCCAACAGAATCTTTGCTTCAATATTAGGTGCATCGGGATAGTCAGTAAAACTGAGTTCAACATCTGCGAATCGGAAGCCATACATCTCCTCGAAATGCTTGATTTTCCTGATCTCAGCCATGTCGCCGTTGGCAATGAAACTCATCACCTCGTTGCCTTCTGTCCAATAATAGTTGTTTTTCACCACCATCAGCTTGTCACCTGTAGCTATTTCTCCTTCAATGTTGAGGATGCGTCCTCGGATGGCTTGATTGAACATGTTGGCGCGTTTGTTCGACTTGCAGACGATGACGGCTTCGTTGTCGGAAATGTTGGAAAACATGTTGTGCAGTATCTCCTCAAATGTCTCTGGCTCAATCTTCTGGATGTCATCAAAACCTTGCAAATGAAAAAGCGGCAACTCGTATTCGTAGAGATTTTGGCTGAGCAACTGTCTGAGGTCAGTCGCATTGTACAAGATGCCCGATTCCAAAGCCTGCCGCTTGACTTCTGTCAACTCAAAAGTGGCCGCGGTTATGGGGAATTCGGATCTCAGATAATTACAATCCAAAGCTGGACTTTGTTGACTTTCAACGGGTGGCAATTGCGCCGTATCGCCAATAAGTAACAAACGACAGTTCTCTCCACTGAAGACATAGCCCAACAAGTCGTCGAGCAAACTTGATCCTCCAAACTCCTTTTGTTCGCCAATCATGGAGGCTTCGTCGACGATGAACAACGCGTTTTTGAACTTGTTCTCTGCTCTTGCTATCCTGAAGCTTCCATCGGGCAAGGATTTGGTTTGGTAGATTCTGCGATGAATGGTGGAGGCATCTTTTCCCGTGTAGCTGCTGAGCACCTTAGCCGCTCTTCCCGTTGGCGCCATCAGCACATATCTCATTCCGATATAGGGTAAAGTTCTCACCAAGGTCTTCACCAACGAGGTCTTACCCGTGCCTGCGTAGCCTTTCAAAATATAGGTGGGATTCTCTTTTTGCGAAAGCAGGAAAGCGGATAGATGATACATCACAATGGCTTGCCCATCGGTGGGCTCGAAACCGAAGGATTGCACCAGTTTTCCGTATAGCTCGCCGCGGCTTAACATGGCTTAGAATGGATAGCCAATTCCGACTTGGAATCTGAAATTGTTGCCTTGCCCAAAACGCCAATAGCTACCTGTCTGAATATTCATGTAGGGATTGCGCATGGCATATGCAAAGTCGAAACGGAGGATGAGGAAGGAAACGTCCAACCTGAGGCCAACGCCTGCGTCAACTGCAAATTCATTGTAGAAGGAATCAAATCTGAATTCACCGTTGGGCATGGATTCATTGGGGCGATAGGTCCAAACGTTACCGGCATCAACAAAGAAGGCTCCGTTAAAGATGTTGTATATCGGGAAACGGTATTCGGCGTTGAACTCCAGTTGCATGTCGCCTGTCTTTTCTATGTCTTCGGAAACAGGGATATAGGCTCCAGGTCCCACAGTACGGTAATGCCATCCACGCAGGCCATTGGCACCACCGCCGTAGAAACTACGCTCGAATGGCATGTCTTGCGAGTTGCCGTAGGGCAGACCGATACCCACAAACTGTCGAAACACCAACCAGTTATCCCTACCAAGGTCAAGGTGCTGCCTGAGGTCGAAACTGCTTCTGACGTATTGAGCGTAGCGGATACCAAAGATTTCATGATAGCCGTTCTCGTTTTCGGTAATGAGTTTAGTATTGTTGAACAAGGAAAGAAAGTTGCCGCTCGTCTCAAAATCGGCCTTGAAATAAAAGAAACTTCCTGTCTTGCTGATTCTCTGGGTGTTGTATGTCAGCGAATAACGCAAGCCGAGCGACAAATGACTTGTGTATTGGGCCTTCTTCCGCTGACTGGTCTCCGCATCAAGGTATTCTTGGAAAACTGGGTTGATATTGGCAATCTTTACGCTGTTGAGATAAATAGGCGAAAAGTTATGTGCTGTCCGATAGTTGTTTTTCCAGTCATAACCGAAAGAAGCAGTTGTGATATAGCGCGAATAATAGTATCTGATCTGCGAATTGAAGCCCAAAGAAATAGTGGTGGTAGGTTGGTAATCTCTTGAGAAGGTGGTGTTTGAGAAGGGACTCAAAAACCTTGGAAAAAGCACGCTGGCCGTCAGACCTAACTCCCAAGTGTTGAATACATTCTTGCCAGTTTCAGGGTCGCCACCTCCTGCCAGTTTTTGCGCTTCCAATCCGCCTTTCAGACTGAGTTGGAAGGTCTCGGCTCCGTGGAAAATGTTTTTGTTGGAATACGAAAGGCTACCTTTGATGCCCAAATCGCCTTCCGAGTTGGTGCTTTCACCTTGGACAGTAATCGAATGTCGGTCATTTTGTTGCATGGTGATACGACAGTCGAGCAGGTTGAGCGAGTCTTGAGGCCCTGAAACAGTGTCAAACTCGATGTTGATGTTGCGGAACAGTCTAAAATTGCCCAACGACTTGTAAGTGCTGGTGATGCTCCTCAGGTTGTAAGGCAGTCCTTCTATAATGTGTATGGATTGCTTAAAGGTTTGTGGCTTCACGTCGGGTTTGCCAAAGTAGTAGAAATCCCAAATGTTTTTCCGCTTCCTTATCATACCTGTCTCAACAACCAGCTGGATGGAATCGGTAGGTTTTTCACCCATCCTTAATACACTGAAGTTGGGGTATACGCTGATGTCGCGGATGTAGTATTTCTTGCTTGACAACTTGTTGTCTTTCAGTCGCATGGTGATATCCATGCTGTGGTTCATGAAATTGCTGTCCACCTCAAAATAGATGTCATCGCGATTGAAGAAGAAATAGCCTGAGTTTTTCATCCGGTCTGTGATGATTTCACGCTGTTCATCAAGGGAATAGGCATTGTAGATATCGCCTTTTTTGGGTTCAAATTTGGCACTGTCACGCATGATGTACCTATTAATGAGCGAGTCATCAATGACATAGTTGAACTGTTTAATACGATAAGGTTGGGTGGGGTAGACATGATAGGTGACAGTGGCTCGTTTTCGTTTCGTTTTCACCGTGTGGTTCACTTTGGAATTGAAATAGCCTACATTGTCGAGATAACGCGTCATCTGGGTAGACGAATTGTTGGCTCCTTTCACATCGTAATATACAGGTGCCTTACCGAAATTCTTATTCATCCAAGCCCACACCTTGCTATCGGGTTTTTGCTCCGACTTGTAGTAGATCCAGGTGGGCATATTGGTTTGGAAGGCATCCTTGTAAGGCTTGAGGGTGATGTAGGACGACAGCCCCGACTTGCTGATTTGGGCCTTGTTGTCCTCGATGACGATGCTGTTTTTCTTCACCAAGTATTTCCCCTCGGGGACAAACTTATTGATGTTGCACGAAGACATAATGATGGCCACGAACAATAGAAGGATGATATGGAGCCGTTTGCCTGACATGCCGTAAAGTTTTTGTGCAAAAATAACGTTTTTGGATGAGCGATAATAGGTGAATAAGCGTTTTTTGAAATGAATTCGATTCAAAGTTTTGATTCTGATGGTTTTTCTTCCTCAAACCGCTTCAATTTCATCGTTTCCCCATCAAACACGGCATAGGTGGAATCATATATCCAGTTTCCTACAATAGTGGTCAAAGCATGGTCGCCAGTCTTGTATTGCATGGGTTTGTGTTGGTGGCCGAATACGAAGAAATCGATGCTTAGGTCAAGGGTAGCTTGCTCTTGGGCATATTGATAGAGACGGGTTTTGGGAATGTCATCGTAGTAGCTGCGCTCCACTTCGTTCTTGAGTTTTTTCAGACGGTGCTGGTGCGACCATTTCAAGGCCAAACCAATGCCCAAATCAGGATGCAACCATCGAAACAGCCATTGGCAGAACTTGCATTCAAACACCTTTTTCAGAAATTTGTAGCCCTTGTCGCCGGGTCCTCTGCCATCGCCATGAACGAGGAAAAACTTCTTGCCTTTAATGGTCTTGATGACGGGGTCGCGGTGCATCTCAAGTCCAAGTTCGTCGTGCAAGTAGCCAAAACTCCATAGATCGTGGTTCCCGATGAACATGTGCACAGGGATGCCTGTATCTGTGAACTCCGCCAACTTACCTTGCAGTCTGACAAAACCCCTCGGAATCACGGTTTTATACTCAAACCAAAAGTCGAACAAGTCACCCATTAGGTAAAGCTCTTCACAATCAGGACGAATGCCATCAAGGAAACGCAACAACTTGCGCTCACGCTTTTGGCTGTCCTCCAGCGAGGGGATGCCTAAATGGAAGTCGGTGACGAAATAAACAGCCATCAGAACTGGATTTCGGCACTGCGGCGGATGAGTTCCGTGATGAGGGTGATGAGCTTGGGCTCCACGGCATTCACGGCCTTGATGACTTCTTCATGCGTGATGGTAACGGTATGTTCCAAACCATATATGTTGGCCATGTCGGAAACGATGGACAGACCAAACACAGGCAACTTGCCTTGTCTTGCCACGATGACCTCAGGCGTGGTGGACATGCCGATGGTGTCGGCTCCGATGATGCGGAAGTAGCGGCACTCGGCGGGAGTCTCGTAGGTCGGGCCTGAAGTGGAGCAATACACACCGTGCTGCACCCAAATGCCTTTTTCTAAGGCAATCTCGTCGGCCAACTTGATGAGGCGTTTGTCGTAAGGCTCGCTCATGTCGGGGAAACGCTCACCATAACGGTCGTCATGCGGTCCGATCAAAGGATTCGGCATCATGTGGATATGGTCGTTGATGATCATGATATCACCCACGTGGAAGTTCGGGTTGAGTCCGCCTGCAGCGTTGCTGAGGATGAGGAACTGGATACCCAGCTGCATCATCATGCGGACGGGGAAGGCCACCTCACTCATCGGGTAGCCCTCGTAATAATGGAAACGACCTTGCATGGCGATGACTTTTCGGCCGGCGATGGTGCCAAAAAGTAGTTGTCCCTGATGACCTTTCACCGTGGAGACAGGGAAATTCGGGATGTCAGAATAGGGGATGGCATATTCTACGTTGATGCCGTTGGCCAAGCCGCCTAAGCCTGAACCTAACACTACACCGACTTCGGGCTGAAAACCATTGGTTTTCAATTTAATGTAACCAACGGTCGTAAGAATTCTTTCGTACATAGCTCAATATTTCTTCGTTATACTTTTCTTCTTCATGGAAACGCACGCTGACGGGCAAAGCATACAGCGGAGCGGTTTCAAACTGACAAAGATAAGGAGAATTTGTCAATCGCGCTGCATCTTTTTCGGTAGTGACGATGATTTTCTTCTCGCCACCGAGGTTGTCAAAACGTTTGAGGATGGTTTTTATGTCGTTTTCCGTGTAAGGATGATGGTCTGTAAATGTCAGAAAATCAATGGTTTTATATTGTTTTTCCAATTCCTTGACAAAAGGCTTTGGGTTGGCGATGCCGCAGAAAGCCAAAACAGAATCCGCATTTTCAATGGAAACCGTTTTTGCTTTTTCGTTTAAGGGTTGCAAATCGTTGTATTCCAAATAGGAAAAGAACACTTTTTGTTCTTCGGTTGGATTTATTTTGTTGATGATTTGTTGCTTTTCTTCTTCGTCCAGATGCTTTGGCGATTTGCTCACGACAATGATTTGGGCACGTTTGGCGGCTGACTTCACATCGCGCAAAGTGCCAGCAGGGAAGAGGAAATCGTTGCAATAAAGATGCTGGTATTCAGTCAGTAGGATATTCAATCCCGGTCTGATGCTTCGGTGTTGAAAAGCATCGTCCAAAAGAACGACTTCGACCCCCTGTTCCCAAAGCAGGCGCGCTACGCCTTCTGAGCGATTCTTATCAACTGCAACTTGAATATCAGGGTGTTTCGTGAAGTATTGTAGCGGTTCGTCCCCCAAATCCTCATAAGTACATGACGCATCAGCCAATTTGAAGCCTTTCGTCTTTCTGCCATAGCCACGGCTCAAGGTGGCCACACGGTAAGTGTCTTTCAATAGGTTGATGAGGTATTCCGTTTGAGGCGTCTTCCCTGTTCCACCGAGGTTGAGGTTGCCCACGCAAATCACGGGTTTCTCGAAACTTGTTGATTTCAAGATGTGCCAATCGTATAGTTTGTGTCTGATAGTCAGAACGATATGATAAATTAGCGCTATGGGCAAAAGTAAAATTCTCATTATGGGGTCAAAATTAGACAAAATTTGCTAATTTTGAGCCTCAATTTTGAAAATATGACCGTAAAAGACATTTTGAACTGCATCATCGAGGTGGCGCCTTTGCATTGGCAGGAGAGTTACGACAATGCTGGCTTTCAGGTGGGCGACCTCAACGCCGAAACCCGTAAAGCCTTGATTTGCTTGGATATTACCGAAGAAGTCGTAGATGAAGCCGTTACCAAGCATTGTGACCTCATCATCAGCCATCACCCTTTGATTTTCCGTGGATTGAAGCATCTTACGCCCGAAACCTATATCGAACGTGCTGTGATGAAAGCTGTCAAACACGATATCGCCATGATTTCGATGCATACCAACTTGGACAACAGCTATTTGGGTGTGAGCCGTGTTTTGGCAGAACGGCTTGGCCTGAATAATTTGCATCTGCTTCAACCCTCCGAAATGGAACCCGAGCTTTGTGGTGCAGGCATGATAGGTGAGTTTGTAAATCCAATGGAAGAAGTTGATTTTCTGAATCTTGTGGCAGAAACCATAGGCTCGCCTTGTCTGCGTCATTCCGCTTTGATGGGTCGTAAAATCCAAAAAGTTGCGCTTTGTGGCGGTGCTGGTGTTCCGTTCATGCAGGATGCCTTGCGCCAAAAGGTGGATGCTTATCTTACCGCCGACATCAAATACCACGACTTTTTTGTCCCCGAAGGCAACATCCTGCTGGTCGACGGTGGACATTTCGAGACCGAGCAATTCACGAAAGAATTAATATGTGAGTTGATTCGGAAAAAATTTCCTACCTTTGCAGCCGAAATCGCCGAAACGAAGACGAATTCGGTCCATTATTTTGTAAAAAAATAAGTAATCACAATATGGCTAAGAAAGACAATAAAGAAGTTGCTGAGGTGACTGAAGTTGCTGAAGTAGAAGTGGTTAAGGAAACCAAGAAGACGACAAAGAAAACCACCAAAGCTAAGACTCAACCTAAGGAAGAGGAAATTCCTGCGGCTCCTCAGGAAGAGGTACAACCCGTTAAGGCGGAAGAACCCAAACCAGTGGAAGATCCAATAGAAGTGAGCGTTGAGCGCAAGTTGGTAGCCCTTTATACCTTGCAGAAGGTCGATTCCAAGATTGACGAAATTAGGGCCTATCGTGGCAATCTGCCTTTGGAAATCCAGGACATGGAGGACGAAATCGCTGGCTTGGAGACCCGTATCGCCAACTTCAAGGAAGAGAGCAAGAAGCATCAAAAGGACATCTCTGATTATAAGATCAAGATTAAGGAAACGGAAGCCCTCATTAAGAAATATGAAGACCAGCAGAACAATGTCCGCAATAACCGTGAATATGATTCTCTAACGAAAGAGATTGAGTATCAAACGCTTGATATTCAGCTTTCGGAAAAGCGCATCAAAGAGATTACCGCCAAGGACAATGAAGTGGCAACCAAGGTGGCGGATGCTCAGATGCGTCTCACCGAACTGAATGCCTCACTGAAGGAGAAGAAAGACGAGTTGCATTCCTTGGTGGAAGGTACCGAGAAAGAAGAAGAACTGTTGCTGCAACGTTCCGCCGAGTGCGAGAAACTGGTCGAGGAACGTCTTTTGGTGGCCTACAAGCGCATCCGTAAGAATGCCCGCAATGGTCTTGCTGTGGTCGGCATCTTCGACGAGGCTTGCGGTGGTTGCTTCAACCGCATTCCTCCTCAACACCAGTTGGACATCTGCACGCACAAGAAGATCATTGTTTGCGAATACTGTGGTCGAATCCTTGTCGACAAAGGCATTATCGCGCAATACAAAGATTGATTGCGTTCGCAAAATAGTTGTGGAAAGGCTGTCTTCGGGCAGCCTTTTTTGTTTAGAACCTCACCTTGAGGGTGGTGGCCAGAATATGCTTGAATTGCTTTTGGGTGATGGATTCAATGCCTAAGTCACCGGCATCATATAGGAAAGTATAGGTCTTTCCATGGCTGAACTCGTATGCAAAATCAAAGGTGGTGCTTTCTGAAACGGGAACGCTAATGCCACATGAAGCTTTTTTGACGCTACCGCCTGATTCACCCAAGCCGAAGGGACTGCCGTAGTAGGCAGCTCCTGCTCTTAGATAGGAAGTACCCAACGACCATTCAGTGCCCAAACGGAAATTGAATGTCTTTCCGTAGGTTTCCCTTATTTTATCATTTTTTGGCGTGTAATCATAATAGTCAGGATCGTTTTCATCTTTTGTGTCTTTGAAATACGCAGCACCGAAATTGGTGTATTCCGCATCGAGGCTGATAATACCTTGCTGTCCAATAACGAAAGCCATGCTGCCCACCCATTTCAGCGGTTTGATGAAGGTGTATTCGTAGTTGTATTCTTGGCTGGTATAAGTGTGCAGCCCTGAGGTTTCAAATTGGGATTTCGTCATGGTTTGCCTCGATTCGTCAAAAGAGTAGAGTGAAGGGGTATGGAAAGCACAACCTAGTCGGATAAGTTTGTTAAGGTGATAAATAACTCCAATTTTTGCATTGCAACCCATAGCGTTGCTGCTGAGTTCTTCTGAGAAACTCCATGACTCGAAGTCGACGTTGTCACCTTGTTTCTTGTTTTCCCCTGTAACCATGTTGCCTGTCCGTTTGATGTGGGTCAGATTGAGGCTGATGCCGACAAACAACTTTTCGGAAAAATTGGCGCTTCCCGAAAAGCTCCATTCCTCGGAACGGCCTTTGAAGTCGCACTCAAGCGATTGCCAAACATTGTTTTCTGGGACGTTGCTGTTGTAATACCAGTGGTCGCTATACTGATGGTCGATGAGATATGTGTTCCAATAAGGCCAGATGTCGGACGGCAAGTCCTCATAATGGATGCCTTCTATTTGCGATAGAAAGGTGGGGTTGTTCGTTCTCGAGCTGGTAGGGTTTAGCCCTTGGGCGTAGGTGTGGATGTTGTAGTCGTTGATACGGGTTAGTCCAATACCGAATTGGGTGGAACGGAGAGGGCGGTAGTTGCTCCTTTGTTTTGTGCTGATCCATCCGATGTTAGGAATCGAGAGGCGAGTCTTGTTCCCACTTGTTTGAGTCCCATAATAGTGTGATGAATGGTAATTGTCGAGCAGATTGAGTGAAGTGGTGAATTCGTTGCTGCGATAAATGCCCATTCCAGCGGGGTTGATGTTGATGGCGGTCATGTCGCCACCTACAGCGCCCATGGCATTGCCCATGCCCAAAGCCTTGGCTGTGCCTTGATAATAGGTTTGCGAAAACAGGCAAGCATCGTCGGCACCTTGGGCGAAAGCTGACAAGGCACATAGGATAACGATAGTTATAGTAAGTATTCTCTTCATGGTCGACAGGATAAAAAAAGACTACCTTGCAATTTGAACCGCAAAGGTAGTCTTTTATTGTCAATTTACTGTAGTGGTTCGAAAATTATCTTCTTCCTCCACCTGAGCTACGGCCACCGCCCGAGGAGCTATGGCTACCGCCGCCTCCACCAGAGCTGCCGCGGCTACCACCTGAGCTTGAGCTTGAGCCACGGCTTCCGCCGCTGTAGCTGCTGCTTGAGCTGCGACTTGAACTTGAGGAGGAGCTTCTCGAAGGTGAGCTGCTTCTGTTATAGCTGCTGCTTGAGTTGCCTCTGTTGTACGAGCCGCTTGAGCTGTTGCTTCTGCTTCCGCTGTTCACGCCTGTTGAAGAAGGACGTGATGAGGAAGAGCCTTGCGGACGCACATATTCTGAGCTGGAGCGTGAAGGACGGCTGCTGTTGGGTGAGGTGTAGCTTTGACGTTCGCCGCTTTGGCTGCCTGTGCGGGCATTGCTTGAGCTTGAAGGACGACTGGCAGAGGTGTTGCCTGTGCGACCACTGGTGCCTGCAGTGGGTCTGCTGCTTGAAGGACGGCTGCCCACCGTAGGTCTGCTGGTGTTGGTGCGCCCCGAGGCGCTGGCTGTAGAACTACTGCTTGCTGTGGGACGGCTTGTCGACACGCTGCTACCCACTCTTGCATTGGTGTTGCCGCTGGCGCTACCCGACATGCTGCCACCCGTTGTGGCTCTGCCGCCATCTTGCAGGCTGTGGCTCATCGAGCCCGCCGTGCCATTGCTGTGACGCACACTGGCCACGTAGCTGCTCAAACTGCTGCCGCCGTTTCCTCCGGGGTGATGTCCGCCATGGCCATCCCAGTGGTGGTGCGGGTGATGCCAGTAGTGATCATGATAACCCCAGCCATAGGCCCAGTAAGGATTGCCCCAGTAATAGGAGTAAGGATACCATGAATAACTCCAGTAAGAATAAGGATACCAGGAGTAGCTCCAGTACGGATCCCAGCCCCAATAGGTTCTCCAATAGGGACGATAACCCCAGCCGACGTAGAGGTTAGGATAATAATCCCAATAGAAGGGGTCGTAGCTGTCCACATAGACGTAGGTGTTACCGCTGCCACCAGTGTAATAATCGTCATAATAGTCTAAGGTGGAAGATGCTTGCGTGCCAAAACGCTTGATGCGCGTGGCAAAGTCGGCATCATAATAAGTCTCTGTGGTGGTGTAAACTACGCCGTTGGTGTCGGTCACCGTTTCCGTGGTTTGATAAACGGGGTCGGCATTGTTGACGTAATTCTTGCTGTCGGAATAGTAGGCTTGATAGTCGTATTCCGAGCTGCTGCTGATGCTTGGACTCACGTATGAGCCGTTGCCTTTGGCCATCCGATTGCCCGTGTTGCCGTAAGGCGAATAATAGACATCGTCTTGTGCTACGTGACGGTTCGCTGAGCAGCTGGCGAAAACCATCAAGGCAACGATTGGGAGAAGTCTTAAAGCTTTCATTTTATTGTGTGTTTATTTGTCCGTGAATAATTAATAGTCGTTTCAAATAATACAAATTTCATACCAAAAACCGATATTCATATATTGATTTACAAAATTATTCCAATTTGATGACCCGACCGTCATTGGTACATTCCTGTACAATCCAGGGATTGCCTTTATAATACACATTTCCAATACTATAGAGCCAAACGGTGAGCTTGGTTCTGGCCCAGACATAAGCATCGTTAGTGGAATGCGATTGCACTCTGACGAAGTTGGAGTTGAGGTTTTCGGCATGGATGGCACCATAACTTCTCATCATGATTTCTGTATATTGGGCAGTGCCTCTTAAGGTCACCAAGGAGGTGCCATTGCTGAAGTTGTTTTTTACTACGTCACAGCTTAACGTCAAATCAATGTCGCCACAACCTTCTTTGACATTGAGATAGAAAGATCGAGTCCAAACGGAATCAAAGACAGCATCCGTAGAATCGATGGTGAGTTCTTTGATGCCTCTGATGGAGTCGGTGCAGAGTAGGTCGCCGACAGAGGCAAAATCGATTTGGCGCAGACTGTCATAATATACGGTCAAGTCGATGCTATAGTCAAAACTTCGGAGCCAATTGTAGTCATTCTCGTTTTTGATGACCAAGGTGTCGCCGTCGATTTCGGTCGTTACCTTTTCGATAAGGTTTTTGGGACAAGTCAGTTCCAAACGCGGATGATTGTTGTGTACCAACTTGACATTCACGTTGTTGTACATCTTGATAGCAGTGAAGCGATGGCCAAGGCTGCGTTGTTCGGTAATGGGTTCGCCATTGGTGAACAGCGCCTCCATCTTGCTGCATGATGCAACCATCAGGCTAACGAGGAAAAACAGGACTGCGATGACGTTTCTTTTCATGGCGAGGTAAATAGTATTTGTGTTGGATATGGTAGCCGATGCCGACACTGATGAAGTCGGCCTTGATGTCGTAGGTGGTGAAGGCAATCGTGGCAAACAGGTTCTCGTTGATATAGTAGCGGGCGGCGACTTTTTGGTAGAACAACAAGCCGTACGTTGGTGAGTTTAAGGGAACGTTGTTACGAATGCCAAGATTGAACATGAAACTGGCTCGGTCGAGCAACATTTCGTAGGCAAAAAGGAAGCCAGGTTTCAGATAAATGTCCCAATCGGGCTTGGTGATTTTGTCGGAGTTGTCATAAACCAATTCGATTCCCAATCCCAGTCGGTCGCGCTCCGTGATTTGAAACATGAAGTTCGTGGCCAAGTCGTGGACTAGGAAATACTCGTGTGTTCCATATTGCTGGCTCATGTCTTTGAAGCCCATCGTGTATTGATAGTCGGTGACGAAATGTCGCTTGCCGTCAAATTCAAAGAGATAGTTTTTAGGGCGTAATCTTTTGTCTATGTATGCCTTAGGTGGCGCCAGATACCACGAAAGCCCAGTTGCCACACTAAAGATGTTGATGCCCATGTTGGGAGCTTTTGTCGCGCCGTTCGAGAAATGGGTCAAACCTGTTGAGGTTACCCAATGGAGTCGGTCGACGATGCGTTGCCTGTATTCGAACGACAGATTGACGGCAGCGTTGATATGGGATCCGATGGCGTAATTGTGGAAGTTTTCTTTGGGGTCAAACCTGTTGGTGAGGTACGAAACGCCCACGCCCAACTTGAATGTCAGCCTGCTGTTTGTTCCTGGCGTGATGGGGAAGTTGATAAACGGATAGAGGGCGAATACCTTGCCCAATTCTGCCGAAATGGAGTCATTGCCGAAACCCGAATAATAAAAAGTGAGCCCTATGGAAGGATAGTTATGCAGCACTTCCCAACGATGTTCTCCGTAGGTGTTGCGGTGGAGTGAGAACTCGTAGGCGGGTGTGTGGCGGCTGTAACGACCTAAGGCTGAGTGATATTCGTCGTTTTGGAAATACATATAGCCATAGTGCATCTTCGCCTCAATCTCATAGTTGCGGTGGCTCAGCTGCGCTTCCATCGTTTTCCCCAATAAAATGAGGAGCGCAAAGAAGACAATATGTTTTATATGTCGTTCCATTGGGTCCGCAAAGGTACAAAAAACTATGATATAAGAGAGATTCCCTACGGGAATGGAAGTCAAGTCGTATGTTTAAACGCGGTGGCGGTAAAGTCTACAAATTGTAAACGCCACTGACCACCGCGGTTAACTATAAAACGGATTTCCATTCCCCGAAGGGGAATCTCTACAATCAATAGGAATCAATTAAACATTATTCCTTACTTTTGCGCCATCAAATTTGCATGATATGGACGAAAGATTAGTTGCATTCAAGCGTTTGCTGGATATCATGGATGCCGTGCGTGCGGGCTGCCCTTGGGATAGTACCCAAACCATCCATAGCCTGCGCCATCTTACCATTGAGGAGACCTATGAACTCAGCCAAGCCATCCTCAACGACGACCTCAACGAAGTGAAGAAGGAACTCGGCGACCTCATGCTCCATCTCGTCTTTTATGCCAAGATAGGGCAAGAAGAGGGTGCTTTCGACATTGCGGATGTGCTTAATGGCATCTGCGAGAAGATGATTGTACGTCATCCGCATATCTTTGGTAATGAGAAGGTTGAGAATGCAGAGCAAGTGGAGCAGAATTGGGAGAAAATCAAGCTGGAACGTGAGCACAACCGCAGTGTGTTGGGCGGCGTCCCTGAAGGCTTGCCGTCACTTTTGAAAGCCTATCGTATGGCTCAGAAGACTGCGGGCGTGGGCTTCCGTTGGCCTGATGCGCAACAGGCATGGCAAAAAGTGGAGGAGGAGAAAAGCGAACTCTTTGAGGAACTGCAAAAGCTTGATAATACGCCCAACATTGAGGAGGAATATGGCGACTTGCTTTTTGCTTTGGCAGCCTATGGCAACTACATCGGCGTGAATCCGGATGATGCTTTGGAGAAAACCAATATGAAGTTTCGTGAAAGGTTCGGCCACGTCGAGCAACGCGCACGTGAGCAAGGTAAAGGCGTGCAACACCTCAGCCTTGAGGAAATGATTTCCTATTGGAAAGAGGCAAAGAATCTTTGCCCGTAAATTGAAAAACAAACTTACACCACCTCGGCCACAGTGAAATTGCTGCCGCCGATGAAGACCACATCACCAAAATGGGCGTTGTTGACGGCGGAACGATAGGCGTGGTTGACAGACTCAAACACTTGTCCGCGCAAGCCCATGTCAAAGGCTTTCTCGGCTAAGATATTGGCATCCAATCCTCTGGGGATGTCGGCCTTGCAGAAATAGTATTCGGCGCCACGAGGCAACAACTGTAATACACTCTCGATGTCCTTGTCGTTGACCATGCCGAGGACGAAATGCAGTTTTCCATAGCTCATCTCTGCCAGTTGGCGCACCACTTCTGTGATACCAGCCACATTGTGTCCCGTGTCAGCTATAGTGAGCGGGTCTTTGTTGAGAATCTGCCAGCGGCCCATCAAGTGGGTGTTGCGAATCACTTTGGCTATGCCGTCACGGATATGGTCTTCCGAAAGATTGAACTTGTCGCGCAGCAAGTCTAAGGCACACATTACCGTGGTCAGGTTTTTCTGCTGGTAGTTGCCCATCAGCGGGATTTCGAGGGCTTCCATGTAGAGCTCGCTGTTTTTCCAAACGTCGTATTGTTGCTCAATGTCTGACTCGATATGGATTTTGTCGCAGTCGAAAACTTGGTCGGCAAAGCAGATGGGGCTGTTACCTTCCTTGGCCTTGTCGATGAAGACTTGTTCTGTCTCGGGATGGGTCTCGCCAATGACCACAGGGATACCGGGTTTGATGATGCCCGCCTTTTCGTAGGCAATTTTGGCTCGTGTGTCACCCAAAAACTTCATGTGGTCGAAGTCGATATTGGTGATGATGCTGAGTTCGGGCGTGATGAGATTGGTGGAGTCCAAACGGCCGCCCATACCCACCTCGACAATGGCAATGTCTATCTTTTCCTTCGAGAAGTAATCGAATGCCATGCCTACGGTCATCTCGAAGAAGGAGAGTTCCATGGCCTCGAACTTTTCCTTGTAGTTGTCGATGAACTGTACCACATTCTCTTCAGGAATCATCTCCCCGTTGATGCGGATGCGCTCGCGGAAATCGCGGAGATGAGGAGAGGTGTAAAGCCCTGTCTTATAGCCCGCTTCCTGAAACACGGAAGCCAGCATGTGGGAGACGGAACCTTTGCCGTTGGTGCCCGCCACATGCACCGACTTGAAGTTGTTTTGGGGGTTGTCTAATAGATTAAGGAGTTGGATGGTGTTGTTCAGATCAGCCTTGTAGGCGGCGGCTCCGATGCGTTGATACATCGGGAGCTTGTTGAACATCCAGTCGAGAGTCTCTTGGTAGGTCATATGAAAAAGTAAAGGCCCCTGAGCTTGTTGAAGGACCGATTTATTATTGGTTAATGACAAAAGTATAGGTGATGGTACCGTGTTGTTCTTCGGGGGCATTAGGGTCGGAAGCGAAGGACGAGCGCAAAGCAGCTTGTTTGGCTTTTTGACGCATGTCGCTGTTAATTACAGTAGTGCCTTTGGTGGCGACTTCAGCTCGTGTGACTTTGCCTTGGCGATTCACCCAGATATCGACTACCACGATGCCTTCTTCACTGAAGTCGTCGTTGGGGCGGTGCAGCGACTTGGCACCACGACCACCGAGGTCATAGCCTGGGCCGTTGCCTTTTCCACCGTTTCCATCGTATTTTTTGATGTCCGCCAGTCCATTGGGGTTGCCTTGGTCACCAGGCTGACCAGTGATACCTTCTGAACCGCCAGCTTGCGGGTTGTTGTTGCCTTTGAACAAAGCTCTTTGGTTGACGGTGGGCTTAGGTTCCTCGGCAGGTTTTTCCTGTTTGGGTTTGGTGTTTTTGGGCTTCTCCAGCGAAGGGGCCTCGTCGTCGTTTTGGGTGACGATTTCTTCCTTGCTTTGGCTAGGTTGTTGTTGGGGCTGAGCAGCCATAGGGATAGCGGGCTTCTCAGGTTGGATGTTACCCATGCCTTGGTCCATCATGCCCAAGTCAACCTCAACGCCTTCTTCTCCTGGAAGCGGCAAAGGCGTCCTGAAAGCCATCAGAAACAAGACGAGCACAATCAAAGCGTGGACGACGATGGTTCCTGCTATGGCTACACCCTTGTCTTTCTTTTCGTTGCGGTTCATGTTGTCTCCTATTTCTTTGGCGATGTGGCGAGAATGACTTTGTGGTTGTTACCAGTGGCGTTGTTGATTTCGTTGACGGCATCAATCACATTCACAACATATTGCACGGGTACGGTCTTGTCGGAACGAAGTACCACCGTGGCTTGGCTGTCGTTTCCAATATTGGCATTGATGAGGTCGGTGAGTTGGGTCTCGTCAGCGGGATTGTCGTCAACGAAATATTGGTATTGGTCGTTGATGTAAACCGTGACGGTTTGTTTGGCCATGGTCTTGCTGTTGCTTGATGGCAGCATGAGCTTGATGGCGTTGGGGGCGACCAAGGTCGAAGTCAGCATGAAGAAAATCAGCAGCAGAAACACCAAGTCCGACATGGACGAGGAGTTGAACGTGGGTTCGACCTTATTTCTTGATTTGATGGCCATAATGCGCTGATTTTAGGCGGGTTCGTTCAAGACATCCATAAACTCGGTCGCCTTGCCCTCGAGCAGGTTAACTACCTTTTGGATTTTCGTTGAGATGATGGCATGGAAGAAATAGGCGATGATACCGACGATCAGACCGCCGACAGTAGTCACCATGGCTTCATATATGCCTGATGAAAGCAGCGAAATGTCAATGTTGTTGCCCGCCATCGACATGTTATAGAAGGCACGAATCATACCTGTAACCGTGCCCAAAAAACCGATCATAGGAGCAGCACTGGCAATCATGGCGAGGATGCTGACACCGCGTTCCAACTGGGCCACCTCAAGGTTACCCACATTTTCAATGGCCGAGTTGATGTCGCTCAAAGGTCTGCCGATGCGGGAGATGCCTTTTTCAATCATTCTGGAGATAGGGGTGGAGTTGCCGCGGCACAAAGCCTTGGCCGAATCCAACTTGCCGTCTTTCATGTATTCGCGGATGCGTTCCATGAAACCGTTGTCGTATTTCGTGGCGCGCGAGACGGCGATGTAACGTTCGATGAAAATGTAAACCGCTATGACAGACAAAACGGCCAATATTATCATAATCCAACCGCCTTTGGTGGCAAGGTCAAGGAGGGAAAGTTTGATTTCTGTAGGCTGGATTACGGTTTCTGTTGCGGCTGCACCTAAATCATTGGCAGCTTGTTGAATTTGCAAAAGATTCATATTATCGTTGATTATTTTATTCTGTTTTAAAACTGAAAAACAATGATATTATTGTCAGCGCATGTCAATCACATCCACCTTGGGGTGTTTTTTCGTGTCGAAGGTGAAGAATTTATCGTCCAATTTCTGGTCGAATTTCATCTCCTCCACATTGATGACAAACTTGTTGCCGTCTTCAAAATATACGTCGGCGCTTTTCAGTTCGGATTTCTTGCCGTCGATTTTCAGGGTTACGCGCTTGTATTGTCCTGCGGGATTGGCTAATTCAACGGTAGCTATCCCTTTGGCATCAATGCCTGTGAGGGTAGCCACATAATTCTCATCCAATGTGGTGAGGACTTTCAAAGGTGTGTTGTCGGTGCCTTCACTGGCATTGCTGACCATGACCTCCTCAGCATCTATGAAATACGTCCAAATGGTCTTGCCATCGGAAATGGTTTGCTGGTCAGCCATTTCAACCTTATAGGCCTCGCCTTGCAGCCAGGCATGACCTTTTTCAGCCTCGTCCAATTTTTCTCCTTTGGGACTGATTTGATAGTTGAAACTCATCTCCACATTTTGGTGACTCTTGATTTGATTGACCAAAACACGGATGAGTGCTTCTGCGTTGTTTTGTGCGCTAACTACCTGTGTTGTAAACAATAAGAACAAACAGGCGATGATGTTTTTCGTTTTCATTGTCAAATTCCGTTATCTTTGTTGTAAAGATCTTGCAAAATCTGTTCCAAAGCTGCTTCCGTGCCTACTTTCACTTCACGCGACTTGCTACCAGAGAACGGCCCGACGATGCCGGCGGCTTCCAATTGGTCGATGATGCGTCCTGCGCGGTTGTAGCCGAGTTTCAGCTTGCGCTGGATCATCGAAGTGGAGCCTTGTTGGGTCTGCACCACGATGCGGGCAGCTTCCTCAAAGAGGCTGTCGCGCTCACCATCATCTTCAATGTCGGCACCTTCACCCTCCTCTTCCGGCACTTCTGGCAATAAGAACGGCTCGGGATAGCCGCGTTGTTCGCCGATGAATTCGGTGACGGTTTCCACTTCGGGCGTGTCGATGAAAGCGCATTGCAGACGGACGAGGTCGTTACCCGTGGAGAGCAACATGTCGCCGCGACCAATCAGCTGGTTGGCGCCACTTTGGTCGAGGATGGTCTTCGAGTCGACTTGCGAGATGACACGGAATGCGATACGGGCCGGGAAGTTGGCCTTGATGGAACCCGTGATGATATTGACGGAAGGACGCTGCGTAGCGATGATCAGGTGGATGCCGATGGCACGCGCCAACTGGGCCAGACGGGCGATGGGGGCTTCCACCTCACGACCAGCGGTCATGATGAGGTCGGCGAACTCATCGACGACAAGTACGATATAAGGCAGATAACGATGTCCTTCGGTAGGCAGCAGCCTGCGCGACTTGAATTTCTCGTTGTATTCGATGATATTGCGGCACTCGGCAGATTTCAGCAAGTCGTAGCGTTGGTCCATTTCGATGCACAAGGAGTTGAGGGTGCGCACTACCTGTCTGACATCAGTGATGATAGCGTCTTCTGTATCAGGAAGTTTAGCCAAATAATGGCGCTCGATGCGGTTGTAAAGCGTCAGTTCCACCTTCTTTGGGTCGACCATGACGAACTTCAATTCTGAAGGGTGTTTGCTGTAAAGTAAAGAAGCGATAATGGCATTGAGTCCCACCGATTTACCTTGACCTGTGGCACCAGCCATCAGGATGTGTGGCATCTTGGCGAGGTCGAAGACATAAGTCTCGTTGGAGATGGTCTTGCCGATGGCGCAAGGCAAAGCAAATTTGGCGTTTTGGAACTTCTCCGAGCTCAATACGCTACGCATTGAAACCGTTTCAGGCTTGCTGTTCGGCACTTCGATGCCGATGGTGCCCTTGCCCGGGATAGGCGCAATGATACGTATGCCTAAGGCAGCCAAACTCAGCGCGATATCATCTTCCAGGTTCTTGATTTTGGAAATACGGATGCCCGCAGCGGGGACTATTTCATATAAGGTGACCGTAGGACCGATGGTCGCCTTGATTTTGTCGATAGCGATGCCATAATTGCCCAAGGTCTCCACGATTTTATTCTTGTTGGCCTGCAGTTCCTCTTCGTCGATTTCCGACTTCTTGCCACCGTAGTCGTTGAGCATGTCAAGGGTCGGGAACTTATAGTCGCGCAACTCGTAACGCGGGTCAAAAGGCGTGTCGATGGTGTGATGAACATTGGTCTGACCTTTTTCCACCGTCTCCTCGGTAGGCGTGTTCTCGATGACCAGTTCCACCTTTTCGGATTCGTTTTCAGCTTTCTGAGGCACTGCATCTTGGGATTTGGTGTCGTTCACAGCTGTTGCAATTGGATCCAATGTAACTTCAGTAGGTTTGAAGACATTCTCTTTTTGACCTTGTGGGTCGTAGTCAGAGTTGACAATTTCAAACGAAGGGGATTTGGTGAAAGCGGTGGCAGCAGGCAGATGTTCGTCCTCTTCATCGTCGATGGAATCAGGGTCGATGTCCTCGCCGTTATTGGTCATGTTGCTTCTTTCTCTTTCCAGTTCTTCCTGAATGCGCTGTTCGGCAAGAAGAGCCGCCTGATGACGACGTTCCTCTTCGCGTTTCTCGCGTAATTCCTTGAAATAGTTGAGCGTAAGATTAAACTGATATACGGCGAAAACCAAGAACAAAAATGCGAGGATGATGATGACACCGGTATTGCCAACATATTGGGTTAGTATCGTGTTGAGCCACAGACCAACCGCGCCACCGAAAATGGCACATTTGGGTGCAGCGGTAGAGATAAACGCAAAGAACAGCGGCAACCACACCAAACAAAGGAGTGCCCATTTCCAAACGCTCCACATCTTGATCTTGGCCGAGTCGTTCAGTCGTAAGCCGATGAGAGTCAGCAGGTAAACGAAGAAGAAGGCTCCGATGCCGAAAGATTCTTTGATAAGCGTTTGCGCTAAGAAGACACCGGCGCGTCCTGTTCGGTTCTCAATGTTGATTTTTTGGCTAAAGATTTGGTAGCCATATTCCTGATGGTGGCCGCTAAAGAAACTCACCAAATAGGAAATCAAGGCGATGCCCAAAAAGACAGCCAAGCAGAGAAACAGGATGCCGATGATTTTGCTCAAGCGGCCATCGGATTCATGTTTCACTTTGTTTTTCTGTGGCTTGGATTCCTTGTTTTTGGGAGACTTATCGCTCTTTTTTTTAGGTTTTTCCTCTTTTTTATTCTCTTCGGTATCAATCAATTGCTGCTCAAAAGGCTCAATATCGGTAGTCCCTTTTGTCTTAAAGGTGTTTTCTCTGCGGTTGTTTTTCTCTGCCATTTTCAATCTTCGTTATTAGTGTGCAAAAGTACGCAAAAAAGTTGGTTCACAAGTTGGCCTTTTCGTGTTTTTTGGAACAAAAAAACAGGCTGGATGACAGCCTGTTTCAAATGCTTGTGTATGCTTTACTTCGGAATCTTGAACATCCTCTTCCAGCGAATGCCTCCGTTCTCCTTGTCGAGGGAGAGCCAAACGAGTACGGGCTTGCCAACGATATGGTTTTCAGGCACAAAGCCCCAATAGCGTGAGTCGGCGGAATTGTGGCGGTTGTCGCCCATCATCCAATAGTAGTCCATCTCGAAAGTGTAGCTGTCGGCAGGCTTTCCGTCGATGAGGATTTGGTTGCCTTGCACTTTCAGGTCGTGGAGCTCATAAGCATGGATAATGCGTTCGTAAAGCGGCAGGGTATTGAGGTCAAGCTTCACTGTCACACCTTTCTTTGGGATGTAAATGGGTCCGAAGTTGTCCACATTCCAAGGATAGAGGTCGGGACGGTTGGGGAAGAGACTGGTGCTGGTGCCTTCGCCTGGGGCTTGCACGTTGCGCATCACGGAGGTGATGTAGGGCAATTTGATTAACTCGTCGGCCACCTTCGCGCTGATGTTGAGGATGAAGGTGTTAGGGTCGGCGGTGCGATAGCCTTCGGTGATGCTATATTTGTCCAAAGTCTGCTTGTTGATGCCGCCACTCGTGGTCACCACGGTGTAGTTGAACTGCATGTTCTCAGGCTCAAAAGCTTTCTCGCTGTTGATATACACCACGCCATTAACGATTTTCAAGCTGTCGCCAGGCATACCGATGAGGCGCTTCACATAGTTTTCGCGCTTGTCAACAGGATGGCTGATGACGTTACCGAAATTGGCATGGTCGTTCCATACGGCTTTGCGGCCATATTCGCGCACAAGGTCGTAATAATTGATACTGCTCTGGAAAATGTCGCAAACCGTGTCGCCAGCGGGATAGTTGAATACGATGGGGTCGTAACGCTTCATCGTAGAGACACCTGGGTAGCGGTGATACGGCAACTTGATCCACTCTACATACGATTTTTTGGTCTTGCTACCAGGCAAGGTGTTGTGTACAAAGGGGAACGAAAGCGGTGTGTTGGGCCGCTTGGGGCCGTAATGTATCTTACTGACAATCAAGTAATCGCCGACACATAGTGACTTTTCCATACTCGACGTGGGGATGGTAAAGGCCTCGAAGACATAGGTTCTGATGATTAAAGCAGCGACCACGGCAAAGATGATGGCATCAAACCACTCACGGGCGGTTGATTTCTTGGGTCTTGTAGTCGTGAGAGGGTCTTGGTATTTGTCATCTTTGGCGATGATGGGGAAGAAAATGAAAGGCAGAATGGCCGCCATGCCTTCCTCCCATACCTTGAAGCGGCCGAAACACTTGCCCAACTCGACGAGCATGAGTAGCAGCATGAAGATGTTGATGTAAGGGAAGACGATGAAAAACCACCACCAGAATTTCTTGTGCTTGCCGATGATTTTCAGCAGGACATAAATGTTGTAATAAGGGATGAGGCTATACCAGCCTTTTTGGCCTGCGGCCTCAAACTGTTTCCAGCAGAACGCAATCGGGATGGTGAATAACGCTGGAACTAATAAAATAAAAAGTAATAATGACATTTTTAAAGTTGAATTTCTATGTTAAACGAAGGGTTAGAGAATATAGTATTATCGGCTGATATTTTATGCACTTTGCAGTTCCGTTCCTAGGGAATGCAAAGTGAGTCGAATCTGTTGCAGGCGTTGCTCGCTTGGCTTGGAAATGCCGTAGATATAACGGGCCAGCAGGCTTTTGTTGATGCCGATGGCGCGGGCTACTTCCGACACATTGAGCCACGGAAAGCGCTTGAACATTTCGGCCACCTCATTGTGACTATTCGGTTCACTTGTTTCGTAAAAACTCGAAATGTGCATGTCGGCATCCAATTCTTCCCAACGGATAGATGTGCCTTCTTCGTCGATGACGAAATCGTTGCGTTGTTCCATTGTGGCGTCCTTCAGTTCTGGATATGCCTCCAACGGACGGCTTAATACACGACCTTCGGTCGTCTTCAAGTAGATTCTCTTTTCGTCAAACCAGATGTTTTTTATTATTTCCATATTCCATGAGTGTTTAGTCAAACCTTTTATGCCATTCTGCTATGAAATCATCTCGATATATGACACAAGTGTCGATAGCCTTTTTGAGTTCCTGCTCTTTCAGACCGTGGTTGTATACCAAACTAACCGTAGGCTCCAATGCGATCTTGGCCTTCTTTCCATTATAGTCTATATGCACATGAATGGGCTGGTGCTCATCCAAATAAAAGAAGAAACGCATTCCAAAGGTTATCAGCAAGGTCGGCATAGCTGAATTTTTCTGCAAAAATAGGTATAAAATTTTATACTTGATAAGATTTCTGCAACAAATATGCAAAAAAAGCCGACATTGCTGTCGGCTAGTGTGCTGTTATGGTTTCAAGTATTATTCTATTGTAGCTTTCTTTTCGCCATATTGCAAATCGAAGAAGTGCTGTCTAAACTCAAACGGATCTTTGACAAAACGCACTGCGGCTTTGCTGGCACCAATGCCACACACTTGCAGTGTTCCAAAGCCCAACAAACGTGCAAAAAATCCTTGGTAAATGGAAATGGATTCAACCTTCTCTATTTTCAGTTCAAAAGCCGTTTGACGGATAAAACCGTAATAAGCAATGACACGCTTATTTGTGATGACAAATTCTTGAAACTTTATAGCTATGGATACGACAATGATTAGAATCGTACTAATTAAAGCCAAAGGAAAGAACAGTGACCATGCCGTAATAACTGTTGGAAAATCAAAATACCCAGCTCCATGTCCGCCATATTCACGATATAATTGAGAGCCATCGCTCAATTGGACAAAGAACAAAATCCAACTAATGAAAGCTATAATTGCTGCTATCACTATTATTGGAGTAATTTGCCATTCCGCAGTTGCCACAATGGTTTCATTGTGCAATAGGCTATTTGTTGAAAATTTGTTTTCGGTTTGATTTGCGACTCTTTCATTCTGCATTTCTGCAAAGAAGTCGTTAGCCCGTTGATTTTGAGTGTTTTCCATAATGCTATGATTTGTTGGTTTTACTGAATTCGAAGAAGAACAAAGCCTGAAAAAGATAACAAAACAGACTCAGTACAGCTATTAGTGTGTAATATGTGTTAGGGGACATATAAACGAAACCTATTCCTATTGAACTTCCCAACGAATTAATTATCCATCTTAGCAAAAAACCAATACCCACCAATAATGCAATAGTTTTCATCTTGTCTTGAAAGCATCTGCTCAATGCACAGAAAGCGCCGCCGTAAAGAAAGTATTTTGATGCGAAACTCAATTGTGTGATTTTGCTATCTATCCAACTTGGCACTTGCAGTTTTTGCAAATCTATTCCAATCCATATCAGGCCGTATACAATAAAAAGAAGAATTCCAATAATAGCAACAATGCTAATTCTCCTTAATTTGTAATTCTTCATGGATCCCTTAAACATTGTCAAAAACCACACAAACAGCATGGCGAAAAGGATAAATACCAAAATGTTAGAACATATAGTAATAATCCTATTCGATGAATCGGTTATATTAATACCCAACGATAGTTTAATTAAATCGAAAACATCTAGTAATGCTACCATTAAGGATAAAATACCAATAGGGATGGCCAATGAAATCATTCTATTTTGTTTATTGTTTTTCATGTTTAAATGATTTTGTTTAAATATTAGTTTATGGGACTTCAGCAATTAAGGCAAGTCCGTTCTGTTTCGTTGATTGTTTTCCCGCATTCGGGACATTTTGATGTACTCATGTCGCTATTGTTTATTTGTCATTATAGTTATTTGTTTTGCTGTCGTCCATTATTTTCCGCATAAAAACACAAAAATCTTTGTCGTAATATTGTGAATTGGAAATCCATGCAGTATGCATGTCCCTCAATTTGAATTCCAGTTTCATGCCATCTACCCACATTTTCCAAATGTCTTTTGGCAAGTACTTATGCGTGTATAAATAGTATTCTTCACTGCATAAATCAAAATACAAACGATAATATTGACTGTTGTTTTCGTTATTGCTATAAAGATGCAACATAATGTCCTGATACCGTTTCGTGTACTCGGAAAAGAAAGAAAGTTGTGTTTGTCTCTGTTCTGTCATATACGACACAACTGCACTGTAAATTGAAACAAGTAGAGCAATTCCCGAAATAATGATTGTTAGTATATCCACTGTTTTCATAAGACAAACCCTATTCGTGTCGGGTTCCAACCTCCCGCCTATTGCTTCCCCGATTCGGCTGGCTTACGATTACACACAAGAAGGCTAGGAAACTCATCGCACCTATTTTTGAAGTACAGGCTCTGGAAAGACCTTGGTAATAAAAATAGCACATGGTAACCTAGCCTGTTGTATCAAAAAAAATGAATACAATCTAGGCTGGCTAACTCATGCATTCTATCTCATTACCAAATTTTCCAGATTTCGTACTTCGAGATACAAGCACAAATTGCCTTCAACTGCTCGGATTTCTCCCCGAACAATCGAAAGCAAAAATACAATTTTTTTGTAAATGAAATGATTTCCGAGTGTTTTTCGGAAATTTTTGTGAGGCATCATCTAGACTGCTTCGTTCCTCGCAGTGACGCGAAGCGCGAGTGGGGGCGAAGTTTCGTAGAGACGAGGGATAATAAGCCCTAGCGGGGCGATAGAAATCACAACCCAAACAAATCTTCCATTCCAAATACGCCTGTCTTACCGATTAGGAACTCGGCAGCAGCGATGGCACCAATGGCAAAGCCTTGTCGGTTATAAGCTTCGTGTGTGAGAGTAATCTTGTCGGCGGGCGACTCGGCCATCACGCTGTGGATGCCGTTTACCTCGCCTTCGCGGGTTACTTTAATAAAAAGAGTGTGATCGCTTGGGGTATCAATGCTCCAACGGTTGTAGTCGTGGTTGACGGAGAGGATGTCGTTGGCCAATTTCACAGCGGTGCCACTGGGCTTGTCCAGTTTGTGGATGTGATGGGTCTCTGCCATTGAAAGTTGGTAGCCATACTGCTCCGCGAACTTCGCCAACTGCTTGTTGAGCAGAAACATGATGTTCATCCCAATGCTGAAATTGGGCGCATGGAAAAGGCTTTGTTTCTCGGCCAAACAACGTGTTTTGACTTCTTCAAAATGGTCTTGCCATGCCGTAGTACCGACGACAATCGGAATATGAAGGTCAAAGCAGCGGTAAATGTTATTGACCACCTGGTCGGGTTGGCTGAAGTCGATGGCGACATCGGCCTGTCTCAGCTTCTCAATGCGCTCTTCCCATTCCTTGGGATTGTCAATGGTGACGACGATTTCATGCTGGCGGGCGAGGGCGGCTTTCTCCACCTCGTGGCCCATCTTTCCGTATCCTATGATGGCGATTTTCATGGCTAAAAGTTTAAAGTAAACGATAACCCCACTTGGGCATATTGCGGCGTCTTGATGGGTGGCTCAGTAGGCCGAAGATAAGGATCAACGCTGAGGCTAAGGTCGTCGCTGATGTCGTAGTTGTAAAGATGTCCATCGACGCAGGCGTCAAGGATGTTCAAGCCATACCATGCCACGGTGAGGATGGTATAAAACTCAAAATCACGGCGATACGATTCCTTATAGGTCTGTAACTGACTACTGGAGTATTTGTTGGCCAGCTCTGTCTCGTGTGCGTTGAGGGTCACACCTTCGGGTAGGTCGCCGGTCTGGAATTCATATGCGTGAAGGTAAGCGCTGTACTCAGAATAGTTGCTATAAACCAAATATCCCAAGCCGCCCAATCCGGCATAAACGATGGGCACCTTCCACCATTTGCCATTATAGACTTGTCCCAAACCAGGCAGACAGGCTGACATGATAGTGGCTTTGGTAGGGCTGTGCGGCTTTTTCGCTTTGGCGGTTTTAGCTGGCTTTTGTTGCTTGACAACGGTGTCGGCGGTGATGACGGCATTGCCCACGGTGTCAAACACCACATTTTGCGCTTCCGTTTGCTGAAAGGCGAGGCTCAAAAAGATGCCCAATAGAAACAGGAAGCGGCGAGGCATAGCAGTTATTTGTTGTTGAACAGTTCCATGATACGGTCAAACTCGGCCTCGTCCTTGAAGTCGATAACCACGCTGCCCTGGCCGCTGATGTTGCGCTTCACTTTCACTTTGGTATTGAGCGTTTGCGAGAGCTTCTTGATTTTGCTCTTGAAATGCTCAGGGATGAAATTGGTCTGTTTTCTTTCCTTAGCTTCTGGATTCTTGGCTTTCTCGGCCAATTCCTCGGTTTGGCGCACGTTCATCTCCTCCATGATGATTTGTTGGAGCAGCTTCAGCTGTTCTTCCTTGTCGTTGATGTTGATGAGGGCGCGAGCATGACCCATGGTGATGTGACCGTCTCGGATGGCAAGTTGTATCTCTGCTGGCAACTTCAACAGTCTCAAGAAATTGGCTACGGCACTGCGGCTCTTGCCCACCTTTTCGCTCACTTCCTCTTGGGTGAGGTTGCACTCGTCGATGAGACGTTGGTAAGAGATGGCCACTTCGATGGCGTTGAGGTTCTCGCGGTGGATGTTCTCAATCAAGGCGAGTTCGAGCATTTGCTCGTCGTTGGCCACACGGATGAAGGCGGGAATCTTGGCGAGTCCAGCCATTTTGGAGGCTCTCAGACGACGTTCGCCCGAGATGAGTTGGTATTTGTTGTAGCCAAGTTTCCTGACGGTAACAGGTTGAATCACACCTTGTTCCTTGATGGATTGCGCCAATTCGCGCAAGGCGGTCTCGTCAAATTCGGTGCGGGGTTGGAAGGGATTGGTCTCAATGAGGTTGATGTCGATTTCGGCGATGGCTCCTGCCACGAAATCGCCACTGATGTCACGGCTGGTGATGTCGGTTTCGGGGCTTTGCATGATGGCGTCAAGGCCGCGCCCTAAGGCTCTTCTGTTTTTGTCAGGCATGGTGTTATTCTGTTGTGGCTAAGTTGTTCTTTTCGAGGATTTCACGAGCGAGGTTGAGGTAGTTGATGGCTCCTGTGCTGTTGGCGTCGTACATGACGATGGTCTTGCCGAAGCTGGGTGCCTCGCTCAAGCGCGTGTTGCGGTTGATGATGGTGTTGAATACCAGGTCTTGGAAGTGCATCTTGACTTCTTCCACCACTTGCTTCGATAGGCGCAGGCGTGTATCGAACATGGTGAGCAGGATGCCTTCAATTTCGAGGTTGGGATTGAGGCGGGTTTGCACGATCTTGATAGTGTTGAGCAGCTTGCCCAAACCTTCAAGGGCAAAGTATTCACATTGAACGGGGATGATGACTGAATCGGAAGCGGTGAGCGAGTTGACGGTGACTAGACCCAACGAGGGCGAACAGTCGATGATGATGAAATCGTATTCTTCCTTGATGGGGGCAAGCAGTTTCTTCATCATCAGCTCGCGCTCAGGCAGGTTGATCATCTCGATTTCGGCACCAACGAGGTCAATATGTGCAGGCAAGAGGTAAAGATTGGGAGTTTCGGTCTCTGTGATGACCGTCTTGGGGTCCACTTGGTCGATGATGCATTCGTATATGCTGGTCTCCACGGTCCTCGGGTCGATGCCCACGCCCGAAGTTGCGTTGGCTTGTGGGTCGGCATCGATGAGGAGGGTCTTGTATTCAAGGACAGCCAAACTGGCCGCGAGGTTGATGGCGGAAGTGGTTTTGCCCACGCCACCTTTCTGATTTGCAATCGCTATGGTCTTACACATTTCAGTCAAAATTAACGCTACAAAATTACGAGTTTTGAAGGGATTTATTGCCGCCCAAAACGGAAAGTTATCAACAATGAGTGAAATTGTTGAAAAGTTTAAGAAACCCTATTGGAAGGCAACAAAAAAGGCCGCAACTTATGGCTGCGACCTTTGTTTTTGATTGCTGTGAAATTATTTTTCCAACTCGTCAAACCATTTGTCGATGGCATTGTCGATTTCGCCTTTGTTTTGGCCTTCCGGGTTTTCAAAGCGGCGAGGCTCGGGCTGGTCGTAATAGTCGGCAGGGTACTCACCCGTTTCAATGTATTTGATGGCATCGGTCAAGCCCTTTGAGACCTTCTCAAAATCTTCCTTGTAAAGGAAAATCTTGTGCTTCTCGTAGAAGAAGCGGTTCAGACCTTCATCAAAACGGCGTTTGCTTTCGGTTATGGTAATGTACTTTTCGTCGTTTTTTGTTGACTTCACATCGAAAAAGTAAGTTCTCTTACCTGCTTTCACTGCCTTTGAGAACAATTCCTCTTTTCCTTTCATTTCATTTTCTTCCATCATGTCTTTCAATAATTTGATACTTTCTAAATGTTCTTTTTTGTTTGAAAAGTTGGGGCAAAAATAGGAAAAAATTGGATATTGCTGCCTTTTATGTATTATTTTTGCACTCAAATTTACTATCTTTATGGAACTGAATCTGAAACGTCCTATCGCCTTTTTTGACCTGGAAACGACAGGCCTTAATCCCTCGCATGACCGCATCGTGGAGATGAGTGTGCTGAAAATCAATGTGAACGGCGAGGAGGAACAGCGCGTGTGGCTCTTGAATCCAGAAATGCCTATTTCTGCGGAGTCCACCTCGGTGCATGGCTACACCGACGAGATGGTAGCCGACAAGCCCACCTTTAGAGAGAAAGCCAAGGAAATCGCTTTGTTCATCGGCAATGCCGACTTGGCAGGATATAATATCCTCAAATTCGACCTTCCGATGCTGATGGAGGAATTCCTTCGCGTGGATTATGACTTTGACCTCAAGAGCCGCGACTTCATCGATGTGATGAATATTTATATGAAAATGGAGCCACGTACGTTGAAGAGTGCCTACCGCTATTTCTGCCATGCAGAATTGGAAGGGGCGCATGGTGCCATGGCCGACACCAAAGCTACCTACGATGTTCTTCGTGCAATGCTTGATAAGTATGAAGGCGTTGATTTTGAGGATGCTAAAGGAAACAAATCGCAAGGTCCGACCAACGACATGAAGCAACTTTCCGAATTTTCGGCCCATCACAAGAACGCCGACCTTTCGGGACAAATCATCTTCGATGAGGAAGGCAAGGAAGTCTTCATGTTTGGCAAGCACAAAGGCAAACGGGTAGAGGATGTGTTTCGCATGGAGCCGCCTTATTATGATTGGATTATGAAAAACGATTTTCCGCGCTATACGAAGAAGGTGGTGACCGCCATCAAGTTGCGTATGGGCGGTAAGAGTGTAAAATGATAAAGCCATGAAAATCATTTGTATAGGACGTAATTATTTGGCACATGTCAAGGAATTGGACAATGCATTGCCTACCGAACCCATGTTTTTCATGAAGCCTGAAACGGCATTGTTGCCCGCCGGAGAGCCTTTTCCTTATCCCGATTTCAGTAAAGAAATCCACTACGAGACGGAATTGGTGCTTCGCATCTGTAAAACAGGGAGAGCGATTGATGAAAAAAAGGCTTCCGAGTATTATGATGCCCTCACCGTAGGCATTGACTTTACTGCTCGTGACTTGCAAAGCCAGTGTAAGACCAAAGGCCATCCTTGGGAAATCGCCAAGGCGTTTGATTACTCGGCTCCGATAGGAAAGTTTAAGAAAATCAGAGAATTGGATTGCCCTAATGATATTAACTTCGGCATGAAACTCAATGGCGAATGGGTGCAGCAAGGCCATAGTCGCGACATGATTT
>CAMYXV010000016.1 GCA_947303055.1 uncultured Bacteroidales bacterium
CTGCCTGAGTTCCTGAAAGAATACTATAAAACTCATCAACAATGAAAAAGCTAACCTTACTATTAACGGTTCTCCTCGCTGGCATGATGGCCTTTGGCCAGGACATGAAGACCTACCAATATGCCGAGCGTGATACTTTGCAGCTCTATCTTGATTTTTATACGCCTGAAAAGGTTCACGATAGCACTATCTGCGTGGTTTATGTCTTCGGTGGCGGATTCATTGGTGGTCATCGCGACGGAGACTTTGAGAAAGGCTATTTCAAGCAATTGGTCGACGAAGGCTTTCAAGTGGCTGCCATCGACTACCGTTTGGGCCTCAAGGGTGCGAAGAACTTAGGCGTTTTCAATACGGAACCGCTCAAGATAGCGATTGACATGGCCACTGAGGATGCCATTTCAGCTATAGCGTATTTGCTTGAACATGCCGCTGAACTGAAGGTGAACAAAGATTGGATTATTATGGTCGGCTCCAGCGCGGGTGCCATTACCTCTTTGCAGACGGACTACACGTTGTGCAATGGCTATCTCAATGCTAACATTTTGCCCGAAGACTTCCGCTTGGCAGGCGTGGTGTCGTATGCAGGAGCCATCTTCTCGAATGAAGGCAAGGTGCAGTATCGTAACCATGCACCAGCCCCAACGATGATGTATCACGGTATGGCCGACAGGTTGGTGCCTTATAAGCAGATTTCGTTCATGAAGATGGGCTTCTATGGGACGGATGCCTTGGTGAAGCGTTTCGAGAAGTTCGACTATCCCTATTTTGCCCGTCGTTTCGAGGGCTATGGCCACAGCGTGGCTATGGGTGGCCCGCTGACGGTGGATGACCTCTTGTGGTTCTGTCGCCATTATGTCTACGGCAAGGAAAGACTCCAGGTTGACGGCACCTATAAGAATCTTGACCCCACTACAATGCCTCCGTTTGACATCTATACGCCTGGAGATTTGTATAAGTGACGCGAAACCATGGGTCCCTGAGCCTGTCGAAGGGCCCGTGTTATGTTTTTTTGCATATTCTAACTTAATAATAACCAACTGATAAATGAAAAAACTGATGATTTACATTGGAATGGCTGCCGCATTGGTGGGCTGCGCCCCGAAAGAGGAGAAACCCGCCGAACAACCTCAGCCCAAAGAGGAATTCAAGTATCTGGTGGACGAGTTCGCCGACTTGAGGATCATGCGTTACCAAATCCCAGATTGGGATCAACTGACGTTGCAACAAAAGAGTTACATCTATTATTTGGGTGAAGCCGCCAAATGCGGTCGCGACATTCTCGCCGACCAGAATTTCAAGTACAATCTGGTGATTCGCAAGACCGTCGAGGCTGTGCTGAACTCGTACCAAGGCGATCGCGAGTGCGCTGACTTTCAGAACTTCGTGGTGTATGCCAAACGCATTTTCTTCAGCAACGGCATCCATCACCATTATGCCGAGGACAAGTTCTTCCCCGAGATCAGTGAGGCCTATTTTGCCGACTTAGTGAAGGGCAGCGATGCCAGCCTGCTCCCGCTCAACGAGGGTGAGACGGTGGACGACTTCGTTGCTTTCCTGACGCCTGTGGTCTTTGACAAAGAGCTCTACAAGGTACGCCGCAGTAGCGAGGACGACATCATCGCCAATTCGGCGGTGAACTTTTATGAGGGAGACATCAAAAAGGCCGAGGTGGAAGCCTTCTACAACAAGATGCGCAAGCCTAACGACGCCACGCCCATCAGCTATGGACTGAACTCCAAACTGGTGAAGAAAGACGGCAAGATCTATGAAGATGTGTATAAGGCTGACGGCCTGTATGGCGAGGCCATCCAAGCCATTATCGGTTGGTTGCAGAAGGCCAACGAGGTGGCAGAGAACGATAGCCAACGCGACTACACCCAGAAGCTCATCGACTATTACACCACGGGCGACCTGAAGACCTGGGATGAATACAACATCGCTTGGGTGCAGGATTCCGTTTCGCATATTGATTTCGTGAACGGCTTCATTGAGGACTATAACGACCCGATGGGTATGAAAGCCACTTGGGAGGCCATTGTCGACTACAAAGACCTTGAGGCTACCGTGCGTTCCAACACCATCAGCGAGAACGCCCAGTGGTTTGAGGACCACTCTCCCGTCGACCCACGCTTCAGGAAAGAGGAGTGCAAGGGCGTATCGGCCAAGAGTATCATCGTCACCACCTTGGGTGGCGACTGCTTCCCATCGCCTCCGATTGGCATCAACCTGCCCAATGCCGACTGGATCCGCAAGGACTATGGCTCCAAGTCGGTGACCATCACCAACCTGATGGAAGCCTACGACAAGGCCGCCGACGAATGCCCGAGGAGTGCCCTCAAGGAGTTTGCCTACTCGCAGGAAGAGGTTGACCTATGCAAGAAATACGGTTCCGATGCCGATGTGGTGCACACCAACCTACATGAGTGCTTGGGTCACGGTTCGGGTAAGCTGTTGCCTGGCACACAGCCTGGTGCTTTGAAAGAATTTAGCTCCACTTTGGAGGAAGCCCGTGCCGACCTCTTTGGCCTGTATTTCCTGGCCGAGCCGAGGATGGTGGAGTTGGGCGTGATGCCTGATGCCGAGGCTTATAAGGCCGAGTATTGCTCCTATATCCGCAACGGCATGATGTCGCAGCTGGCCCGTGTGGAGTTGGGTAAGGATGTGACCGAGGCACACATGCAGAACCGCAAGCTCGTTTCGGAGTGGTGCTATGAGCATGGTAAGGATGCCAATGTCATCGAAAAGAAGGTGGAGAACGGCAAGACCTACTTCGTCATCAACGACTTTGAGGCTTTGCGTGGCTTGTTTGGCGAACTGTTGGCCGAAATCCAGCGCATCAAGAGCGAGGGCGACTATGCCGCAGGCAAGGCCATCGTCGAGAAGTACGCCGTCAAGGTCGACCCCGAGTTGCACAAGGAAGTCAGAGACCGTTACAATGCCTTGGGTCTGAAGCCCTATGGTGGCTTCATCAATCCTGAGATTGTTCCAGTTGTGGAGAACGGCAAGGTGGTCGATTACAAGATCGAATATCCTTCTGATTTCGTGGCGCAGCACTTGAAATACGGTAAGGAATATAGCTTCTTGAAGGCTAAGCATTAAGCTGGAAGAGAAGTGACAGCAAAGAGTCCTTGGCATTGTGATGTCAAGGACTCTTTCGTTTTATAGGGTTCTGAAAACAGGAATCGGAATGTTATTGATTCTCCAACCAACGCGAAAGGAACACATTATAAACGCTATAGGAAACGCCCTCAAGAGTGGAGTTGGCAAGTATCAGTTCTTTGTCGACGAGCGATTCCAACAACCGTTGTGAGTTAGCTGTAGTACCGATGTTGTATTTCTGGATGAATTGGGTGGCAAAAAGATTGCAAATTGTTTACTTTTTGCGCTAGAATATGCTAAAACATGCAATAAAATTCGATTATTTTTGTGTGCTGTTTTTTGTATAGTATTATGGATGAATTATTTAGCTTTCTTTCATGATGAAAAACCACTATCTTTTTTGTATTATGCAAAATAGATAGCGGAATTGTCCTATCTTTACAGCCTCAAAAAGCACAGACACCATGAAAAAGATTACCACAAGCTTACTTGCCCTATTAGGATTGGCCTCTGCCTGCGGGCAGAACTATCCTTACGAAGTCGATAGCTTCACTATTAAGAATGGGAAGACGGTCAGAATCCACGCCTTGGTGCATTCCTCCATCCGCATCGAATACGATGGCAAGGAGATCGAAATCGACCCTGTGACGAAACTGGGGGAGAAGACCATCGACTACACCGCGATGCCTAAAGCGGATTACATCTTCGTCACCCACGAGCATTTCGACCATCTTGACACAGCGGCCATTAAGCGCCTAACGGGCGACAAAACGCAGCTGATTACAAACCGAAGCTGCGCAGACATACTCGGTTATGGCACGGTGATGGCCAACGGCGACATTCTACGGTTGACTGACGACATCACTGTGGAGGCCGTTCCCGCTTACAACACCACCGAAGGGCATCTGCAATTCCACCCCAAGGGAAGGGATAACGGCTTCATTCTCACTCTTGACGGACTGAGAATCTACATTGCCGCCGACACCGAGGACATCCCTGAAATGGCCGAAATCAAGGACGTCGACATCGCCTTCCTGCCCTGCAACCAGCCTTACACCATGACGGTCGAACAGCTGCTCCATGCGGCAAGGATGGTCAAGCCGAAAGTGCTGTTCCCTTACCATTACGGTCAGACGGACGTGAGCGGCATCCCGTCATTGCTGAAAGATGATGGTATCGAGGTGAGAATTAGACACTATGAATAACGCGAAAAGCTCAGCCGCAGCTGAGCTTTTTCTTTTTGCGGAGAGAAAGGGATTACAACCTTTATACCGCCATAGTTCGCTATGTGTTGAAAATTAGATTGATATACAATATTTTACGATTGCTATATTTCGCCATATTTCGTGAAATTTTGCGAAAAAATGGGTAAATTTTTGGGTAAACTATTGTATATTTGTCGTGCTTTATGTATCTTTGCAGCGTAAATGATACCGCCTTATGAGTTATACCAAGCACAATATCAAGACATCGTTGGCAATAATAAAAGGGAAATGCTATGTGAGAATTAGAGTTTCGTGCCTTGGAAAAAGGGTGGATTTGCATACGGGGATTAGTGTTGTTAAGAGCAAATGGAATCCATCTAAAGGCAGGGTTAAGCAAGGGGCGGTGATAAATCGGGTTCAATATAATATCATCAATTCTACCTTGGATGAGATGGAAGGTTTTGTCGATGACTATTTCAATTCGTGTGCGTTGCGGAATGCTGAGCCAAGCCTTATTGAACTAAAAGAGAGGTTTTCAAAGAAGTACATCAAATCGAACAAGACCGAGAGCGAGGAGTTTTTCTATCAGTTTTCCCAATATATCGAAACGGCAAGCAGAACAAGGCGGTGGGGAAACTCAATGAAAGAGTATTTCGTGCGGCTTATGAATAAGTTGAAGACTTACAAGTCCGATATGAAGTTTTCGGATTTGTCCGAGCAATTTATGAATGGGTTTGTGGAGGAACTATCAAAGACTATGTATAACGATGCTATTGAAAAGCATTTGTCATACTTGAAGCAATTTGTAAAGTGGGCTGATAATCGGAATTATGGCGTAAACAGAGAGTTCTTTACATATTCACCTAAACTATTCAAGGCTGAGAAACAAGTAAGGTATCTGACTATTGAGGAATTAAACAAGATTCGGAATTGCGAATTAACAGAAGGCGGCTACTTGGATAGAACCCGTGATTTTTTCGTGTTCCAATGTTGCACGGGGCTGCGTTATTCAGACATTAAGCAGATGAAGCCTAACAATATTGTTGAGCGTGAAAAAGGTGGATATGAAATTAGAATACTTACCGAGAAAGACAATGATTATATCAAATTCAAGTTGAGCGAGGTGGCAAAAGCCATATATTTGAAATACAAAGATTTTCAATATGATGGTGGTGTGTTGTTTCCTGTTATATCGAATCAGAAATACAACAAGTATTTGAAGGAATTAGGAGAAAAAGCAGGATTGGAGGGGACTTGGGTGGATTATGAATATAGACTTGACAAGAAAATTGAAATAACCTCACCCAAAGCCGATTTGCAAAGCCATACCGCAAGAAGAACATTTGTAGTAGTGGCTATGAATGAAGGCGTTTCGTTGGAATTGATTGCGGCTATTACATCCCATTCAGATTTTAATGCTATGCGTCCATACATTAAAGCCAATACAAAGGGAACTGATAAAGTCATCGAGGCATTTGATAAGGCGGTTGGGACTGATAATAGCGATGATGATGGCGATGATGATGAGTAAATACGAATTAGACATACAAAACACATACTATGACACAGACATCTAAACTTCGTAAGATTCAAATCTACCAATTCAAAGACTTCGATATGGATGCCTTCGTTGAAAAGTATTTATATACTATTACTCCACACGAAACCATAGATGAAGAAACTATATCCGTATTCAGAGCAGCCGAAACCAAGATGAGCGAGGCGAAGCGTGGTGCAAAGTCAAGGTCAGTTATTGAAAACAAATGCCGATACTTGCAAGATGCCATTATCCGTATGGCGAACAGAAAGCAAGATGATAGAACCTTTTCGCTCAACGCTGAAATCCTCAAATCAGTTATTGGCAAAGAGTATAAGACAATGTTGGAAGTCTTTATTGAAATGGGTTATATCTCGATGGGTGATGGCAAATGGGGCAATGGCAAATATTATTACTATCAACGAGGCAAATACTCTTTCCTATACACCTTGAACTATGTTGAAGTGTATCTAACAGAGCCATTCACCAACTTGAAAATTCAGGAATACAAGGAAAAGACTATTGAGAAGGTCAAAGAGCAATTTGAACTATACACCAAGCCTGAAATCATTAGGCAATTTGGCGAATCATTCCTTAAATCCTATCTCACATCGCTCAACAAAATCAAAATCGAAGATGAGCAGGGGCTGAAAGAATACATAAAGACAAAGACAGCCGATAATCCAAATTCAAATCCATATTACAGGTATGTTTCTGTTGAATTAAAGAACAAGAATAAGTCAATATATAGAATTGATGATAGCCATAGGATTTACCACATCCTCACTAATCTTGATAGAAACATTAAACAATATCTCAATATAGATTTGTCAATAGATTGTAAAAATAGCCATCCATTATTATTTAATTATTTCATTTTTAATAAATTAAATATTTCTTTTTATCAATCATTTACTATTTCATCCTTCATTCATTCTATCGATAATTCATCCTTCCATAATGATGGGAAAAATCTTCGTAATTTACTAATATCCAATAATATAGAAATTGAACAAGTTGCAAAGATGCAGGATGATGAACTTGAATACATCTACAAGACCTCCAAAGGGCTGTTGTGGGATGAGATATGCGAAGCCCATCCCGAATTGGAGAGGAAGGAGGTCAAGGTGGCAATGTTTCAGGCGGTTTTCTACTCTCATTCGCCAATAGCAGACAGATGGAATGACTATGCGAAAGAGTTCAAGAGCAACTATCCTTCAGTATATAAGTTGATAGGCGATTGGAAGCGGAAGAAAACGAGCGAAGCGGTCAAGAACTATATGGCAGAGCATCATTTACCCATAGACAAAGGCTCTGCATCGCTCAGCGTGGCAATGATGGCGTTGGAAGCCGACATTTTCACTACCATTCTAAAACGGCTTTACTCAAAAAGGTGGAACGCTCTCCACATTCACGATTGCATCGTCATCCCCAAGACCACCAACAAGAATCAGCCAACAAAGGAGGAGGTCGTTGGGATTATGCAAGATGTCTATAAGTCGTTTGGACTTGCACCGACATTCGATTAGTATTCCATGGCACTTATTCAAAAAACAATCGTATTCAAATAAATCTATTCGACCCTTGAATACGATTTTGATTTTGTATGCAATTTTTTCTTTGATTTATTTGCGTACAATTCAAAAAAGTGCTATCTTTGCAGTGTCAAATCAATAAACACTATTCAACTATGAAAGCAGCCATTTATGCAAGGGTGTCATCAACCACCGACAGACAAAACACCGAAAGACAAGTTTCAGACCTGAAAGAATATGCAGCATACGCTAAAATGGAAGTGGTCAAGGTCTTTGAGGAAAAGATTAGCGGGGCAAAGAAAAACGCTGAGCGACCCATCCTTCAGCAAGCATTGGAATATTGTAAGGCTGAGCAGGTGGATGTGTTGTTGGTATCAGAGTTGAGCCGTTTAGGTAGAAACTCATTTGAGGTATTGGAAACCATAAAGGATTTGGTGGATTCCAAAATCAACCTTTATATGCAGAAGGAGAAAATGACCTTGCTCGATGATAGTGGCGAGCCTTCCATCTTTGCACCTATTATGTTGGCAACGCTCAGCACCTGTGCTCAACTTGAACGAGAGAACATCAAATTCAGATTGAGCAGCGGAAGACAACAATACATCGCCAAAGGCGGCAAACTTGGTCGCAAGGAAGGTTCGGTTAAGACCAAAGAGCAAAAGAAAGAGGAATATGGCGAGGCTATCAGCCTGTTGAAGAAGGGGTATTCCATTCGCAATGTGGCTAAACTTTGCAATGTGTCAAATAGCACGGTGCAAAGAGTAAAGAAAGAGTTTGGATTATGATAAATGATGCCTCAAATCTCATCCGATAAAGGCTTTATTCATCAAAGACAGATTTGAAATTCTTAGACCCCTTGCCGATAATGGTAATAATCGGAAGTGATTCATCGTTGATGCGCTCCCGATTGGTTTCAAAAAAGACATCACCTGTAAAGTCTTTAATGACGATGAAACTTGACGGGCATTGCTCCATATCTTGCGCATAATTGGGGTTATAATCCAAAACCTCATCTAATCTGAAACAGCCAAAGAGATAACTATCTGAGCATATAGCACCGATTTCCGTTCCATCATCGCAAACAAGTAGGTTCTTGAAAGTATCGCCAATTGCAAAACATAGACCTTGTGAACAGCCAAGTTTGTCAAGGCTTTTGTTTACAGAGAAATCCTTGCAATATTCCCTCCAAATTTCATCGTTTTTCACGAAATAGCAAGGGTCAACAAATATAATGTCTGCATTATCATAATGCACTTTTGGGGTTTTCCTGAATATGGACATAATAACTACATTAACTAATTCTAAGGCGCAAAAATAGCAAATTTAAAAATATGCTACCGAAAAATCATCATATTCATCTGTTGGGGCTAAAAGTCAGTACGCAAAAAGCATTCTTTTTGTTTTCAAGGCGGATAACGCTTGAAAAAAACGCCCCACCCCCGTACACCCAACAGATGGAAAAGGGGTATTGGGCTGCTCAGCATTGACAAAAAACTCAAAGCAAAACCAAATTCCAAATACTTTCATAAATCATTGATTGTTAATTATATACATCGTCTTTGGGTGATATGGATTTGTGCATTGAAATTATTCGATTTTTTCTTTACGAATATACATAGACAAAAGCCAATCGGATAACCCCAAGAAATTCATACCTTTGCACAAAATATCATCTTATGTCGAAGATTGCCGCTTTACTTACTGAACTTTCAAGGAATGATGACAAACAGCCGTGTTATAATGGTGTTGGGATAGAAGAATCAGAAATAGCCTATCAAAGAGTTCTTGATAAACTATACAACGATGCCATTGATGAATTACTTTCGACATCCGTGGATAAGGATTTGATAATAAAGAGATTGGATGATGTTCAAGAATACCAATCCTATTTTTATTATCCGACAAGGGAAGAAATACAAAATAGGAGGGATGAAGAAAGGCACAATGATTCAGATAGTTTGAGGCAGGAAACGGATTATTTGGAATTTATGATGAAGTGCATAGAGTTTCAGCGGTATTACTTAGATAGATTTGGCTCGTATTTTTCCAATGCTCATCCTCAAAAAACGGATGAGCAGGAAACAACGGCAGACAATCAGCAGAATACCGAAAAGAGAGATGCCGAAATAGAAGATATCACTATAAAAGGTGTCGAAGGTTTGGCTAAGGCTCTTGGATGCGGGAAAACTAAGGCTCAGGAAATACTCAATTCAAAGATTCTTCAAAAAGCAAGAATTGCTCGTAGGGTAGGGAGAGGATGGCGATTTAATAAGGAAGAACTCAGTTCGTTTATAAAAGATAACCCTGAGATTTTCCGTTGGTGATACCGCAGAAATTTGGGTAAACTATTGGGAAAACACCAAACAAATAACCGATATAACTTGTTGAAATTCAACTTGCTATATCGGTTTCTTTGCGGAGAGAAAGGGATTCGAACCCTTGGAACGCAAAGCGTTCAACGGTTTTCGAGACCGCCCCGATCGACCACTCCGGCATCTCTCCTTACTGCCTTTCAGCAGGGTCTTTCATTATAAAGGCGACTCGCGCCGCCCTTGCGGAGACAGAGGGATTCGAACCCCCGAAGCCTTTCGGCTTAACGGTTTTCAAGACCGCCGCTATCGACCACTCAGCCATATCTCCGCTGCAAAAGTACAACAAATTTCCTTTGGTTGAGTTTTTTCCCGAAAAAAAACTTTTTTCCGCCGAAAACCTCTATCTTTGCAAAATTGAAAAAACTGCGGTTTGATGAAAGCGATGCGCGTTCCATTTCTCCTGCTTTTGCTCTGTGTAGCACTGCTTTGTGCCTGCTCAAGGCAGAAATCGGCATTACATGAAGCCGATGCGCCGCATCATTTCAAGGAGCTGAAGACGATAGAAATCCTGCTGGAGACCCAACCAGAAGCGGCTTTGGATAGCGTCAATGTGTTGGGAAAAAGGAATGAGCAAAAGCCTTTTTCAGAGCTGGACGACAATGAGCTACGTCTTCGCGAGGTGCAGGCACATTACAAAAACCGTTGCCTGACCCCCAACAGCCCCGACTTGGCTCCAGTGGTTGCCTTCTACGATAGTCTCGCCGCTTTGTTTCCCGATGACGCCGACTTGCAATTTCTTCGCGCCAATGCCTATTATTATAAAGGTGTGGAATGTGCCTTCGCCAACGAGGATGTGGAGGCTTTCACGCATTACCTGAAAGCTCTGGAAGTGATGCGACAGCGTGAGACTTGGGAAGACCACCCCTATGCTAACCGTTTTATCGCTTTGACCTACACGCGTCTGTCGGAAATCCTTTATCGCTACGGCATCCGTGAAGCCGCTATTGAGACCTGTCACAAAGCGGCTTCGTATTATGAATCGGAGGCCGATTTGGCGGCCATGTTGCGTTTCGAAGCGGCCATCTATCAGTCGCAGAAGGATTATGACAAGGCCATGACCTTGTTTGAAAAAGCGGAACAGCAAATGCCTGTGGGTGACGAGCCCATGCAATTGGCCGTTGGTGCAAAACTTTTTGAGCTTCAACAGTATGATTCGGCAGTTCCGCATCTGGCACGGGCTTTTGCGAGTGGCGACCGTTTTGCTCGCGTGGATGCTGCGGCCAAACTGGCTGAGATTTTCCGTGATAAAGGCATGGCCGACCAAGAACTGGCCTATACACGCTATTATGTGGAAAACTCCTTGATGGAGACACGTTTGACCTCCCATAAGATGGAGATAGAATACCTGTTCGATGCGTTCAGCAACCCGAAAGCCGAAACGATTCCAACGAAAAGCAATAACTACGGCTCTTTGCTGATGCTGTCGCTGTTTTTGCTTCTGGTGATTGCTTTCATGGCGTATATCATCTACCGCAACCGTCGGCGTATCAGCCATATAGAGAACAAGATTACGGACATCGAGCAGAAACATGAACAGGAGAACGCGGACAAGGATTTGGAACTTGAACAGATGGCGCAACAGTTGAGTGCTCCACATATTGATTTTGACGAGGCTTGGAAATCGTTTTCCGAGAGTGCCATAGTGAAGAAAATCGTACAATCGGTGGAAGGGAAGGACATCATGATCAAGAGTGTGGGCGTTTATCCCAAGCTGAAGCTGAAGGAGATGGATTATATCGAGCTGGTCAGGGAAGCCAATGGCTGTTTCCCAGATTTCTCGTCACGGTTCCTGAAGGACTACCCCGACTTGAATGTGGCCGACCTCCGTCATTCCTGCTTGGCGCTCTTGGGCTTGAACGATGCAGAGATAGCCGTGCTCGAAGGCATCTCCTATAGCGGTACCAATCGCAGGACAAACAAGATTTTGGCTGTGCTTGGACAAGGGAATAATCTGGAGCAAGCCTTGCTGTATTACTTGAAAAAATCTTATTAAAATATTAAAAATCAGATAAATAAATTGAAATTGTTGATATTTGTTGAGAAATTATAGACGAAAAAATGAATCAATCGGATATTATGTATATACTTTTGCCTTGTCAAAAAATCTAACATCATGAATACATCAATTACAAAAAAAACAATCGCGACCTTGTTGGTTTTGTTGGTCGCATTTTCGGGCCAAGCCCAAGTGAAATCGAAAAGACTCAAGTCCTACCTTTCCACGACCACATACTGTGCGCCAGGCGTTTCGCCTTTCGTGGAAAACGCCATTGCCTTCGACTGCCACTCGGCGGTCTACAAGCAGTTTGAACCTGGCAAGTTCAAGTCGACCATTGAGGTGCAGACCATCTTCCGCCAAGGGGAAAAGATATGTAATTATTCCAAGATTGCCTTGGATAGCCCCATCGTGAGTGACACAGCCAATCTTGACGGGGCTTTCATCGACCAGCAGCGTTTCACCCTGCCCAATGGGGAATATGAGATGGAAATCAGTGTCACTGACATGAACAGCGGTGAGACTTTGCCGACGGTTAAAGTCACCGTGGAGGTCAATTATCCTGAAAACACACCTGCCATCTCCGACATCCTGTTGTTTGATTCCTACACCAAGGCGGCAAAGCCCTCGGCCTGCACCAAGAGCGGTTACGATTTCTTGCCCCGCGTGTATCCTTTCTATGGCTCGAAGGAGGACAAACTGAACTTCTATGTCGAGCTTTACAACAGCGACAAGTTGTATGACGAAGGCAAGTTTTTGGTGAGCTATTACATCGAGACGGTCGAGTCGTCGAACCGTATGCAGAACTATTCTTATAACAAACGCTATGACGTGAACAAGGTCGATGTGCTGTTCAATTCCATCGATATCAAGGATTTGCCTTCGGGCAACTATTACCTTGTCGTCGAGATGCACGACCGCAGCAATGCCTTGATTTGCTCCAAGAGTTGGTTCTTCCAACGCAGCAACCCGAGCGTGACTTACGATATGGCCGACTTGGCTGGCGTGAACATCGCCAACACTTTCGTCAGCAATATCACCGAAATCGACACACTGCGCAAGTACATCCGTTACCTTGACCCGATTTGCACTGAAATTGAGCGCGACTATTCCGTCAATCTGATTAAGACCGATGACGTGAAGACCATGCAGCAGTTCCTCTTCAATTTCTGGAGCTCGCGTTCGCCGATGAATCCGCAAAAGGGCTTTGACGAGTATCTGGCTGCTGTGCGCCGTGTCAACATGTCGTTCAAGACCTCATCGTTCCCGGGCTATCGCACCGACCGCGGCTATGTGTTTCTGAAATACGGACAGCCCGATAAAATCATGGAAAGTCCCAATGAACCAGGTGCTTATCCTTACGAGATCTGGCATTATTACACCTTGGCCAACCAACGCAACAAGCGTTTTGTGTTCATGTCGAGGGATTCTGCCGCCAACGACTACCAGCTGATCCATTCCGATGTGGTCGGTGAAGTGAACAACCCACGCTGGCAGATGGAAATCTATTCGCGTTACTTTGGCCAGCCCAGCGAGGGTATCGACCAGACCGAGTTCCAAAACAGTTGGGGTTCACATGCCGGAGACCTTTACAATAATCCGAGATAAGCCGTGTCAAAGCTGGGATTTCATATCGTGAAGTTTTGGGTGCGTTTTCTGTCCATCCATCCGTTTTGGCTTCTGTATCTGAAGTCCGATTGCTATTGTTTTCTCCTGTATCATGTGCTGCGCTATCGGCGTAAAGTGGTCAGAAAGAATTTGTTGCGTTCATTTCCCGATAAGGACGCGAGAGAGATAAAGACCATAGAAAAGCATTTTTACCAGAACCTCTGCGATTTGTTTGTTGAGGCTCCCAAAATGATGAACATGAAGCCCGATGGTTATAAAAGCCGAATCACCTATACCAATCCTGAGTTGGTGACTCGGCTTTTTGAACAGCATAAAAACATCTTTTACGCCATCCCGCATTCGGGCAACTGGGAGTGGTTTGGCAAGATGCTTCCCGATCTCACACAACATCAGTGCTTGGCTGTGTACAAGAGGGTGGAAAACCCAGTCTTTGAAAAGCTTATGTTGTATATGCGCACCTACGACAGCCCGCTGGAAATGGTGGAATCGAATTCGGTGTTGCGACGCTTGGCCCAATTGCGTGAGAGCCAGACCGCCGTGCTGATGATGGCCGACCAGACCTCCCATGGTTTGGCAACGGACTATTGGACCGAGTTCTTGCATCAGGACACTTGCTGGTTTACGGGAATTGAGCGCATCGCCAAGAAGTTGGACTATGCCGTGGTTTTCGTCAACATGGTGCGGAAGGGCAGGGGGCGTTATGAAGTGACTTTTGAACTGGTTACCGACTGCCCGAAAGAGGCGGAAACCAGAGCAATCATGGAACCATATGTACGCTGTGTGGAACGTTTCATCGAGGCCAACCCCGACAACTGGCTGTGGTCGCACCGCCGTTGGAAACACGAAAGGCCTAAAACGGAAGAAGCATGAAAGTAGCCGTTGTCATATTGAACTACAATGGGCGGAAATTCCTTGAGGAGTTTCTGCCTATTGTCATTGCTAATTGCGACCCTTCGTTGGCTGAGATTGTGGTGGCCGACAATGCTTCGACTGACGATTCTGTGGCCCTAATGAAGGAACGGTTCCCGGAAATCCGTTTGATTGAGAATGGCTGCAATGGCGGTTTCGCCATGGGCTACAATATGGCTTTGCGACAGATTGAGGCGCAGTATTATGTGCTGCTCAATTCTGATATCGAGGTGACACCCCACTGGATTGAACCTATCATCGAATTGATGGACAAAGACCTGCAAATTGCCGCCTGTCAGCCCAAGATTTTGTCGTACTACCACAAGGAACAGTTTGAATATGCTGGTGCCAGTGGCGGCTTCATCGACAAGTACGGCTATCCTTTCTGTCGCGGTCGTGTGTTCCAAAACTTGGAGAAAGACGAGCACCAGTACGACGATCCGAAAGAGGTTTTCTGGGCCACGGGCGCCTGTATGTTTGTCCGCGCCGACTTGTATCATCAGATTGGTGGCCTTGATGACAGTTTTTTTGCCCACATGGAGGAGATAGACCTGTGCTGGAGGCTGAAGAATGCGGGTTACAAAGTGTACTGTTGCCCGCAGTCGTGGGTCTATCATATTGGTGGCGGTACTTTATCGAAGAACTCGCCTCGTAAGACCTATCTGAACTTCCGTAACAACCTCTCGATGTTGGTGAAGAACTTGCCCAAGCGTCGTGTGCATCGCATTATCCTCTATCGCATCTTTCTTGATTGGGTGGCAGCGTTCAAGTTCCTCTTTGAAGGCTGTGCGAAAGACTTCCAAATGGTCTTCAAGGCCCATTGGGATTTCTACAAGAGGCTAAGGGATTTGCGCAAAAAACGCAGCTATAACGAGCACAAGCTGGTGAGTTGCATCTATCGGAAGAACATCGTTTTCCAGAGCATCCTTGGAGGCAAAAAGAAATACAGCGATTTAAAGGAAAACGATTTTACCTTGTAGAGACGCGATTTATCGCGTCTCTTAACGATTCATCGCGTCTCCAGCGCCTCAATCGCCTTATCATACCCTTCCATTCCTAATCCCGAAATGCACTTCACGCAAGCTTCGGCGGTGAAGGAATGCTGGCGGTAAGGCTCCCTTTTAGAAATGTCGGAAATGTGTACTTCAACAACGGGTATGCTGATGGCACGGATGCAGTCGGCGAGGGCGATGGATGTATGGGCATAGCCTCCAGGGTTCATCACTACGGCATCGTATTGTGTGTCAGCTTCTTGCAGTTTGTCAATCAAGATGCCTTCGTGGTTGGATTGGAAATAGGCTATTTCGTGTTGGGGAAAATGCTCGCGCATTTTGGGCAGGTAATCTTCGAAAGAAACGGTGCCGTAGATTTCAGGCTCGCGCTTGCCTAAAAGGTTGAGGTTGGGACCATTGAGGATGAGAATCTTCATCTTATAGAATTTTTGCAAAAATAACGTTTTTCGTTGGTTTGTGTTTTTTTTCGGGTCGAAAAGTTGGTGTGTATCAATTATTTTTCTATTTTTGTGCAAAATTCAGGTAGTCATGAAGATCATCACATTAGGGAAGACCAACTTGAAGGTGAACAAGAATGGCTTCGGTGCTTTGCCCATTCAGCGTGTCAGCGAAAAGGAAGCGGTATATCTGTTGCACAAGGCCTACGACAATGGCATCAATTTTTATGACACAGCGCGGTTTTATACCGACAGCGAGGAGAAGATAGGTGCCGCTTTTGGCGACCGTCGCAACAAAGTGCTCATCGCTTCCAAAACGGCTGCAACCAGCATCGAGGAGTTTTGGAAAGACCTTCATACCACTTTGAAAAACCTGAAGACCGATTATTTGGATATCTACCAATTCCATAATCCCGATTATTGCCCTCGACCAGGTGACAAGGAAGGTTTGTATGATGCCATGAAAGTGGCTAAACGCCAAGGCAAGGTTCGGTTTATCGGCATCAGTAACCACCGCCAGAATGTGGCCATGGAAGCCATCGAGCGCGACTGCTATGACACGCTGCAATATCCGTTCTCCTATCTCTCTTCGGAGGAAGACCAGAAGATTGTGGAGGCTTGCTACAAGCACAACATGGGCTTCATTTGCATGAAAGCCTTGGCGGGCGGTCTCATCAATGACTCGGCTTTGGCCTATGCTTTCCTCAACCAGTTTGACCATGCATTGCCGATTTGGGGCATACAGCGTGAGAGCGAGTTGGATGAGTTCATTTCGTACCAGGATCATGAACCCGAGCTGTCTTCCGCTTCATGGCGCAAGATTGAGAAGGAACGTGCCGAGTTCTCAAGTGAGTTCTGCCGCGGCTGCGGCTATTGCCAGCCCTGCTCGGTTGGAATCGAAATCGAGAACTGCGCCCGAATGAGCCTTTTCCTGAAACGCGCTCCATATAGTGTCTACCTCACTGAAGAATGGGCCGAGAAGATGAAACTCATCGAGAAGTGCAAGCACTGCAACCAATGCAGCAGCAAGTGCCCCTACGGCCTTGACACGCCGACGCTCTTGGAAAAGAACTATGAAGATTTCAAGGTGTATTGGGCGAAGAAACAGGCTGGGGAATTATGATGTTTCAACAAATCAAAGAAAAACTCCGCTGATCATCGAACGGCGGAGTTTTTTCGTTTAGGTTGGTAGAGACGGTGTGCACACCGTCTCTACAATGAATCATTCACCTTTGGCCAGCGGTGAAGGCGTGACATACACGCGGGCGCCGAGTTCCTTGTCAAGCATAATCATGCCATTCAGGTTGTCGCCGATCATCTTGCATTGGGTGATGAGGTCAAGGGCGTTCTCTTCCTCTTCCACCTGCTCGTCGATGAACCAGGCGAGGAAGTTAGCGGCTGCACGGTCTTTGTCTTCGTCAGCGATGTCGCAGAGGTTGTTGATCATGGCGGTCACCTTCTTCTCGTGCTCAAGGGTGTCTTCGAAAGCCTTTAATACGGTCTTCCATTCGGTCTGCACCTTGGCGATGGGGGCGAGGATGACCTTGGCGCCTTGCGAATGCATGTAGTTGATCATGATGGCAGCATGAGCTTGCTCCTCGAGGAACTGCACTTTGAACCAATGGGCGATACCTTTGAAGCCTTTAGCGTAGATGTCCTGAGACATGCTCAGATAGAGGTAGGCCGACCACATCTCAGCGTTAATCTGGTCGTTGATGGCCTTTGCTAATTTCTTGCTAATCATTTTTTCAGTTATTAGTTGTTAGTTGTTCAGTTGAGATTCCCTGCGGGAATGGAGATTCAAATTTAAATATAATAAACATGGACTCCATTCCCGAAGGGAATCTCCTGTGCTTTGATTATTCAAAATAACGTTTATATAAACCTTCAAAGCCTTTGCCGTGGCGGGCTTCGTCTTTGGCCATCTCGTGGACGGTGTCGTGGATGGCATCGAGGTTGCGTTCTTTGGCCACGCGGGCGATACGCATCTTCTCTTCGCAGGCGCCACACTCGGCAATCATACGCTTGTAGAGGTTGGTCTTGGTGTCCCAAACCACTTCACCCAGCAATTCGGCAAAGCGTGAGGCGTGGTCGGCCTCTTCGAAGGCATAGCGCTTGAAGGCCTCGGCAATTTCGGGATAACCTTCGCGGTCGGCCTGACGGCTCATGGCCAGGTACATGCCTACCTCGGTGGCTTCACCCATAAACTGGGCATTGAGGTCCTTGATCATTTCGTCGCCGGTGTCTTTGGCGATGCCGATGACATGTTCGGTGACAAAGTTCAAAGCAGCATTCTCGTCAACGACTTTCCATTCGACGATTTGTCTGCATTGAGGGCAGCGCTCGGGGGCTTCCTCTCCTTCGTGTACGTACCCGCAGATGGGGCAGATGAATTTTTTCTTCATGGTGTTTCTTATTTTAATGAGTTAGTTTCTGCTAAAAATGCAAATGCAAAGATATACAATTTCTTTCATATTTTCCTTGTTGAGGAAAAATAATCTTTCTATGGACTGGAAAGAGAATTTTTCCTACTTTTGCATTTTGTTTCTAAGCTAAACAAGCAACCTTATGTTGAATAGAAGATTTTTGAGAGTCAAGGCGTTACAATCCATTTATGCCTACCATCAGTCCGAGAGTTCCAACCTTCCTCAAGCCGAGCGCCAGTTGCTTGAAGGGGTCGATGACTTGTACAAGCTTTTTGTCTACCAGCTTTCTTTCTGGGTCGAAATCAGGCAGTTTGCTGAACGCCGTATCGAAGAGAACAAGCAGAAACATTTTCCAACTGAGGAAGACTTGAATCCCAATTTGAAGTTTGTCAACAATCGGATTCTCAAGGTTTTGGATGAGAATAAACACTTGATGAAGCTTGAGGAACACTACAAAATCAATTGGGCCGATGCTCGCGAGGACTTCATTCGCAACATGTTTGTGAAGCTGACGGAGACACCTGAGTATCAGGAGTATATGAACAATGGTAAGGACAGCTTCAGCGACGACAAGCATTTCTTGGTTACGGTGATTGACACCTACATGCCCGAGGATGGGTTGCTTTACGATTTCTATTCCGACCGCGACCTCTCGTTCAACAGCGACTATCAGCTGGCCATCTATCTGCTGTGGAAGTTTGTAAGTGAGTTGCCCGCTAGCTTCGATGCTTCCAGTATGTTGCCTCCAGTCTATAAAAACGAGGAAGAGGATAAGGAGTTTGTAGTCAAGCTGTTCGAGAAGACGATACTTCATGCCGATGAATACATGGAGCTGGTGAAAGCCAATATCTCCAATTGGGATTACGACCGTTTAGCTTTGATGGATAAGATACTGATTTTCATGGCTTTGACGGAGTTTATCGAGTTCCATTCCATCCCCGTGAAGGTCACCATCAACGAATATATTGAAATCTCGAAGTTTTACAGTACGCCCGAAAGCCGACGTTTCGTCAACGGTATGCTTGACAAGCTGGCCTCACAGCTGAAAGAGGAAGGCAAATTGGTAAAGACGGGCATGGGACTGGTGGACAAATAATCGCAGTTTAAGGCAATAATAATCAAACAAATGCCGTTATCCACAAAATTTGGAAATATGAAACGAACACTCTACATAATAGGCTCTTTGGTGCTGTCAATCCTCGCTTTGCAAGCTCAAGCACAAGTGAGCAATGGCTTGTATCGTGCCTTGACAGATGCCAACTCGGCCCGTGTGGTGGCTTTGGGCGGACTACCTTTGCCCGTGCATGACGGCGATTTGCAGACGGCCGTTTTCAATCCTTCGGCCATCTCGCCCGAGATGAACAACCAGTTGTCTTTGTCGTATGTTGGCGATTTCAACCTGGGCACGAACTTCGGCGCGGTGCAATACAGCCATACCTTTGAGAAACTGGGCAGCTTTGCGACATCAGTGCAGTACTACAACTATGGTGCTATGCAGTATGCCTCCGAGAGTGGCTATACCGACGGCAGCACGTTCAATGTGTCGGACTATGCCGTCACCCTTGGTTGGGGCCGCGAACTGACCGACAAATGGAGCATTGGTGCCAACCTGAAATATGCCGGTGTGCAATATGAAGCAGGTCGTGCTGGTGCTATTGGCGTGGATGTGGCGGCTACCTACTGGTCCTATTCCAATTGGGCATTTACGCTTGCCGCACGTAACATCGGTCGACAGATTTATTGCCAGGAGTTGAATGTGAACAACTTATGGTTGCCTTTTTCCGTGGATTTCATGGCTTCCAAGAAACTCGACCACTTGCCGTTGACCATCATCTTGGGTTACAAGGACATACAGCATTGGAACAAGCTCTATGAGGATCCACTTGACTTGGCCGGTTATTACGACCCCATCACTGGAGAATACCAGGAGCCTTCGAAAGCCGCGAAGTTCTTCACCAATTTGGGTTGCCATTTGGTCGTTGGCGGTGAAATGGCCTTGGGAAAGAACCTGTTCTTGAGGGCGTCCTACAACTACGAAACGCATCGCAATATGGGTGTGCCCGAGGCACGTAGCTTGGTCGGTTTCTCGGCTGGCTTTGGCATCAAGATCAAGGCTTTCCAACTCGACTATGCCCGTTCGAGAAACAACATCGTTGGCTCGCCCAATTTCCTGACGCTTAGGATAGACTTAAGTAAACTTTAAAGTCGGCGTTTCGACAAGCTCAACGACCGCTAAGGGTCCCTGAGCCTGTCGAAGGGCCCGAAGTCTGAAGTCATGTATTTACACGAACTCAAACTGACCAACTTCAAGAACTGCGAATCAGCTGATTTGCAGCTGTCGGAGAACGTCAACTGTTTCGTGGGCTTGAATGGGGCAGGTAAGACCAACATCCTCGATTCCATCTATTACCTTTCATTTTGCAAGAGTTTTTTCAGCGCGACAGACAAGCAGAACATCCGTCATGAGCAGGATTTCTTTGCCATCCATGGCGTGTATTCTCACGATGGCAAGGATGATGAGCTGGTGTCGTGCGTGCAGAAACGAGACCAGAAGAAGTCGTTCCGCTTCAACAAGAAGGAATACGACCGTCTCAGCGACCACATCGGCAGGTTTCCTTTGGTGATGATTTCGCCCTACGACCGCGACCTGATCAACGAGGGCAGCGACTTGCGTCGTAAGTTCATCGACGGCGTGATTTCGCAGTTCGACCCCTTGTATCTCAACGCCCTGCTGAAATATAACCGTGCCTTACTGCAACGCAACATACAGCTGAAACAGTTTGCCGAAAGCCGCCATTTCGACCGTGAGTTGCTTCGTCTTTGGGATGACCAGCTGGCCCAACATGCCGATGATATCCATGCCAAGCGTCGCCAGTTTTTGGAGGATTTCCTGCCGATTTTCCAGCATTATTACGAGATTGTTTCGGGCGGCACGGAGAAAGTGAATGTCCTCTATCAGTCGCGTTTGGATGAAAAGCCGTTGCATGAGTTGTTGGAGGAAAGCCTGCAACAGGACCGTTATTCGGGCTACACCAACGTGGGCATCCACAAGGACGACTTGGAGTTTGCCCTGGACGGCCATCCGCTGAAACGTTTCGGTTCGCAGGGACAGCAGAAGTCGTTTGTGGTCTCGATACGTTTAGCACAGTTCGAGTTCAATTACCAAAAGATTGGCTACAAGCCCATCTTGTTATTGGACGACATCTTCGACAAGCTTGACGACCAGCGCGTGATGAAGCTCGTTCGCTTGGTTGGAGATGAGCATTTTGGTCAGGTATTCATCACTGACACACAGCAGAATAGGGTGGAAAAGCTGTTTGAGAACACCAACATCGACCACAAAATCTTTGAGGTGGTGAAAGGTGAGGTTAAAGAGATAGGAGGTGACCATGGTGTACTTTGACATGAAACCGCTCGGCGAGCTCATCAAGGAGTTCTATGAACAACGCCGAGGTTCGGGCTATCTGGACGAAGTCAAGGTCATCAACTCATGGCCCAAGGTGGTCGGACCGTTTATTGCCTCGCACACCATCGACCTTTCCATAAAAAACAATGTGCTGTTTGTCCGCGTTGACAGTGATGCGCTTCGTAGTGAGTTGAGCTATTCCAAGTCTTTGTTGTTGAAGAACTTGAATGAGATGGTGGGGAAGGAGATGGTGAAAGAGATAGTGCTAAACTAAATCTTACCTCTTGCAAATCAGCTTAAATTCACAATAGCTGCATTTCTTGTCGTCTTCGGCTTGTTCGAAGGGAATTTGTGTGTCAAGCATTTCGTCTACCACGGCTTCAAGCATGGCTTCCATGTCGTTAATGAAAGTGCTGTCCTCTAAAAAGTTGATGTCGGCATCAGCGTCGTCTTTTTTAGGAGCAGTCTTGGAAAGTTCAAATTCGATAGCATTGGCATATTTCAATCCGTGGATTGCGGCAGTTACTTGCTCGGACAATATGGAAGGATTTTCCTTGAGATACATATACTTATAGAGCAACAGCTGAAGCGCTTTCTCGGGTATGAGTTTCAGAAACTCGAGGTCGCTTTCGCTTTGGTGGCGCACGGGTATCTTGAGGTCGGTGCTAGCCACATGGCCGGTCTTGTAGTCAATGACGCGGATGAGACCATCGAATTGATCAATGCGGTCGGTGCGGCCGTAGAAAATGCAGTCTCCATGGTCAGTTTGAAGCTTTGTTCGCAGTTCACCTTCGGTTTCCAATAGGGTCAAGGTGTTGTTTTCCAATTGCTTGGAAGTGTAGTTTAGGTAGTTTTTCAGTTGTTGCTCAATAGTGACGTGGTTCAGGTAATTGAAACCTATATCCGGAAGGCCGTTGGGTAGGTTTTTCGCGATGGATTGAGCCAGCTTTTGTTCCCATTGCGGCTTGATGACTTTGTCAAAGAGTTCTTTGTCAATGATTTGTGTTTTTCCGTCTTTCGGCAGGTAGTCGGCAAACAGGTATTCCAACGTGTCGTGAATGATGGTCCCGATGACATTGACGCCTGTGTCTTCCTCGACGCTGTTGTCCTCAATTTGGGCGATATACCTCAGATAATATTTCAACGGACAATTCAGGTAGGTGGACAAAGCGGAAGGGGAGAGGCCTTTCTCTTCGATGAGGTAATGGAGGCGGTCTAAGGCATTGGCTTTCTGTGCACTGAGTTCCACCATCTCCATGGAAGACTTGGCCGTGCTGCTGAACGACTCTTCCTCAACCTTGATATTGGTGTTTTTGGCCAGTTCATGCATGATTTGCAGGATGAATCGGCTGGCCTCACCGCCTGATGTGTCGCCCAAATTGTTGTAGTACAAATAAATGTCCTTTCCGTTTTGCAGTAGGCGGTAGAAATGATAGGCAATGACGGCTTGACTTTCCGCATAGCCTGGCAGCCCGCAGGCATGGCGGATGAACTGGGGGATGAAACTGCCTCGCGATTTGTCGGGTGGCAAAATGCCCTCGTTGACGCTGAGCAGGTGCAACCGTTCAAAGTCGAGGTTGCGGGTCTCCAACAAGCCCATGATTTGCAAGCCTTCAGTGTCGCTGCTGTTCAACTTCAGGCTTGATGCCGAAGTCAATACTTTATAAAGCGCCTCAAGGCTGTGCGAATCTTTGATGTATCTTGAGTTTTGTTCCACGACTTTTTGGAGGCGGCTGATGATTTTCCCGATTTCGCTAACCTGGTTAAGGAGGAACACGTTCTCGTTTTGCTCACTCTTTGATTGAATCATGTCGGCGATGAAAGCCATTATTTGGTTGACATTGTCCAACATTCTGACAGGTGACGGATGGTCTTCTCCAGTTAGGACAACGCTCAAAAATGTCTGAATGTTGGGTGCCTGCAGTAATGCCTCAAGGTCGCTCTCCTCGAAGATGAACTTGCCGTTGCTTACTGCCTCGTATTTCCAACGGTTGAAGGCTTCAAGCTCGTTTTTTGGGAAGATGATTTTGACGATTTCAAGGTCCATTAAGCGTAGGATGGGCCAGATATACCAACTTTCTGCGGTCCGTTCGATGTCGTTTTCGGTAAGCTTTCGTGAGATTTTGTTGTGGCGATACAAGGCGAAATACTCCTTAACCAGTTGGTTTACAGGTGTTTTTGCTATGGGGTAACCCATAGAGACTTTGAAGCCAGAATAGGACTCTGGGATGCCGTTCAAAACGGGAATCAACAGGTTTTGGTCGGCAAGGATGACGGCTTGTTTCTCATCCTTCGTTTCCGCGGGTTTGTCTTGCAGGGCTTTGGCTCCTTTCTCATCTTGCGTTTCTTGGAGTTTCGCCTGCAAGGCTTTGGCTTGCATCGCGTTGCCGCTGGCACTGATGATGTGGATGGTCTTGGGTTCGGTCGTCAGCGCGTTGGAGATGCCGTTTTCCAGCCATTGGGGGTGGCGTTGTTTGTATTTGCGGGTAAAGAGTCCGGCCTCGTTGTTCTCGTCCTCGACATAATAACTGTCGTAGTCAAAAAACACTTCAGCTTTGCCATTTCTCATCAAGGTGTTGATGATGCGCTCTTCCGTAGTGGTCAAGGCGTTGAATCCGGCAAAGATGATGCGTCTGTCGCCAATTTTAGCTATCAGTTCATCCTCTGGTAACTCGGATAAGTATCTGGTTACCATACCATAATAACCTTTGCCTTGTTTGGTCAGCCTGTCGCGAAGCCTGAGGTAATAATCGTATAGCGAGGAGAAGAATTGCAAGTATTTCAGTTCCTTTTCCTTGCTTTTTTCTTCATCGAAGTTCCAGAGCTCCAGCTTTTTGTTGTCCAAAACGAAGTTGAACAAATGCTTCGCGTCAATGCCATATTGATCGATTTCGTCGAAGTCCTTGGCCATTTGTGCGGCTTGGCTACCGAAAACGCTGAGGTCGCTGTTTTGCTCTTTATGTAGTTGAGCGTCAATGTCAATCAGTTCAAACAGCAGGTCTAAATTGTCAGCAAGGGTAATGCCGCTCCATTGGGTGATAGCTTCCTCGATGGAAATCATTTGCGGCAGCCAAAGGGTCTGTTGACAATTCTTCTTGAACTCGTTGCGCAGATAAAAAGCTGCACGTTTGTTGGGGAAGACTACGGTCAGCTCTTGTTTTGTGAGGTCGTAGTGGCTTTGGATATGGCTCGCCAGTTTGGATAGAAAGGTGCTTCCGCTCATGTCAAAGTGTATTTAAATAATTTTCAGCGGCTTCGAGTTGCTCGGGCTTGCCTAAATCGAACCAGTAGTCAGGTTGGATGGGCTTGGAAATGATGCGGTTGGTTTTGGCTAAATTGAGGTATAAATCAATGACACTCTGAGGCTTGTCTTCAAACGCAGCAAACAAATCGCTACGGAAAAAATGCAGCCCGCTGAAGGCCATTTCTTTAAGTGAAGGTCCCTGAGCCCTGAGCTTGTCGAAGGGTCGAAGGGCCGACTTTGATTCATCAACCCATTTAAATCGTTGTTCAGCCTTATTCATCCACCCAACAAGCTGGTTCTCATCATCAAACAACAACTTCCGATTCGTCTCCCTGTCTTGCGTCAGTAGCCAAGCATCATCTTTCGAATCAAGGAATTGCTGACTCATCTCACCAAGGTTGACATTGCTGATGATGTCCACGTTATGCACCAAAACGGCTTTTGAATCCTTGAATAGGGGCGTGGCCTTGACGATGCCGCCGCCCGTGTCCATCAGCAGATCGCGCTCATCGGAAATCTCGATTTCTGCGTCAAAAGGATGGCTTTCCACAAAGTCAATAATCTGCTCACCGAAGTGATGCACGTTGATGACGATATGGTGGAAGCCGTTGGCGATGAGGTTCTCAATGCAATGCTGCAACAATGGTTTGCCGTTAAGCTCTACCAAAGCCTTGGGCTTGTCTTGGGTCAGTGCTTTGAGGCGCGTGCCGAGGCCTGCGGCCAATATCATGGCGGTGGTTTCGATTCTTGGACTCATAAGCCAGTTTCCTCCGTGATTTTGCGTTCGATGTGATTCAGTTTCAGATGGATGTCGGGGTAGGTGGCCTTCAGCCAGTCGTAGATGGTCTGCGCGAAGAAGACGGAGCGGTGCTGACCGCCCGTGCAGCCGAAGGAGACCATCAGGTTGCTGAAATGTCTCTCGCGGTAGTTGTCGACACTTTGTCCGACAATGCCTTTCACGTGGTCGAGGAAGACGTGGACGGGAGGCTTGGCCATCAGGTAGTCGATGACCTCCCAGTCGCGGCCAGTCTTGGTCTTGAATTGCGGCTCGCGGCCCGGGTTGGGCAGGGCACGACAGTCGAACACGTAGCCGCCGCCGTTGCCGCTGAAGTCAGAAGGATAGCCTTTCTTGAACGAGAAGCTGTTAATGTTTACTGTGAGTTTAGAGTTGAGAGTTGAGAGTTGAGAGTCAGTTGGAAGTGGATAGTTGAGAGTGGAAAGTTGGGAGAGGATGTGTTGGAGTTCTGGGTATGCGTTTATCGGGTGTTTTTCATTCCATGCTTTCAATTCCGTCAAGGCGTAAGGGATGCTCTCGATGAAGTGCGACTTCTTCTGGATGAGGCCTCTAAAGCCATAGGCGCCCAGCACCTGCATCAAGCGCAGGTAAACGAAATAAGGTTGGAAGGTATCGAATTTGACGGCCTCGGGGCTCAAGTATCGGGATAGCTCAGCTTTGTAATATTCGACCAGTTCGTCGCGTGTCGCTTGTGGAATCTGTGCTTTCACCTGATAGAGCAGCGAGACTACATCGTAGTTCAAAGGGCCTTTACGTCCACCTTGGAAGTCGATGAAATACAACTCGCCGTCCTTGAGCATGATATTCCTTGACTGGAAGTCGCGGTACATGAAAAAGTCGCAGGGCGCTTGGCTGACGAAGTCGGCGAAAGCCTCGAAGTCCTTACCCAACCGCGTCTCGTTGAAGTCAATCTCCTCGTGGGGCTTCACGAAGTAGTATTTGAAGTAATTGAGGTCGTCGATGATGGCCTGCCGGTCGAAGCGCTCGGTAGGGTAGGCCTTGCTGTAGTCTAAGCCATGATGACCCAGCACTTGCAGCTTGACCAAATGACTCAAAGCTTTCTTGTATAGTGAAATCAAGGTCCCTGAGCCCTCGGTTCCTGAGCTTGTCGAAGGAGTCGAAGGGCCGGCTAAACTGGATTGCTTCGTTCCTCGCAATGACGCGAAGCGGCTGTCAGAGCCCAAGGTCCTTGAGCCCGTCGAAGGGCCGACATTTGCCATTAAAGCTTTCTGCACATGCGCAAACAAATTGTCATCGCCAAAGTCGCTTTGTAGATAGCAAGTACGCTCAGCGTTGACGGCATAAACCTCAGGCACGTTGAGTCCAAGGTCATGAAAATGCTTGCTGAAGCAGAGAAAAGCCTCGTTTTCTTCGATGTTGCTACTATAGGTGCCAATCAGGCTGCGTTTGTCGGTAACGATGCGGAAATACTTTCTCGCCGAACCCGACTCCGCAATGGGCAGAATCTCATTTGGCGTTTCTCCTATATAACGCGTTAATTCAGCCAGTATATTTTGAATATCAGGGATTTGCATGGAATTCCATTGTTTTCTATTGTGGCAAAGTTACAAAGAAAAAATGGAATTAAGGTATTTGTGGTCTATTTCTTTCCCCTAGTCTCAATCCACACCCAAAGTCGCCACATCAGCCAGCCCCAGGCGAAGAAGAGGACGTAGAAGATCCATTTCGGCACGGAGGTCTGATAGGCACCTTCCTTGTCGATTTCGTTGTATTGCTCGGTAGGGATGTCGGCATAGTAATAAGCACCCGCGCCGAAGTCGTAGCCTTCGACAAGGCCGAGCTGATTGGCCATGATCCAGCCAGCCAAAAACAAAGTGATTACCACCACTACGATGGTAATCACTTTGAATATTTTGTGGTTTTTGTTCATTACTTGAACATATCGAGGGAAGGCACTTCAAAGATCTTTCCTGACAGCAGGAACCACACTGCAAACAGCGTAAGGGCGATGTTGAAGAGCTGGCCGATGATGTAGAGCCAGAGCACCTTGCCGCCTTGCATACGCTTGAAGAGGCTCTTGAAGTTGGTGTCCAAGCCGATGCTGGTGAAAGCCAACACGAAGGCCCAGTTCTTGTATTGGTCAAGCACGCCGTTGATGGCCTTCACGGCTGAGGCACCGTTGAAATCCATACCCTTGGTGAGGGGTTGGATGATGAAGGAGGCAACGAGTGAAGCCACGAAGAAACCGATGATGAACTTCGGGAAGCGGTTCCAGATTTCTCCGGCACCGACTTTCTGGTTCGGGTCTTTGTCAACCTTGGTGGCGAAGAAGATGGCCACGAAGAAGGCGATGAAGCCAATGAGGATATTCTGGATGGACTTCACGAGCACGGCGGCCTGTTCGGCTTCCTCGCCGAGGGCGTTACCGGCTAAGACCACAGCACCCGTCGAGTCGACGGTACCGCCGATGAGGGCACCACCCATGAGTTGGTTCATGCCGCAGGCACGGATGATCATAGGTTCAAACACCATCATCAGGATGGTGAAGATGATGGAGATGCTGATGGCCAGCGAGAGGTCTTCTTTCTTGGCCTTGGAGGCAGCACCCGTAGCAATGGCGGCACTGGTACCGCACACCGAGGTGGCCGAAGCCAATGTGATGACCAGAGGCTTGTTGTCGATCTTCAGCACTTTAGTGCCCAACCACCACATGAAGATGATGACGATAGGCGTCACAATCCATGCGATGCCGAGACCGTACAGGCCGAACTTGGCGATGTTGGAAAACAGCACTGAGAAGCCCATGATGACCAAACCCGTCTTAATGTAGAATTCCGTACGGATGGCAGGTTTCAGCCATTCAGGCGTGCCGACGGTGTTGGAAATCAACAGGCCGATGAGTAAGGCCCAGAAGGCCCACTCGAGGTAACGGTTCAGGGTGAACTCGGCGCTCACCAGACGCACCACGATGCAGATGATGAACAGCACGATGAAGGCTGGAATGAACTTGCCGATCTTCTCGCCTTGCAGCTTGATGCCGATGGCAAACAGGATGCCGAGCACCAAGAAGGTGCGGAGCAACTTGATCCAGAAGGCACCGTTGAATTGGTCAATAAGAGATTTCTTTTCGTCTACGTTTTCCCACCAATGCCAGGTGCTGAACTTGGCGGCGGAGAAGTCGAAGCTCTGGGTAAGGATGGAGATGCAGCCGATGGCGATGACGATGAAGCCAATCCACACGGCCAGCCAGTCTTCCTTTTTCCAAAGGTTGGATGCGTTATTGTTTGCCATAACGATTCAAAATTTAAGATTCAAGATTTAAAATTTATAGCTCAGGATAGCCACCACGCGGTGGGAATGATTCTTGTTAAATATACCCTCAACATTTTTGTAACCATCAATGAATGAATAGTCAAGTTTGAAATTCACGCTTTTGAGAGGCCAATAGTTGATGCCGACAGTGTAATAACTCGTTGGAGCAGAAAAATTAGGAAGCATATAAATAACGTAATCAGCAGTATGGAGTCCCAAAACGCCTGTTTGCTGCTCAAAATGCTCATACCTTAGCACAGGCATCAGTTTCTGTTCCTTGCCTTCCTTGCCAAATTGGAAGTTGTAGCCAGCCACAGCGTAGTAGCCTTTGCTATTGAATTGTTTGGGTGCTTCTTCGCCTTCAAAACCTTGATAGCCCGTCGTGCTGTTTAGGTATTCGCCACGAATCACAAGCTTACCATCGTTGTACTGCAAACCTGCTGCCCAGCGGTTGCGGGTGCCGTTGAAATCTTCGTCTTTATAATACTTGCCATAATAATACGAACCGCTCAAAGTCAAGGCTTTCAGACCAGGATGCACTTCGAGGCGACCGACAAGGTCCTTGCGGTTGTTGTTGTCGAGTTGGTTGGCACCGTTGCCATTGAACACGCCGATGGAGTAGTCAACGATACTGTATTGGTAACCTTCTTCGCCTTCCACGGGGAAGAGGCTACCAGTAGCCATGATACCGAGGTCACGGCCCAATGAACCCACGCCACAAACGTCGCTGTAGCCTGTGAGTCCTTTGACGCTCTCACCATAGTCGAAGATCTCGAGGTTGACAGGGTTGATGGGGCTTTCCAAGGTGAACGGGGTCTTGAATTGACCGACTTGGATGGCAAACTCTCTGCAGGGTTTGTACTTCACATATGCGTCAACCAGCATGGGGCTGCGGGTGAAGTCGCCTTGGATTTTATAGCTCACAGTTTTCGAAAGGTTACCGTCGACCGAAAGACGAACACGGCGCATTCTCAAGGTGTTGTCGAGAAGGTCTCCTTTGTCGCTCAGGTTGGCTTGGTACATGCCTTGCACGAAGCCAGAGATTTTGGGCATTTCCAAACCGCCTTTCGGCTTTTCGGGTTTCTCAGGCTTCTCAACATTTTCTTTGGGATTTACTTCGTTTTTGTCTTGTTGGTTAACCTTAACAGGCTTTACTTGTGCGTTCATACACAACGGAATAGCTAACAAAAGCATTCCGATAATCATGCGAAATTTGTGCTTCATAGTAGTAAGTTTTTAAACGTTTTCAATTTTAATTTCGCGGCAAAAATAGTAAAAATACTTATAGTAAATATATTTACTATTTTTTTTCGCAAAAAAATGACAGGTAGAGGATGAGGATTAGGGCTGGAAAATGGACGCATGATGCGTCATTTCCTCAAAAGTAATCTTAAACCACTCAGTGTAAAGCTCGG
>CAMYXV010000017.1 GCA_947303055.1 uncultured Bacteroidales bacterium
CGCATCGCCAACTGCAAGAATGGGACGGTGATTTGCTCGGAGATGGAATAGTTGAGAGTTTAGTGTTTAGAGTATAGAGTTTAGAGTATAGAGTTTAGAGTCAGTTGAAAGTTTAGTGTTGAAAAGTTATGAGTAAATGGCACTAATGATTTTTTGCGCATTGGCCTCATTATCATAAAGCTGCCTCATCTGTGTATCGCGTTCTTCAATGTTGTCATCAGTGAAGTCCTCTTCCATCAGCCGCTTGATTTCAGCAATCATCTGCTCGGGCTCATCGGCCACCACGCAAAGGCTTTCCAACGAAGTTCCCTTCACCATGTCAGAATTGACCAGACAGAAGCGCCCATTATAAAGTGCATTTAACAACTTTAGTTTCAATCCTGTAGGCTGATTCGTTACCAGTATATTCACCTGCGCCTGTCGCAAAAGGTCAATCATTTCGGCATCGTCGGGATTGGCCACCAAGGTGACATTGCTGTACTTTTCGGCCAGTTTTATCAACTTATCAGAAGGATCCAGTCCCGACACAATACAATGCAGGTCAAGCTCAGAAAACACATTCTCTATCAACCACTTGGCAGCATCTTCATTCTCTCTCACAGAAAGATTGCCATGATACAGGACATAATCTCCTCTACCTATTTCCGAGCATACAGAGTCAGCGGAATTGAATCCAGGAACGAGCACAACATTCTTATATCGCTTTCCAAAATACTCGGCATCTTGTTGAGAAATGGCAAAAATGCCTGACGCTTTCTTCAACACTGACTCATAACGCCTTAGTTTCCATGCTTCTGTGTGATAGAACAGCCTCTTCCAACCGCATCTTTCAGTGTCGCCCAGACCATTGTAATAATCGTGTTCCACATTGTGGGCGCGAACATAAATCTTCCTGTTTTTCAAACGCTTGTCGAGGAGAACCGCAGTGGTATGCAAGCCCTCGCAAAGAATAGGATAGTCGTCTTTCAGCAGGTCCTGCACCAAAACCTCGGAACGGCGCGAATTGACAATAAAAGGCGTAAGACTCAACTGTTTAGCAAAGGAAGTGTCGCGTTTGTAATACTTCACCTCATGGCAACGATTCAAGATCTCCTGCTCACCGCGACCGTACTCGAAACAATGCAGATGCACTTTGACGCCCGCCTCAGTTAGTGCCTTTATGCGATAAAACACATCGATGACTCCACCATAATTGGCAGGATATGGTACGTCGAAAGCGATGACATGTAGGTGATAATCAGTATCATTCATAATGTTTGTATATTTCAAGCAGTTTTTGTTCCTCGTTTTCCCAACACAAATCCTGTGCCGCAATGGCCAAATTCCGTTGCCATTTTTCCTTTCTCGCCTCATCCAACAAGGCCTCACGGATAGTGGCAGCTATAGTTGCAGGCTCATGGTTTTCGATGAAAAGGCCAAGGTCGAATTCTCTGATAACCTTTTCAATCTCAGTCAGATGCGAGGCTATAATCGGCACGCCTGCCTGGATGAAGTCGAACAGCTTGTTGGGGAGGCTGAAACGGTAGTTGAGGTTGGTGTCTTTGTCGAGGCAGAAGCCCAACTCGGCGAGTTGCGTGTAGGCCATCATCTGCTGATAAGGCATACGTGGGAAGAAGCACACACGGTCTGTAATCTTCAGGTCTTCAACCATTTGCTTCAAGAGAGGCAACACATCGCCACCCCCGATGATCATCAAGAAACAGCCGTCCAAAAGTGCCATGGCCTGCACCAGTTCCTCAGCTCCGCGTTGGATATTGATGCCTGAGCCTTGCAACACCAACAAATGTTTGTCGGCAGGCAGACCCAAAGTCTGTTTGTCACCTTTCGGAGGCAAAGTCTTTCGTGGCGGGATATTTCGGATAACATTCACCTTAACACCATATTTCTCACGGAACAAGTCGGCGATGCTGTCACAAACGGTAATCATCTCGTTCAACTTGGGCACCACATAGCCTTCAATCCGTTTCCATACGCGTTGCACCTTAGGCCGATTGACCAACTCAGGGGTCTCGGTGAAGTACTCGTGGCTGTCGAAAAGCATCTTGATGCCTTTCATTCGCGAAATGAAATAATTGGGCAGAATCGTATCCAAGTCATTGGACAACAAAAGATGGGCGTGATGGAACAGCAGGAAGAAAAACAATCGGATGTTGTACTCGGCATAAAACAGCGGCCCTTTCTCGAAGAGCAGTTTCATGCGGTGCGTGGCATAAGGGCGTTCGTCCATCGGTGGACTCTTGCGTTGCTTCCGTCCGACCAAAAGCACCTCATAACCAGCCTTTTGTAAAGCCAGACACGACTTGTTGACCCGTTGGTCCGTTACCAAATCGTTAATCACCGATACGATGGCGCGTTTCATGGGACAAAGATACGAATGTTTTTGATGAAACGATTCAAATTCGCTTCTATTGTGTATTTTTGCACCCATGAAAACCAATGTCAACCTACGACCTTACAACAGCTTCGGCTTCGATGCCATTGCCAAGTATTTCGTTGAAATCAATGCCATCAACGACCTGCAAACGCTCATCAGAAGTGGAGAATTGAAAAAGCATAAGACTCTGATTCTCAGCGGAGGAAACAATGTTCTTTTCCAAGAAGCTGTGTTTGAAGGACTCGTGGTCTACATCAACACGAAAGGCCTAGAAATCCTTAGCGAAGACGAAAACGAAGTTGTCGTCCGCGCCCAAGCCGGTGAAGACTGGCCTGATTTCGTGCGCTTCTGCGTATGCAAGAGTTGGCATGGCATAGAGAACCTCGCCCATATCCCTGGCAAAGTCGGGGCGGCACCCGTGCAGAACATCGGTGCTTACGGCATGGAACTGAAAGACAGCTTACTGCAATGCGAGGCAATAGCAATGGAAACAGGTGAGACAAGAGTTTTCACCAAAGAGGAGTGTCGTTTTGGCTACCGTGAGAGCATCTTCAAAAACGAACTGAAGGGGCAATACGTCATCACCTCAGTGGACTTCCTTTTGAAGAAAAACGCCCCGCTGAATCTTGAATACGGCAACATCAAAGCCTATCTGGAGCAAAACGGCATTGAAAACCCGACTTTGCAACAACTTCACGATGCCATTTGTGCCATCCGTGATAGCAAACTTCCCGACGTGAAGCAGATTGGTAGCGCAGGGAGTTTCTTCAAGAACCCCGTGATTGACAGGGAGCAATATGAGGCTTTGCAAAAGAAATATCCTGACATGCCGCATTATGATGAACCTAATGGCAAGGTAAAAGTCCCAGCAGGATGGTTAATTGAGCATACCAGCCCTTCGGCCCTTCGACAAGCTCAGGGACCTCAGTGCTCAGGGACCAGCTGGAAAGGCTGGCTCGACGAGCATGTAGGCGTGTATGAGAAGCAGGCGCTCGTATTAGTGCATTACGGCGGTGGCAAAGGCCAGGACATAGTGGAATTGGCCCAAAGAATCCAAGATTCTGTGGAGGCCAAATTCGGTATTAAGATAAGTCCCGAGGTCAATTTTGTTTGACAAGTTCAAACTTAATAATTCAGCACTTCAATATCATCACCATTGCTGAAAATGATGTACTTGCGCCCGTAGATGGTGACGATTTCGTAGTCGGCACTGCAAGCCGTGCCCGTTGTCGTGACTTCCATGGCATTTTCGGAAGGTAGTATTGCATCCGTATTGCGGTCGTTTGCGTATGATTTCGTGAAAAGGTTGTCAAAGGCCAAGCCCATGCCAAAACCGATGATCGTAAAGGCGACCAACAAGAGGTAAACTTTTGATTTCTTCATGATGAGTGGGTTTTTGAACATGGATTACCCCATCAAAAACCGTTCCTTATTCCAAAGCCCCAATCAAATCCGTAACCTTTTGGAATCCATGACGCTCACAATAGTCAGCAATACCGATTGCAACCTTTGCTGAAATAGCAGGATCAATGAAATTAGCCGTGCCAATTTCGATGGCAGAAGCTCCTGCGAGCATGAACTCCACAGCATCAGTGGCATTGGAGATGCCGCCCAAGCCCACTACGGGAATCTTCACTGCTTTGGCCACCTGCCACACCATGCGCAAGGCCACGGGCTTCACACAAGCACCCGACAAACCGCCAGTAATCACGGAAAGTTTCGGTTTGCGTTTTTCCGCATCAATGGCCATACCCATCAAAGTATTGATGAGGGAAACCGAGTCAGCACCCGAAGCTTCGGCAGCCAAGGCAATTTCGGCGATATTGGTCACATTCGGGGAGAGTTTGACCATCAAGTGTTTATGATACACTTTGCGCACTTCGGAAACCACCTGCGAAATGCCTGTCGTAGTCACGCCGAAAGCCATGCCGCCTTGCTTCACATTGGGGCAAGAGACATTTAGTTCAATAGCGGGAATCTTGTCCAAGGCATCCACCATCTCGGCACCTTTCACATAGTCCTCTAAAGTGGAGCCGGAAAGGTTGAGCAGAACATTAGTGTCAAAGTCCTTAATGCGCGGATAAATGGTGTCAATAAAGTACTGGACGCCTTTGTTTTGCAGTCCTACACAGTTCAGCATCCCCGAAGCCGTCTCGGCCATGCGTGGATAAGGATTGCCCTCGCGCGGGTGCAGCGTCGTTCCCTTCACGATAATGCCGCCCAGCTGAGCCAAGTCCACGAAATCGGTGTACTCTTCGCCGTAGCCGAAGGTACCCGAAGCCGTCATCACAGGGTTGCGCAGCACCAGGCCGCGACCCAAGTCTATCGTCATGTTCACCATTTCAACCTCCTTGTGTTAAATACCGGACCTTCCTTGCAGACGCACACGTGACCATCGACGGTGTCCTCCACGCAGCAAAGGCAGGCACCGAGACCGCAAGCCATCAGGTTTTCCAATGAGAACTCGCACCACACGTTTTTCTCAGCGGCCAACTTCGCTACCGCCTTCATCATAGGTTTAGGCCCACATACATAGATTTTGTCAAAACTTTGCTTCTGCCAAACCGAATGCATGGTCACAAAGCCTTTTTCGCCCAAAGAACCGTCTTCGGTGGTCACAAATATCTCTCCAAGTTTTTGGTAATCGGTTAGCCTAAGCAGATCTGAGGCTGATTTACCACCCAAGAGCAAGGTCGGGCTGATGCCTTTTTCATTCAGCACCTTGGCGAAATAATATAAAGGCGCAATACCAATGCCACCCCCGACGAGCAGGCACCTCTCCCCTTTCTCAGGAAAGCTGAAACCATTGCCCAAAGGCAACACCATATTGATAACATCGTCGTTTTCAGCTGCCGCCAAATGCCGTGTCCCCTCACCGACTTGCTGCACCAGCAAGCTGATTTCATTCCGTTCAAAATCCACATCATGGATGGAAATCGGGCGGCGAAGATAGGTGCTTGGCGAGCCGTCGACGCGCACCTGTACGAACTGTCCCGGTTGTATTTCAGGTAAGGCTCGTTCCGATCTCAATCGCAACAGCACCGAGCGACAAAAGTCCTGTTTCTCGACCAGTTTGAAGTCTGCAATCTGTTTTGTCATTTTTCCGACCTTTTGATGGGACAAAGATACAAAAAAAGCCGCATAAAGCGGCTTCCAACCAATATATCCTATGAAAACATTATTCTTTTTCTGCTGGAGTTTCGGTTGCCTCAGATTGGGCTTCCTCCTCGGTGAAATCAAGCAGGTTTTTGTCCATCAGCATCTGATACCAGGCAAAGACCTTCTTCATATCCGAAGGATACACAGCCTCCTCGTCGTAGTCGGGCATAACGAAGGCGAACTTCTCGCGCAACTCGTCATTGCTGGCTTTCTTGAAGTCGAAATCGACCTTGTCGCCCATCTTCTCATGGATCATCTTGAAGACTTCCTTCAGCGGGCGGTCTTCGTCGGTGGAGAAAATGGAAATCTCCTCAAGCGAGCTCATGCGGTCGCGAGCAAAGGCCGGCGAGCACTTGCCGTCAACAACCGATTCAACAATAAGTCTTCCAATGGCCTGTGACTTAACCTGATACAGTCCAGGTTTGCCAGATATCGAAACAATTTTACTTAAATCCATAGTTCATTCTTTTTTCAAAAACGGCTGCAAAAATAGGAAAAGTTTTGAAACCAATTCAAATCTATAGAAGCAAAACCTAAAAAAAGCGTTTTGAAGCCATAGATTCCACGCCCACACACAAGCCTACGCAGGAATGACATGGCCTCAAAACAGTCAATACTCCAACCGAATCTCATCCACCCAAAGCACATTGCCCAAAGCACCGACAAAAGCACCTTGACTGCCCGAGGTTATCATCATAATGGCATGAGTGACAGGACAATTTGCCTCGGCCCAAGCCTCTTCCTGAATGACTTTTTTCTTGTCTTTCTTGTTCAGCGCATACATGGTCTTGTCACCCGAAATCAGGTCCATATAGGGCTTGTATTCCTTTGATTTTCTGGCATCGCCATAGATGACTGGCACTCTAAAATCCTTCACCCAGCCGGAAGATGATTTTTCTATATGATAAACTGCCGTACCCACCCTTTTTGCATGGATATTACCCTCCTCATCCTCCCAACGGTTTTGTAAAATGAAGAGGATTTCAGCAGGGTCGTAACCATCAAACTCAGTGGTACGGAAAGTGGTGCCCTTCACCAGTTTCCCAGTATTAGGAATGATAGCTTTGTAATTGAGTACTAAAGCTTTAGGCCGTTTCGTAAATGGTATGCCCCAGTTCATAAAAGCATACGGGTCACTAACACCTGTGACAGGCTCAAGCATTTTCCCCCAATAGATGGATCCCGCCGCCAACACCTTGATATTGACCAATCCCGCCACTTTGCAAGAAGCGAATTGTGTGGCCAATTTGGCGCATTTCCCATTGGGACCTTTGTCAGGCGTGACGTTCGTGCTGGTCTTCACCACGCCCATCACCTTGGCAAAAGCATTGGATGACGACCAAATCGTGTTCTTATAATTGTATGGCTCATTGCCCCGAATAGTATCCGATGGCCCAATCACATATAGGGTTTTCTCCTGACCACCAACGATTTGCGATTCAGTAATATAGCGCACCGCCCATTGCTCGAAGTCACCAAAAGGCACTTTCTCATAGCGCTGGGCAGAGGCTGTCAGACAAGCCAGCAGAAACAATATCGTTACTTGTACTTTTGCCATATCTTATTGACTAATCCATGGGGCAGAATGGCAATCAAAGGCGGTAGATAACGGTTCATGAAACCAGGCTTCACTACCCTTTTCTTCCGCATCATGCCTTTCAAAGCCTTGCGCACCAGCCATTGTGGTGTGCCAATCAGTCCAATTTTCACGCCAAAGTTCAACAAACTGGGCTTTAATTTGTAGAGTGGCGTGGCAATGGCGGCCGGACAAACCGTGGTTACCCCCACTCCATAGGGTCGCATCTCGAAAAAGAGCGACTTGCTGAAACTCTTCAAATAGGCCTTCGTAGCCGAATAAATGGTAATGCCTGGACAAGGCAGATTGGCCGCCATTGAAGACATATTAATAATGTATCCATAGCCGCGCTTTTTCATCTCCTCACCAAACAGCACACATAATCTCGTTGGCGTGAAAACGTGCAAGCGCATCATCATCAAGGCTTTGGCTTCATTCTCCGTGGTCAACTCTTCGAAGAAAAACATCCCCGCATTATTGATGAGGATGTCGATATGCAGGTTCTCGGATTGGCAGAAAGCCAGTAGTTCATCAGCCGCTGTTTCGGTGGCCAAGTCCTGATAATGCGGCATCACTTGAATGGCTTTGTCGCGTTTCAGTTCCTCAGCGGCTTTCTCCAATTCTTCCTCTTGATTGCTAACCAACAGCAGGTTGCATCCGATTTCAGCCAACTGACGCGTATACTCCAAGCCCATGCCCGAGCTGCCGCCCGTGACCAAAGCCCATGGCCGATGTCCATGCGCTTCCTGAAACTGATTCAACCATTTTGTGGCGTTCATCCTTTCTTTTCCGCTTTCTTGATCTCTTTCTTGATGCTCTTCGGCAGTTCCTCGTCAACGCAGTGATGGCACTTCATCTCCAAGGAATACATACGTCCGATGCAGTAGTTGGAGTGCTTGCATTCACTGCGCGTCAGCTCACCGCTGTGCAGTTTGTTAACAAAGTCGGTGTCATTAATCAAAGCGCGTGCCATCTGTAAAGCCACAAAGCCCGAATTGAGTACTTCCTCCATCTTTTCCTTCGAGACCATGCCTCCGACATAAATCAAAGGCAATTTCAGGTTGGCACGGAATTCCTTGGCATCTTTCAAGAAATAGCCTTCGCTGTAAGGCACCGTAGGCACCAACAGGCGGCCAAACAAGGCTATTCCCGCCTTCAGCCACCAGAACTTCTTCGTGTCCATATAATAGCGGAAGGTCTTGAGCGGCATAGCACCGCGCATCACCTCCATCGGAGCCTTACTGACAAAGCCAGCCGAAAGCACAATAGCATGAACGCCAAGCTTTTCCAGCTCTTTCGCCACAATGATGCAGTCGTCCTGATCCATGCCTTTTCTGAAACCATCATGCATATTCAATTTGACCACCACAGCCATGTCGTTACCCGCAGCCCGCATCACCTCTTCGACGACGAGTTTCATGAAACGCATACGGTTGTCCAAGACCCCACCAAACTCATCATGGCGGTGGTTGGTGTAAGGCGACAAAAACTGGCTAATGAGATAACCGTGTCCCGCATGGATTTCCACGCAGTCGAAGCCCGCCTTGCGCGCCAAGTTGACAGCTTTGCCAAAGTCAAGAACCAATTCGTAAATCTCCGATTTTCTGAGTTTCCTCACGAAGGTCGGCGAATATAGATTGAAGCCACGCGAGGCACCCACAGGCATACAGCCACAAGTGGAACGATGCGTCATATTGCCGCAGTGACCTAACTGTATGGAAGCCTTGGCGCCATGGCTGTGGACGGCATCGGTGAGGCGTTTCAGGTCGGGGACAATCTCCTCGCGCATCCAAAGCTGGCCATTGAATGAAAGACCAGACTTGTTGACTGCAGCATAAGCCACCGTCGTCATGCCTACACCACCACGGGACACAGCCTCATGATAGTTGAGCAAATCATCGGATGGGCGGTTGCCATAGGCCATATTCTCAAAAGCTGCCGAACGTATCACCCTGTTGCGCAAGGTGATAGGCCCAATTTCACAGGGAGTGAATATGATTGAGTTTTCCATAGGTCAATATATAAAAGGAATGATTCTTTTGACTTTTTTCGTGTCGAGTTGGTCGCCAAATTCGGCCTGATACTTCTTGTAGATATGGTCGGCACGAGGTCCAAGGTTGGCGAAAGTCCACAAAGCGAACACCGCTCCCGACCACGACCAAGTGAGAATGGCAAAACCCACCCATTCCACAAACTCGCCGAAATAGTTAGCCGAGGTCACATAACGGAACATGCCGCCTTGGGGCAAATAATGGTTGGTGTCGCCATCCTGGCGCAAGTTACGGATAATGTCATCGGACTGGATATTGATGTACATGCCAATGATGAAAATCAAGAATCCGATGATAAACCTCGGATCGGTCAGCCAATCAGCGGGATAATAGTCTTCGGGTGAAATAAAGTATATCCAGCCACCCTGCATCAAGGCGTTCAACACATTGAATGTCACGCCCATCAAGACGATGGAAAGCGGCATCATGCTGTGTCCACGCATCCGGAACGGAAACACAAAGGATCGTTGGATGTAGTGCAGTTCAAACAAAAACAGAAAAGCCATGCGCACCAAGTCATTACGGCGGTCGGAAAAGAGCCACAACAGCAACATGACAATAAACACAGGCGACTCCATCAACACCCAACCCAGCTTGTTGTTGACCGCAGGGCCCCACTTTTTATCGTAGAACTTGCCATAGCCGGCATCCACAAAAAACAGGCTGACAAACACCACCAATGCCACTATAGCCATGATAATCAAGAACAAATGAAAGGATTGCATCGATATGATCATTGTGAAATGATTTTTCAAAAATTTTTCAAAAATAAGGAAAAACAATGTTGGTCAGTGAATTTTTCAACAAACAATCGGAAAAAATCCATTATCTTTGCACCATAAACATTAAAAACAGAAATCATGACCGCAAATTGGATTCTTATTATTGTCATCGGCGTTGTAGGAATGCTGGTCCAATGGAAACTTAAAAGCGTATTCGCCAAATACTCGAAAGTGCTTTCGCCTGGCGGACTTACAGGAGCACAAATCGCACAGAAGATGCTGAGCGACAATGGCATTAATGACGTCTCAGTCACTTGCATCAAAGGGCAACTGACCGACCATTACGACCCAACGAAGAAGACCGTCAACCTGAGTGAAGACGTCTATCGCATGAACAGCGTTGCGGCTGCCGCTGTCGCCGCCCATGAATGCGGCCATGCCGTGCAGCATAAAGTGGGATATGCACCTTTACGTCTACGTTCCGCTTTGGTACCCGCCGTCAGCATTTCCTCGAAACTTTCGATGATTGTCATCCTCATTGGGTTGTTTCTCATCAACACTTTCCCAGCTTTGTTCTGGATAGGTATTGCGATGTTCGCCATGGTGTTCCTCTTTAGCGTCATCACTTTGCCTGTCGAGTTCAATGCCTCCAAAAGGGCTTTGGCATGGTTACAATCATCCAACTCACTCAGCACTACTGAGTTAGCACAAGCCAAAGAAGCCCTCAGCTGGGCGGCAAGCACATACGTGGTCGCAGCCCTGTCTTCCTTGGTCTCGTTGTTGTATTACATCGGTTTGGGAAACAGCAGGAGATGAACTATTCTCCCATCAACTCCGAATAGATTTTCTTCACTTGCATGGCCATTTCTTCGGTGCCATTGGCATGGATAGCCGACATGAATTTGAGGCGGGCATTGTTGAACTTCATTATTTCTTCCTGTGTCAAGTCTGCAGACTTGTCAACATAATTCTTGCTCATGGAAACGAATTGTTCCACAGCGAGATCCCAATCCTCGGCCGTATAATGTTTTGACTTCTTCTCCACTTGGTTCACAAATTTCTCCGCATGGGGAACTATTTCACGTGGATTGTCGGTAAACTCATAAGTTGCAGGGCCACGCTGACAGCCAAAGGCGAGCAGGACCAATACTAAAAGAGGCAATACTTTTTTCATTGTGCTCAGAATTTTGGCGCAAAAATAAGACTTTTTGCAATTTGATTTCATAATGAAGCAATATTCTTTTTGGCTCGTCACTGCGAGGAACGAAGCAGTCTTGGCATGAAGCTCTTATTCTAGATTAACTACGTTGAATCTTCGATTTGCTTCGTCGTTCCTCCTCGCAATGACAACAAAAAAAAGCGGCCCGAAAGCCGCTTTCATATATTACTGTATAGGTTATCAACCCTTCTTACCACCCATGCTGTAGGTCAAGTTGAAGCGCAAGGTGTTCTCCAAGGGGTTACTGCCTGCCACCGTGTTGACGGGAATTAGGTAAGAGACATCCAAGCCAAACACGTTGTATTTCAAAGCGGCACCGAGGGTGACATACTTACGGTTGCCCTTCAGAGCGGTCTCGTTGAAGTAACCAGCACGCACGGCGAAGATGTTGTTGTACCAATACTCGATACCACCACCGATGTTGATTTCGTATAGTTCTTCTAAGAGCTTACCATAATGAACCAACTCGTTATCGGCATTGTATCCCCAACCTGGAGCATCATAGAACGACTGGATCATACCTTGCACAACGGAGACGTTGTTGTCGTAGCCATAGAGAATCTGATAAGAGCCATCAGGATTGAGAATGGGGCTGCCATTCTCCTGTCTGGCGATGACCGGAGGTGTAGGCACCATCAGCTTTGAGAAATCCACCATGAAGGCCAAGGAATTGTACTCATCGAGTTCCAGCTTCAGGTTGGCACCAGCACGCAAGGTAGTCGGGATGAAGTCGCGACGGTCGGAGATACCGCTATAGCTAATCTTACTACCGATGTTGTTGATAGAGGCACCCCAAGAGAAATCGGCATCCATGTTGCTGAACCACTCCACCGGACGTTTGTAGAAGACTGACACGTCAGCAGCCACCGAAATACCCGGACGATCCATGTCGCCTTGGTTCTGGGTCAGGTCAGAATAGATGAAGCGACCAGCCACAGCGCCCGAAAGATAATCACCGAGCATACGCGAATAGGTAGCATCAATAGCCCATTCGTTCGGGGTATATTCACCCCAATCCTCGTTGTTAGGACCTCTGAAATTAATCTTACCGCAGCTGAAGTAACGTAAGGTTCCTGCCACGGAAGAACGATCATTGATCTTATAGGCCAAAGCCAAATAGGCCAAATTCATATCGGGAACCAATTTGCGCAACCAAGGGCTATAGCCCAATCCCCCGGCAAATTTATCCTGCAAATAGACATATTTTGCAGCATTGTAATGCATGGAATAGACATCGGGGTCAGAGGCAACACCACAATCACCCATAGCACCACCACGGGCATCGGGAGAGATGGAGACAAAAGGCACAGCCGTGGTAATCACATTGGGTGACACGCTGTAATCCTGTCCGATGTAGTTGTGATTCTGTCCGTAAGATACAGCCGCAACCATCATCAGGGCGGCAATAAGAATTTTCTTCACTTTCATATTCAGTTTATGTTTGAAATTGCAAAAATAACGATAATTCAAAAGGCTTATTGTATAGTTCAAAAAAAATTTTTGTCTCAACGTTTGATGATCATGCGTTGACTGACCGTACGGAAGTATCCTTTTTCATCTGTCAAGGTGAGGCGATAGAGATAAACACCTGTTTGCAAAGGACTTCCAGAATAGCCACAACCATTCCAAATAATGGGCTCGATGACGCCATTGGAGGCCGTTACCTTTTTATATATACGCTGCACAGGTCTTCCCATTATATCAAAAATCTCAATGTTGACATCAAACGTGCCGTCCTCCCCCGTGTGATTCAAGGTGATTCGGGTCTCTTCTGTGAAAGGATTGGGAAAGTTGCGCACCTGCGAGAGGAACATATCCTCGTCGACGACAAACCACAACGAAGCTTCGGAAGGATTGTCCTGCGTGTCCCAAACCTTCAGACTGAACTCGTAAGTACCGGGTTCCAATTTGCTGATGGGAAGGACAATGCGTCCACGTCTGTAGTCATTCAGGGTAGGTTCATAGCGGTCGTTCAAAACGAGACGATTGTAGGCCGAGTGATTGCTACTCATCATAATATCGCGCCCCAAACTGTAATCGTAATGATAAATGCCTTGGCCATCAAAGAGGTCGGCATAGAGCACCCCTTGACGCTCAACCGACTGACCGTTCTCAAATTCGGGTGAATTCCAATAGAATGTGATGCTGGGACCTTGGTCGTCGGGCACCATGGCAGGGTCGATGCCTCCCAAAGAAAGGTCGGAGAACTTGCCCAAAGCATCGACGCCACGGATCGAGTCATAGGCATAGAAACTGAAGCGCGGTTCACCTTCTCCGGGCAAGATGTCCTTAGGCACTTGGAAGGAGAGGTTGAATCGGCCTGCCGTCACACTGACCTGACCTTGAAACAGTACATCCTTGTGATAATACACATTGCGTGAGTCATTGTCATCAAACTTCACACTGACTTTTGTCTTCTGGTCATAAAAACGCGCCCACAGCGTGCCGTTGAATCCCGAATCAACTTGGCCGTCGATGCCCTTCACCACGCCTTCCACCGAGACCATACTCATGGCATGAAGCTCAATGTCGTCGGTATCACCCACCAACGTACCATTGATTTTTTGCAAGGCAACATGTTTCTCAGGCAGGGGAAAACGCATCAACGGGTCGCCTAAAAACAGGAAACGGATGTTTTTATTCACCAGGTTATCAAAATTGAGTGAGTTACTCTTTGCCAACCTAACGATGTCGCCATAGCGCAACGGCTTCCCTTCTTCATCTCGCTGTGACAGCAGAGGAATCAAGGCTCGCGTCTGGCAATCGTTCTGAGGGCCATAGGTTGGACGGCAGCAAGTATACAATGCCACACAACCGCCACGAGGATTCAAGAACATTTCCTCTCCTGCTGAAATGAGCAGTGGATTGTCATATTTGGTGAACTCGCAGGTAGCGGTATATACAAATGGCATACGGTCGTAATTGGCAAGCGCTGCGATGTCAGCATTAGTGAAAACGTTGTCGCCTGTCAGACCTCTAACGCCACCATGGCCGACGTACAACACGAATAGCATTCCCTTGTCGAAAGCACGCATCACATCCTCATTTGCGCCAGGAATCTCCACTCCACTCGAAGTGTTTACCGTAGGATAGGCACCGCAATACACCTTCTTTTTCGTCAAAGAAGGACAAATCGTGTCAAGCATCTGGTCATAGGTTTCGGCCCAATTCACATAACTCAGTTTTTCATCATCTGCGAATAGCAGAAGGTCTGTCTTCCACTCGCCATGCGTTGCGGCCAGGTCATCATAATGCTTCATTTTCCGTAACACCGTCTCCGCTTCTTCCACCGTTGAAACCGAGATACGACCCACGCCAATATCGACACGTCCATTACAATTAGTGCCTTCGTCGTCGTCCATCAGCGCGAAATAGTCATCGGCGCAGAAACTCAACTCATACTCCGGCTTGACGGACGTCTCATAGGTCGGCACATAATTCTCACCGTATCCCAAGAGATTGCGGAAGTCAAACGAGGCCTTCCCGAACAAAGTCAGATATTTCATTTGGCCACCGCTACGGCGATACACCATGCGGACAAAGTCACGGATGCCAGAAGGGTCATGTGTGCCAGTCGAGAACTCGTTGTAGATCTCATTCACATTGACGACCAAGCAAGTCAAGCCATCTTTTTCGGCATGATAGTCCGCCAACGCCTGCGCCTGCTCCATGAGAAGAGGTGTCGTCAGAATCAAGTTATCGGCTTGGGCAATACCATGAAGGTTTTGATTCGGCAATGCCGTCCAACCTGCAATAGGATAAGCTGCTCCCGGATGGAACAGCACATAGCGTTTTTCGGCTATTTCCTCCGTGGTAAACACAAAATTATCCGAGCTCAACACACCTTCTTGAAGCATGGGCTGCAAGGGCGAAGTCACATCCCAAAGCCAAAAGTCGGCATTGGTGTTCTGCACCCAAACGGCGCTTTTTCCGTGTCCAAATTGGCTCGGCATCAAACGGAAAAGGAAGTTGTTATTCGACCGTTTCAACAAACGCCATCCATAGATCTCCACATAATCCAGATACAACGATGCCCCCGCAGCGGGTACAAGGCTCAGTTCGAAAGCGGCGGTGTCGGAATCAAGCATGATTTGCCTTTCAAACAACGAAGACTTGCCGTATTCATGGTTGCCAAAGCTTTGTATCCTCTCATTGTTAGCCACATGATTATCACCAATCCATACATTGTAGTACATACTATCCTTCGCAACGCGGCCCAACACTTGAGAACGCACTCTCAAAGCCTTGGTTTTCACCAAATCGGGAAATACAAACGGGATAACAAGCAAGGAATCCTCTTCTGAAACCCGCTCACCAAACCAGTTTTGTCCAATGGAATAGGGCGAAAACAGTTCCTCCTCATGCCAGAAATAGTCAGGGAACTCAGTGATCACCGTTGTAACGTCATCCAAAGAAAGACTGGCCTTCTCCCCCACTCTCAAACCTTCCATGCCGCTGTCGACACACAGATAATAATAGGTGGTGTCGGAATAATAGTTGCGTTCACGTTGATACGTCTTGACGCTATTGTCGACCAGTGTCCAGCGTGTGGGTTCCTGACCGTAGAAAAGCACCAAGTCGCCTTCATCGAAGCGACCGTCATCGGCTCCCGTAACGCAAATGGCCATCTCCGTCAAGTCATCGGGGCGGCTGTCTGAGTTCTTCTCCGGCAAAGCCCCAGAAAGATTGCCAAACAACCGCATCTGGCTCGGATTCAAGGCATCCATATCGATGCCCATGGCCTTCAAGGCGGCATAATCCAAACGATAGGCTCCTTCCTTGGTCACCGAAAGGCGGTACCAAGTGTGTTCGCTCAGTACAGACTGATAGGTATTGTCTTGCGCCCAGGCCGTCTGGCTGAAGAACAAGGTCAATAATGTTATCGCGACAACAAGTATATTCCTCTTTTTCATAGTGATTCTCATTTACTTAACACTAATTTTGAAACCAATGTGGCCGTTTCGCCGTTGTCGTTGGTGGCCACAATGCGATAAATGTAGACGCCATTGCGTAGACTGTCGCCACGCGCACCACGACCATCCCAACGGATAGGTGAAATGCGTGTTGAGGTTCCCGATACTTGTTCGGAAAGCGTGGTCACCCAACGGCCCATAATATCATAGATGTAAATATCCACTTGCATATTGTTGCCCACTTGATTATGGTCAAAAACGAAATGCGTCTCGTCCGTCACCGGATTGGGGGCGTTGAAAGCATTCTCGATGACCATGCCGCCGTTGTTGACCACCGTGAAATCGATGGTGGCCGTGCCGGAATTGTTGTAGATGTCCCAAACCTTGAGTGTCAAAGTGTAGTCGCCATCGGCAAGGTCTTGCATCTTGTAGGTAATGGTGCCCTTACCTGGCTGGTCGAGTTCGGCGACGAAATAGTCATTCAGACAATATATCTTCTTCGATGGTCCAGTCAATGTGGCCGAGATGTCGTGGCCGATGCCTGCCCCTGTCGTATTGATACCGCTCTCGTCCTCGATGAAGGCCAACAACGTCGGGCTTTGACCCGTCAAGCCTCCGTTCACAAAGAGCGTGTCGTCAATGAACAGCCTGACCTCTGGTGCCTCGTCGTCATCATAGGCCTCGTCATAGAAACCACCGATAATGAAAGTATCGCAGTTGCCATTGGCTTCCACCTCATAATCTGTTGCATAATAATTGATCAATCCTTGACCGTAACGATAGGAAATGTCGCGAGGAACGATAAACTCTATCTTGAACCTGCCATTCTCTGCCTTGGTCTTTCCATTGAAAATCACGCTATTGCGTAACTTGTAATTTATAGTGTTGGCTGTAAGCTCGACCTCCTTATCATACACAATCACACTCACCACCCCATTGAAATTGGAGGCCACCTGACCGTTCAGGTCTTTCACTACACCTTCAATCTCAACCGGTTGCAATGCGCTGATGGTATCGCGATAAATCGGATAAGTCTGCCATGTGGTATCATTGATCTGGATGGAGTCCAAGTCATGGCCTGGATATTGCCCGTTGATGCTTAGCGTCTCCACCTTCCATTTCGGATAGGCCAAGCGCAAGGCCGGGTCACCGAAAAAGACATAGCGTTTTTCCACCCTATGGCCTGAAGTCTTCGCCATACGATACACATCGCCCAAACGATAGTGTTCTTGACCATAGATGCGGAACAGATTATTGTAGATTCCCTTGGCAAAAGCTTCGTTATTGTTGCCATAGGTCACTCTCGAAGTGGTGAACATTGAAATCATGCCACCATATTGGTTCAAAAACGCATATTCGCCCAAGGAAGTGCGGTTGTGGTCGTCATAGCGGCTAAATTCGCAGGTGCCCGTGATCATCAACGGATACATCGGGGCGTTGCGCCACGAGTCGACGTCTTTTCTTTGCAGGATTTTCTCCTCGGCCAACTGCACCTCACCACCATGACCTATATAGTGGAGTACCAATGTGCCTTTTTCCATTCGGCTGTTGATGGCAGCGTTCACTTCGGGAGCAATCTCACCGCCTGGCGCACTGATTTGTGGATAGGCATCCAGATAAATCTTGTCGACCACCACGCCATCGCCACCCACATTTTTCAGCATAGCTGACAACGTCTCAGCGCTGGTCACAAATTGGCTTTCGTCATCGGTGAAGAAACTGACTGTATTGCGCCATGGCTGCATGGTGGACTCGTCTTTAAAGATGTAACGTTCAATCTTGTCAACCATTTGAGTAGCCTGCTCCAAAGTCTGCACAGGGAAACGACCTACACCAATGTCGGCCAATGAATGATCAATATCGCCCTCGTTCTCATCCATAAAGCCGAAATAATCATCCGTAACGAAGGCCGAATCCATGGAAAGCGAAGGCACCGTCTCAAACGAAGGCACAAAATCCACGATGCCATCACGGTTCTTATAGTCGTAGGAACAGTCGCCCAGCAAAAGCAAATACTTGATTCGATGGCCAGGATTGCTGTCGAGATAAAGCATTCGGCAGAAGTCACGGATAGCAGAAATGTCCTTTGCGCCACAGGAGAACTCATTGTAAACCTGTTCTGGAGTGGTGATGAAGATGTTCAATTCGGGGTCGATGCGGTTGTGAATCGTCTTGACACGTTCGGCTTGCGAAACAAAATCAGGATAAGACAAGATGACGAAATCCATGTCACGGACACCATGAAGGTTCTGATTGTCGACCTTTCCGATGGCTTTTGCCGTCTGATAGGTGCTCCCATTGAAAGCAATGAACTCGTTTTCGTGGTTACCCATCACCTTGAAGCTGAAGGTGGAACCGTTGAGTTGACCTTTCATCATCGTCGGATTTCGCGGGTCGCTGACATTCCAAACTTGAGTCTGTTGCGAAGCGCCCGACAGACGATACTCATAGGTCTTGTTGGCGAATGAAGCCTCGGGATTGCGGAAAAGCATCTGACCACCCGTGAACGTCAGGTGACGCCATGCATTGACGAGCACATAATCCACATAACCTTCTGATGTAGAAGAAGAACCGAGAGCATCGTGTTTCAACGTAACACGCACATTATCGCTGGAAGGTTGTGCGCTGACCCACCCTCCCACATTATAGCCATAAGGCTTCTCCGACGAAGCGGTCGTGGTCTTAATCGAATAAGTCGCTTTCTTCACATTATCGACATGCACCTCAAAATTGGCAGCCTGGAAATTGCGTCCCGCCAAGGCAGAACGGACCCAACAAGTTCTAGAAGTGACCACATTGGGGAAGGTGAAATCAATATTCTTAAACGAAGTAAGGTCCATCTTGTCGCCATAAAAGGTGCGTCCCACATGGTGCAAGTTGTATTGATCGTTTTCATACACCTGATAATCAATAAATTGATTTATAACCTCATTGGCATTGCCCGAGGGAGCCGAATCCTCACTGATGCGTTTGCCTTGGCCCAAGCCCAAGACAACGAAAGCGTATGCATAGTCATCATAAGGATTCTGTGCATGAGTATAAGCAACCCTATCGGATTCGAGCGACCAGCAAACAGGACCTCGTCCGTAAAACAGAATGTAGTCATTGTTGTCGAAGCGACCATCGGACTCACCAGCCACATAGATAGGCACTTCCACCAAATCATCGGGACGAGAGATGGCATTCATCTCGGGCAACACACCCCCTCCATTATGATAGATGCGGATTTGGCGCGGGTCGATGCTGGAAACATTGATGCCCAATTCGGAAAGGTCGGAAGCGGTCAGTTTGTAGATGCCCGTTTCGGGAAGGCCAATCTTGTACCACTCGCCCGAAGCCATGGCAGAGCGATTCGCATATGTCGGACTTGACCGCTGAACATCAAAGTCAGGTATCAATGTCACGGACAAGTTGGCTGAAATCAGTTTTTCGTATTGGTCACCCTTTTGACGGAAAGGCACGATACGCACCGACAGCAAAGACTCATCACGTGACCGCAACGGAATGGCATTCAGCTCAAAATCAAGGCCATATGAAAAATCAAGAACCACTTGCATTTCCTCAGCGGAAAGCACCGCAGTCTTTACATCAAGGAGTTGGGCATCCACTTTTACCGCATCATCGTAAATGGGAAAAGACTGGCAAAACACGGGCATGATACCATTGTATTCTGCTGACTCAAGTGCCATATATAATAAGGTGTCTGTACCGACGCGTTCCTCAGCCACACCCTTCCATTGCAAGCGAATCGGATAGCTCATCTTCAGCTGACCCCACAAGGAAACGGGAGCCAAAAAGGCGAAGATCATCAAAAACAACACCGAATACGAGCGTATTTTATTTTGCATAAAACTCTTTATTACTTAACAATCAAATCATTACAAAAACCATACCTTTTTCAGGCACACCTACTTATAAAGGGAACGAAGATACGACAAAAATATTACATAAGGAGATTTTTTGGCGAGAAAAAAGAAAATTCGTCAAAAATGTCTTCGGATTGAAAAAAAGTCCCTAAATTTGCGTGATTTTTTTGAAAAATTTTGCGAGATGCATACAATAAATGCATCCCGTTTGAGTTTATAGATAACAAATTTGAACGACAATGTATAAAAAACAAGGATTCAAAACATTAGCCATCATCGTTTTGGCAGGTCTGCTCACTGTTTCCTGCTCCAAGAAGTCTTCGCGCACCACTGGTTGGGCGTATAATGACGCCAACAATGGAGGCTTTGAAGTCACCGAAATCAACGATCAGGAAATCGGCCCCGGTTTGATTGCCATCGAAGGCGGTACCTTTGTGATGGGTGCCACGACCGACAATCTGACCTATTCGTGGGACAACTCGCCCCGCAAGGTCACTGTGCCCTCCTTCTTGATGGACCGCACCGAGGTCAGCAATGTGGACTACCGTGAGTACATCTACTGGCTGAACCGTGTGTATGGCCAAAACTATCCTCAGGTGGTACGCAACGCTGCGCCCGACACCTTGGTCTGGCGTGACCGCTTGTCATACAACGAGCCTATGGTGGAGATTTACTTCCGCCACCCCTCCTATAATGACTACCCGGTGGTCGGTGTGACTTGGGTGCAGGCCAACGACTACTGCGCATGGCGTACCGACCGTGTCAACGAGTTGATGCTCGTTGAGGCCGGTATCCTCGATTGGGACCCGACTCAGCAAGACGAGGAGAACTTCAATACCGATGCTTATCTAGCTGGACAATATACCGGTAAGGTGAAGAACGGCAAGAAGGACCTCTCGAAGGGTGGCGACGGCGTGCGTAACGTCAGAATGGATGACGGTATCCTGCTGCCTTCCTATCGTCTGCCCACGGAGGCCGAATGGGAATATGCCGCTGTCGGTTTGGTGGGTAACACCAGCAACGAAATCGTCAGCGAGCGCAAAGTCTATCCTTGGAATGGTGACGGTTTGCGCACCGACAACAAGAGATATTATGGTAGCTTCATGGCCAACTTCAAGAGAGGCCCTGGTGACTACATGGGTGTTGCTGGCAACCTGAACGACGGTGCCGCTCTGCCCGCCCCTGTTGGTTCTTACTGGCCCAACGACTACGGCCTGTACAACATGGCTGGCAACGTGGCCGAATGGTGCCAAGACGTCTATCGTCCGCTGTCTCATGAAGACGTGGCTGACTACAGCCCCTTCCGTGGTAACGTGTTCACCCGCAAAGCCGTCGACGACGAAGGCTTCCTGCTGCAGAAAGACTCTCTCGGTCGCATCCGCAGAGAGCCCATCCCTCAAGAAGAAGCTGCCAAGCGTCAGAACTACCGTACCAGCTTCAACTCCAACTATGACGATGGTGACTACATGTCAGCCATCCGCAACCGTTGGAGCGATCCTCAAGACGACCAGAGCGTGTTCACCAGAGAAATGTATGAATACGCCACTAACGACGCCCCTGGTACGACCCTCATCAGCGACGAATCAAGAGTGTACAAAGGTGGTTCCTGGGCCGATGGTCCTTACTACCTGAGTCCTGGCACGCGCCGCTACCTCAACCAGAACCAGTCCGCTTCCACCATCGGCTTCCGTTGCGCCATGAACAAGGTGGGCAGTTCGTTTGCAAAGTAAAGTAATAGATTCTTTTTCATGATAGCATTGAAGCCGTTTGATCCGTCAGGCGGCTTCTTTCATTAAAAGCAAGTCACATGAACCCCATCGAGACCATATACCAACACTACATCAAAGCCCACAAGGTTTCCACCGACAGCCGCAAGATCGAGAAAGATGCCGTCTTCTTCGCTCTGAAAGGCGAGAATTTCGATGCCAACGACTTTGCCCTGCAAGTAGCTGAAGCGGGCGTGGCCAGCCTCGTCGTCGCCGACCGCAAAGACCTGCCTCAGCATGAACGCATATTGATTGTAGATGACACGCTGAAAACCTTGCAGGACCTTGCCGCCTATCACCGTCAGCAAAGCAAGGCTATTGTACTTTCCATCACCGGCACCAACGGCAAAACAACCACCAAGGAACTCGTCTCGGCAGTGTTGGCCAAGAAATACAACATCATCCACACGATGGGTAACCTCAACAACCACATCGGTGTGCCGATCACCTTGCTAAGCATACACCCCGACACGGAGATTGCCGTCGTGGAGATGGGTGCCAATCACCCTGGGGAGATCGACTTCCTCTGCAAGATTGCCGACCCCGATTATGGCCTCATCACCAACATCGGCAAGGCACATTTGGAGGGCTTCGGCAGCTTCGAGGGTGTCATCAAGACCAAGACGGAATTGTATCGGCACATCAAAGCCCATGGCAAAGCCGTGTTCGTCAACCAAGGGAATCCATTGCTTTGGGAGCAGTCGGAGGGACAGGAACGCATCTCCTACGGAAATTATTGTGGCGCTTTCTGCCCTGTCGCACCTGGTGCCTGCGCACCCTATCTGAGCGTTGCTTGGAAGAAACATCTCATACAGACTCATCTTGTGGGTAGCTACAATTTTGAGAACGTTGCCGCTGCCATTGGTGTGGGACAGTATTTCGGCGTGGATGAGAGCGACATCATTGAGGCTTTGGAAGCCTACACGCCTACCAACAGCCGTTCGCAAGTGATTGAAACCGACAAGAACCGCATCATCATGGATGCCTACAACGCTAACCCCACCTCTATGCGCGCTGCCTTGATCAACTTCGCCAGCATTTGCGGCGACAACAGTCTTTTGATATTAGGCGACATGCGTGAGTTGGGCACGGCTTCCGAAGAAGAACACCGCAACATCTTGGGCTTGATGAAGGAGTTGAAATTCAAGGAGGCTTTGTTGGTCGGTTCGAACTTCAGTGCCTACAACGAGAACCCTGATTGGAAGACCTTCGATAATGTCCAGATCCTGTGTCAATATCTTGAAAGCAGTCCGGTTAGCGGAAAAACGATACTCGTCAAAGGCTCTAATAGCATACAATTAGGGAAAGTGTTACCATTATTATAAATGAAAGAAACCACCGCCATAGGACTCATGTCGGGCAGCTCGTTAGACGGGCTGGATATCGCCCTTGTGCGCTTCCAAGAAGAGGACGGCAAATACCACTTCCAAATCTTGCAGGCAGAGACCCTACCCTATCCCGAATACTGGACCAAGCAGCTCTCAGAAGCCTTCCACAAACAACCCGAAGACTTGGTGCAGCTGGACAAGGACTACGGCAAATGTTTAGGCGAACAAGTGTTGGCTTTTGCCAAGAAACACAATGCTACACCCGACTTCGTTGCTTCGCACGGCCACACCATCTTCCACCGTCCCGAGGAGCATTACACCCTGCAAATCGGTGACGGACAAGAGTTAGCCAAGGCCTGTGGTTTCACCGTCATCAACGACTTCCGCAGCGAGGACGTCAGCAAGGGCGGACAAGGCGCACCGCTCGTTCCCATTGGCGACAAGTTGCTATTCGGCGACTATGAGATCTGCATCAACATCGGCGGCATCGCCAACCTGTCCTACGACGAGGACGGCCGTCGCATTGCTTACGACCTCTGCATCGCCAACCAAGCCTTAAACTACTTGGCCAACATGAATGGCCTCAACTACGACCGCGACGGCGAGCTGGCCCGCAGCGGCCAGATGGATATTACGCTTTTAAAGCAGCTTAACAGGCATCCTTTCTATGGACAGTTTCCACCTAAGTCCTTGGGGCGCGAATTCTTCGAGGCCAACCAGAAAGAGCTGCTGAAGGGCCTCTCCGTGCCCGATATGTTGGCGACCTTTGTAGAGCACATTGCGCTGCAAATCGCCTTGCCCATCAGTTTCTTGCCCAAAGGTAAGATCCTGTGCACCGGCGGCGGAGCAAGGAACAAATACCTCATCGAACGCCTGCAAGCCCGCACCAAACACGAGGTGGTCGTCCCCGAGAAGCAAATCATCGACTACAAAGAAGCTTTGGTATTTGCTTTCCTTGGTCTGCTCCGCATGGAGGGAAAGACTAATGTTTTGGCTTCGGTGACAGGGGCTGAGAGTGATAGTTGTAGTGGAAGGATTTGGAGACCTTAACCCCTTATTTCCAATTATTTCCGTCACAAGCGTATCTTGTTTCAAAAACGGAGCGCTGAGGTGGCTCTGTCTTGCAGTAAACCAGCGGAATCTATCAAAATTTTTGCGATTCCGCTGATTTACGCACAATTTATTACATTTACAAAGGCTTTTCCAGACGTATTTTGTTTCCTAAAAACTATTTCCGTACTTTTGTCGTTTGATTCACATAAGCAGAAGCACCGTGTTCAAGAAAATCCTAAATACCTTTGGAACGAAGATGTTGGCCGCCGCGCTCAACTTCGTCATCGCCATTATCATCTCTCAGACCTTGGGTGACACGGGTTCGGGGACACAGTCTCTTGTATTGACCTCCATCACGTTCATCCTCATCTTCTCCGAAATCGTCTGTGGCGCCAGCATCATCTACCTTGCCCCGCGTCATTCGTTCAAAAAGATATTGGTCGCCTCGGTGATTTGGTCGGCCTTGATTGCCGTTATCATGGGCTTCTGCATCAGGCTGTTCTATCCCAAGTTGGAGTCCGATTTGGTCGTGCATGTGGCTATACTGTCGTTCATCTCCTCGCTCAGCAATATCAACTTCCGCTTTTTGGTCGGCAAGGAAGAAATACAAAAGGCCAACTATAATACCCTGCTTCAGCCTGTGTTACTAACCATTACTTTGATCGTGTATTACCTCGTGCTGAAGAGAACCGACATCTATGGCTACATCATCGGACTTTACGCCGCTTACGGAGGCACGTTCCTGCTAGGTGTGTGGATGCTACGAAAGGAATACGCCAACCTGCGTAATGACAAAGACAAGGAGTACGGTCCCGTTCTCAAAGACCTCTTCAAATACGGCTTCCTCAACCAAACCGGTCACTTCGTGCAGTTCTTCAACCTGCGACTGAGCTATTACCTATTGGATAGTTACATCGGAAGAGGCCAAGTAGGCGTCTTCTCACGCTCGGTCTCTTTGGCCGAAGCCATCTGGATCATCAGCAACAGCATTGCCTTGGTGCAGTATGCCCGCATCGCCAATGCCGACGACCGTGAGTATTCGCAGAAACTCACATTAGACCTCACTAAAATCTGCCTGCTCGTCTCGGCAGTGGCTGTAGTGGTGCTATGCCTGCTGCCTCCTCAGTTCTATGTCTTTGTCTTCGGCAAGGATTTCGGTGAGATGGCACATCTCATCCGCATTCTCGCGCCTGGTATCCTACTCTACTGTGTTTTCCTTATCCTTGGACACTATTACTCGGGCACCGGACGTTATCAGATGAACACCTTTGCGGCACTCTGCGGGCTGGTTGTCACTTTTGTTTGCGGATTCACGCTAATACCCAAATATGACGTCACAGGCGCGGCTATCACCTCGGCGGTGTCGTATATGGTCAACGCCATTTTCCTGTTCGTGTTCTTCTTCAAAGAGTCACGCTTCAAGGGCCGAGACTTCATCCTAACCAAGAGTGAGATACAAAACTACATCACCGAACTGAAACAACAATTCTTGAAACAACCTACTGAAAATGAATAAACTCCATAAACTCACCAAAGCCCTCGGGCGCATTATCAAGCATCCTTATCTGCTTAACCTCGTCCTGCAAGACGAAGGCAGCAACAAGGAAGATGTCATCCGCAAATACGGCCTCGCCGACGGTCTGCCCGTCATCGAAATCAATGAGCTTTTCCCTGATTTTGAGGAAGTCGCCAAGCCATACGCCTACCTCTCGGGTGCCACCATGCCCATCGATATCGCATTGCTGCGAGCTTTGGCCAAACGTTACGAGGTAAAGGACTACTTTGAAATCGGCACCTGGCGTGGTGAGAGCGTGGCCAACTTAGCTGAGGTGGTCAAGCATTGTGCCACCTTCAATTTACCAAAAGAAGACATCATCAAGCTGACTGACAATCAACTGTATGCTGACCTACACAGCTTTTTCAGCAAGGACTTGAGCAATGTCGAGCAACTCTACGGCGACTCCCAGACCTTTGACTTTGGGCCGCATTTCGGGAAATACGACATGGTCTTCGTCGACGGCGACCATCATTACGAAAGCGTGAAGAAAGACACCGAGACCGCCTTTAAACTATTGAAAGGCGAACGAAGCATCATCGTTTGGCACGACTACGGCCTCGACCCTGAGACCATCCGCTGGGACGTGATGGGAGCCATCTTGGACGGTGCACCTGACGAAAAGCGCAAATGCATCTACCATATTTCCAACACCTTGTGTGCCGTTTATCTGCCTGAAGACTTGCCCACACACAAGCTTGTGCCCTACGAAACACCTCACAAATACTTTGAAATCAACATCAAAACGCATAAAATCGAATAACTGTCACCCTAGATTGCTTCGTTCCTCGCAATGACGCAAAGCGACAACTGAACAACTGCTAACTCTTAACTGAACGACTGATGAACATCCTGCACTTATTGAGTTGGTTCCCCACCCCCGACGACCCCACTTTAGGCAACTTCTGCGTCCGCATGATTGACGCGCTGCCTGAGGAGTGCCACTCCGTCATCCTCTCCGTCTGCGACGGCAAAGACATGACGAAATCCTTTGAGGTCAAGGAGATTAAGGGACAGCATCATACACATGTGCAGATTTATATCCGTCCGCCGAAGATCAACGCCATCCGCAAACTCAAGATGCTGTTGATGTACCAATACGGATTGAAATACATCAAGCAACGTTTCTTCAAGCCCGAATTGATTCATTTACACGTCACCTACCCTCTTGGACAAGTGGCGTTGCTTTGGAAGAAACTCTTTGGCTACAAATATGTCCTCACCGAACATTGGACCATTTACCAGCCGCAAAACAAGGACGTTTTGGTCGGTAAGTTGAAACGGAAAATCGTCAATATTGCCAATAATGCCGAGCTCATCATGCCTGTCAGCCTGGATTTGCAACGGTGCATGGAGGGACATGGGGTG
>CAMYXV010000018.1 GCA_947303055.1 uncultured Bacteroidales bacterium
CTGTTTTCAATGAACGACTGAGCACTCGCTCTAAAACTGACCGTCAGGGCGAGTGATAATACAAATAGTATATGTTTTCGCATAAGCAATACTCTGAATTATGAATGCTGAATTATGAATGCTGAATTATGAATGCGTGTTTAAAAATGACATTACGCATTCAGCATTCAGCATTCCACATTCAGCATTCTACATTTATTTTTTCTTCTTCGCGATTTTAAGGATTTCCTCATAAAGTTCATCTTCGGCACCCTCAAAATAACCTGTGTGCTGATACACAATCTTGCCATTGCCATCAATCAGGAAGGTGTGAGGCGGGTTGCTCACGTTCATGGCGCGTTTGAGGTCGCTGTTGACGTCAAGGAGCACATCGAAGCCCCAACCCTTGCCTTCAACGACAGGCTTTACCTTGGCGGTGGAACGCGAGTCGTCGATGGAGACGGAATAAATCTTCACGCCGGTCTCGTCCTGCCAATCTTCATACACATCGTTCAAGGCGTTGTGTTCCTTGATGCAGGGACCGCACCATGTAGCCCAGAACGTGAGGACGATAGGCTTGCCGTTGTTGGAGAGTTTGGAAATGTTCACATCCTTGCCGTTCAAGTCCTTCAGGGTGATGTTCGGCAAATCGGATTTCGATTGCGCTTGAAGGCCCGTCACCATCAGAGCCATCAGCAAAAGGGTCATTAGCTTTTTCATTTAATTCAAAGATTTAAAGATTTAATATTCAAAGATTTATAATTTCAATATTCTATATTCAGCATTCATCATTCTTCTTCAAGCTGGCAATACACTTCAAGTAGTTTGCAATATTTCTCTGCCCTAATGGCGACCTTTTTGATAAGGTTCGGAATCAAGACACATTCTCCAGCATTTACAAATATCGCGCCATTTTCCCAGTTCAAGGTGAAATTCCCCTCTAAAGCAATCAAAATCACGAATGAATCGAGATTTGTGTAGTCTTTTTCCATCTCGCCCTGCAGCTGAAGGAGGTTCGTCACGAAATACTGGCAATCCACGACGGGGACGGTCTTGTTCATCACGTCCGGCACATCGATTTTGTAACTTTCGGGCATCGTCCCGTCAATGGCCTCCACCGACTGCGGGATGTGCAGCTCACGGCGCATACCCGCCACATCGATGCGGTCCCAGTCGTAAATACGGTAAGTGGTGTCGCTGGTCTGCTGGATTTCGGCCACCATAATGCCAGGACCTAACGCATGGACGCGCCCAGCGGGGATAAAAAACACATCGTCTTTCTTTACCTGCTCATGATTCAGTACCGATTGCAGCGTATTGTCTTTCAACACGTTGACATAATCCATTCGCGTCATCTCACGGTTGAAACCCATGACGAGGTCAGCGTCTTTGTCGGCCTGCATCACGTACCACATCTCAGTCTTGCCGTTGCCCAAACCGCGTTTCTCGGCCAATTCATCATCGGGATGCACCTGCACCGAGAGCCAGTCGTTGGCATCGATGATCTTCAGCAACAAGGGGAACTGTTCACCATATTTGTCGAATATGCTCTCCCCCACCAAGTCGCCCATGAAGGTCTCCACCAAGTCGTTGATTTCGTCACCCTCGAAGTCGCCGTTGGCGATTTCGCTCTGCTCGTCCCAAATACCAGAGAGCAACCAAACCTCACCGCAGTTGGGCAACGGACCGTAGTCCATGCCAAGCACTTCCTTGATTTTGCGTCCGCCCCAAATCTTATCCTTGAAGATGGGTTTGAATTTTAGGGGATAAAGTACCGTTGACATCAATTCGATAATTTTGCGGGCAAAGATAAGACTAAATCCGAAACGCACTGCAATTTTTCGTAGTTTTGTGCCAAATTTCGAACCATGCAAAACCTCATAGAACTGCGACATATCCTTCACGCTCACCCCGAATTGTCAGGGCATGAGGCGCTGACCAACAAGATTTTAAACGAATGGGTAAAACAAACCCGTCCCGACCAAATCATTGAAAAAATCGGCGGCTATGGCTTGGCGGCTATTTACAAAGGGGCAAAGCCCGGCAAACGCATTCTCATCCGTGGCGACATCGACGCGCTGCATATCCCCGAGCCGAACGACCTTCCCTATCGTTCACAAAACCAAGGTGTTTCACACAAATGCGGTCACGACGGCCATGCCACCATCCTCTGTGGTTTGGCGCAATGGCTCGGCGAGCAACGCCCCGACCAAGGCGAGGTGGTGCTGCTGTTCCAGCCTGCCGAGGAAACCGGACAAGGCGCACAGGCCATCCTCAACGACCCGCAGTTTGAACAAATCAAACCTGATGTGGCATATGGTCTGCACAACTTGCCTGGCTTTGAGAAAGGCCAAATCATGGTGCGTGAAGGTTGTTTTGCGGCGGCTTCCTTCGGCTTGAAACTCTGTTTCGACGGTCGCACGGCACACGCCTCACAGCCCGAGACTGGGCGTAACCCCTCGGAACTGCTTGCTCAACTCATTCATCATCTGGAGAAAAAGCGCGAACAGCTGAAAGCCGTGAAGCCTTTGACCACCTTCGTCATCACCCACGCCACCTTAGGCGAGGAAACTTTTGGCGTGGCACCCGGTCATGCCGAAATTTGGCTCACTCTGCGCAGCTTCAACGACCGCAACTTGGAACTGATGTCAACGGAAATCATCGAGTTTTGCCGTGCCAAGGCCAAAGACCACCTCTTCGACTTCAACTTCTCGATGCACGAAGCCTTCGCCGCCACCAACAGTAATGCCAACTGCGTGAAGACCATAGAACAAGCCGCCAAAAACCTTGAATTGGGTCTCGGCCATCTGGACGAGCCTTTCCGTTGGTCGGAGGACTTTGGACGATTTGGGAGCATCTGCCCTATTGGTTTCTTCGGCTTAGGCTCGGGTTTGGAGCAGCCTGCCTTGCATGACCCCATGTTTGATTTCCCAGACGATATTCTGGAAGTGGGGATGGGGATGTTTTGGGAGATAATTCGTTTGGAGCTGGAAGGATAACTGCAATTTAGTACATCATTTACCACAATTTTTCTGAAAATATTTGCTATTTTCAGAATTATTTGTATTTTTGCAACATGAATAGTATTAATCATACTAGAAAATTAACCATACAAGAATTTGCAAAGATTCAATCTGGAGTGTTCTTAGCGACAGCTCCCCAAGGAGAAATTGCTTACTTGCAAATCAAGGATCTGTTGGCGGAAACACCAGAAAAAGCCGCCTCACGGATTCCTTATTCTCAAAAGCTAGAGAAGCATCTCTTACAAAGGGGCGACCTGCTGTTTGCCGGAAAAGGGACCTCCAACCTTTGTCGCGTAGTCGATTTTGAGCATCCTGCCATAGCCTCAACCACCTTCTATATAATTAGGATATGTGACGGGGACATCCTTCCCGATTACCTCTGTTGGTATTTGAGTCAGCCAAAGACACTAGCCACCATTAAGGCAGGGCAAGTGGGCACAGGCACGCCTCTAATCCGAAAACAGCTCCTTGAAAACCTGGAAATCGCCATCCCCGAATTGAAAACGCAACGACAAATCGTGGAATTGGCCAAACTCCAACGGAAAGAAGAAGAGCTGATGAAAGCCATCACCGAAAAACGGAACTTGATAACCAACCAACTCATAATGAATAAATTAAAATAAGATATGGAAACCAAGAAAATCACCCAAGACGACATCAACCGCACGGTTTGGAAGGCCTGCGACACGTTTCGCGGCGTCATCGACCCAAGCCAATACAAGGACTACATCCTCACCATGCTGTTTCTGAAATATGTCAGCGACGTGTACAAATCGAAATTGAACGATTACCTTATCAAATATGAGGGAGAAGTGGAGCGTGCCGAGCGCGCCATGCGCCACGAGCGTTTTGTGGTGCCCGAAAAGAGTTCGTTCGACTTTCTCTACGAGCACCGCAACGCCTCCAACATCGGTGAGTTGATTGACGAGGCGCTGGCCGACCTCGAAGACGCCAACCGTGAGAAGATGAGTAGCGAGGACGGCAGCAGCATCTTCCGTAATATCAGCTTCAACAGCGCCAATTTGGGCGAGCCGAAAGAGAAAAACGCCCGACTAAAAAACCTGCTGCAAGATTTTAACGGCGTCAATTTGGACGAGTCGCATCTGGAGAACAACGATATCATCGGCGATGCCTATATGTATCTCGTCTCCACCTTTGCAGGTGAGGCGGGCAAAAAAGCTGGCGACTTTTTCACCCCTGCTGAGGTTTCCACTTTGCTTGCAAAGCTGACCAAGAGCAAACCTGGTGCGCGCATCTGTGATGTTACCTGCGGCTCCGGCTCGTTGCTCATTAAGGCTGGAAAAGAAGTGGGTAATAACAACTTCTCGCTCTACGGGCAGGAAGTGAACGGCAGCACCTGGGCCTTGGCAATGATGAACATGTTTCTGCATGGTTTCGACAATGCCGTCATCCGCTGGGGCGACACCTTGCGCAACCCCAAACTGAAAACCAACGACAAACTGATGAAGTTCGACACGGTGGTGGCCAATCCTCCCTTCAGCCTCGACAAATGGGGTGCCGAGGAGGCCGCCTCCGACCCTTACAACCGCTTCTGGCGCGGCATCCCGCCCAAGAGCAAGGGCGACTGGGCCTTCATCAGCCACATGCTGGAGGTGGCCGATGACCAAAGCGGCAAAGTGGGCGTCATCATCCCTCACGGCGTGCTGTTCCGTGGCGGTAGCGAAGGTAAAATCCGTCAGTATATCCTTGAAAACGAGCACACCCTGGAGGCTGTCATCGGTTTGCCCGCCAACCTTTTTTATGGCACAGGCATCCCGGCAGCCATTGCCATCTTCCGCAAGGGGCGCGGCTCCGAAAACGTGCTGTTTATCGATGCTAGCCGCGAATACGAAAACGGCAAGAACCAAAACAAGCTCCGCCCCGAGGACATTGAGCATATCGTGGGTATCTACCGCAAGTTTGCCGCAGGCGAATTGCAGCCCGGCGTGGTGGAAGACAAATACGCCTATGTGGCCACCCCCAACGAAATCCGCGAGAACGACTTCAACCTCAATATCCCGCGTTATGTGGACACCTACGAAGAGGAAGCCGAAATCGACATCCCTGCTGTGCAGCAAGAGATTGAGCAGTTGGAAGGCGAATTGGTGGAGGTGCAAGCCAAGATGAAGGAATATTTAAAGGAATTGGGGTATTGAAAACAACAAGATCATAAGACAATGACAGAACAAGATTTCATGAACATTATCGGAAACAAGATTTCCAACGACATGCAGAAAGCCATCATCCGAAACAACTTTCAGCCACAACTGGCCGAACAACTCTGCAATGTAATTGACAGCAAAGAGAAGGCGGATTTGTTCCAAAGGATGATGAACGAATGGTATGCCTACCAACTACGGCAACAGCAGATTTTTCTGGCATTCTTAAACCAGTTCAATAGATAAGGCGCTAAAACGACAAATGATATGAAACACCTAAAAGACAATTACAATTTCAGCGTAAAACTCAGATGCGCAGTTTGCGGTTACGATGATTGTTTTGAGTCGAACGACGACAAATCATACATTAAATGCACCAATTGTGGAAAAGAGTACTTTGGAGGTCAAGACGAACTTATTGAATTCAACAATGAGTTAATTCAAGAATCCATTGAACAGAAAAAGGAAGAAATAACCTCAGATGTGCATAAAGAGCTTAACGACATAATTAAAAACGCATTTTCGGGAAACAAATACATCAAAATCAAATGACATGGAACTAGCGTCACTAATTCTATCCATCATCGCGCTCTTAGGATCATTGGCCACATACATCGTTCATGACCGAAAAATAAAAAAGCAAGAGGCAAAAATAAACGAGTATCAACTTGCCAGATTTAAAGAAGAGGAAGAAGACAGCAAGAAAGCACAAATTTGTGGTAATATCATAAAGTATGACAAGGGCAAACGTGTGTTGAAAGTTTACAACAAAGGCAAATCTCCTGCAAAAAACATAAGAATTGAAGGAATTGATGAAAACAAATTCTACATTCATGGTATGGATCTTCTACCGTACGAGTTGCTAAACCCACAAGACGGTTTTGAAATGAATATTGTACTCTATACAGGCAGCCCAAAGACTCTAAAACTGAGTTTTTTCTGGGATGATGCGGTCCAAGACAACAATGAATTTACCCAAGTGCTCTCGTTGATATGAAAAAAAGCAGCTCAAATATCCCCTCCGGCTACAAGCCCTCGCCCCTCGGCCCCATTCCCGAAGACTGGGAAGTGAAGAGACTGGGGGAAATATGCACCCATTTCAAAAGCGGAAATACAATTACATCCAAAGAAATAAACGAAGACGGATTATATCCAGTATATGGTGGCAACGGGCTAAGAGGCTACTCAAATACATTTACTCACGAAGGTGATTTCATTTTGATTGGAAGACAAGGTGCCTTATGCGGAAATATCAATTATGTTGAAGGGAGAAACTATATTTCAGAACATGCCATTGCGGTACAAACAGATGAAAACATGCAATGGCTCAAATATAAATTGGAAAACTGGAACTTAAATAGATTTTCCGAATCATCTGCTCAACCAGGACTGTCTGTTGAAAAACTAGTACGTTACAAATTAGTGATTCCAACACGTCTTGAACAAAATAAGATTGCAGACATCCTTCAACTTTGGGACACCGCCATCGCCAAGCAGACCACCCTGATAGAGAAACTCACCTTGCGCAAGCGCGGCCTCATGCAGCAACTGCTCACGGGGAAGAAGCGGCTGAAAGGGTTTTGTGGGGAATGGAAAAAGATAAAATTTAAGGAGATATTCCAAAGGAAAACACAAACAGTCAATGATAGCTCCAACATTCAAGTATTATCTGTAACAAAAGAAGGAATCGTTTCTCAAAAAGAATACTTTAATAAAGAGATAGCTAGTGACGACACTTCAAAGTACTTGCTAGTAGAAAAAGGTGATTTGGCAATGAGTGGGCTAAACTTCTGGATGGGATCCTGTCATATCCTAACTCAATACAAAAAAGGAATTATATCTCCAGCATACAAGGTTTTTAGTATCCGTGATGGATTTTCTATTGAATACATTGTAAACTTTGTTCAAAGCTACAACTTCAAATCTTCATTATTGGGAAGTTCTGTCATTGGGGCAAGCATTGTTAGGAGGAACCTTGATTTGGAAATGTTAGAAGAATGGACCTATTCTCTCCCTTCTTTACCTGAGCAAGAAGCCATATCCGACATTTTGACCTATGCCGACAAAGAAATCGAGATTCAAAAACAAAAACTGGCGGCCATGCAGGCGCAGAAGAAGGGGCTGATGCAGGTGCTGCTGACGGGGAAGAAAAGAATAATATCAATTTAATAATATAGTGTATTATGCCAGGTATTAACAGAGAACTATATAACGAGCAAACTGCTTTACAAAGAAAACAACTAGGTATAAAGTGCGTATTTATAAGTCATCAAAAAGCAGATGCACCAATTTGCAAACACATTGCAGATTATCTAATGAAAGCAGACATAGATGTGTATTTCGACGAGTATGACAAAGATTTGAAGTACTATTACCAAACCAACAATCCAAAAGGAGTTGTCAATTCCATTAAAAAGGGAATTCAACAAAACTCTCATATGCTATGTGTTATTTCACCAAATACGCTATATTCCAAATGGGTTCCTTGGGAAATAGGATACGGGTACGACATCACACAAATTGCTGCATTAACACTAAAAGGCCTTTCCGAGGGGCAATTACCAGACTACCTCAAAACTGTCACTTTGGTTAGAGGCACCACGACATTAAACGATTATATAGCAAATATCGCAGGAGAAACAAAGACAAAAATGTTTACTTCAAATAAACTCACCAACGAAAACACAGTATTTCACCATCCAATGGATAATTACTTGGACAGAAAAATTTAACTACTAGTACTACACTTCTATGAAAAAACAAATCCAAATGCCTTTAGCAACATATGTGTTGTATCATTCAGATTACTCTAATGGTGAAAAAGCTTTTGATATGATCTATCAATTGCTATGCAGGGATATTGATCGCCCATTAACCGATGGCATTGATATTCCTGTATATTTACGCACAGGCAAAGATGGAGATAATATTCTATCTATCAATTATGATGAAAGCGAAAAAGTAGCCATTATCATATTGATAGATGAACAAATGTTCTGTAGTACTGAATGGAGAAAATATATTGATGACGTTGCCGAACATACTAGCGATAATGTCAAGATTTATGGTATAGGTCTATATCAATATGCTTTTGAAATAAGTACTAAAACCGAAAAGATTCAAGCTATCAAATTGGAAAACTGTTGTTTCGAAGATAATTGGAAATTGATACAAACAAGATTGCTGGAATCGCTATATCGTCTCTTGACAAATCCAGAGCAAAAAATAAAATTGTTTATCAGTCACGCAAAAAAAGATTGTCTGTCAGGAGCAAAGGAATTGCGTGATTATCTCAATTCGTCTACCAAATTGAGTACTTTTTTTGATGAGAATGACATATTGGATGGAAATGATTTCGCCAAGCAGATTGAAAAGAGTGTTGCTTCATCCCTATTAGTTGTTTTAAATTCCGATGTATACACAGACCGTGAATGGTGCAGAAATGAAGTATTGACAGCAAAAAGGAATGACATCCCCACTGTTATTGTAAATTGTGTAAAAAAGAGAGTAAAACGCACATTCCCATATATTGGGAATTGTCCAATGATTCAATACAATACTGATTGGTCGGAAATGATCATTGTTTTACTAAAAACCGCTTTGAATCAAGTTTATCAATCTCATTTACTGCAAGCTATCAAAGCTGCTAATACTAGTATTGACAACTTCATTCCTCACAATCCAGAATTGTTTTCATTTATAACCCTTCCAAAGGATGGGAAAAAGATTCTTTATCCTGAACCACCACTTGGCAAAGAAGAGCAATCTGTTTTGACAGATTTCAATAATGCGATCTCTTTTGTAACGCCAACAGAAGCAATGGCAAATTCCATTGAACATTTAAAGAACAAAAGAATTGCCTTTTCTGTTTCAGAAAGCGATGACATGCAAGAATGTGGCTGCGCTAAATCCATGTTAAAAGATGTGGTATTAGAATTATCACGGTACATTGTAAAAGCCGGAGGATATCTGGTATATGGTGGGGATTTAAGAAAAGATGGTTTCACAGAATCTTTTGAGAATTTCTCGTATCAATATGGTGAAAAAGAAAAAGCAGATAGACAAGAAAAGTATTTCACAAACTATTTTGCATGGCCTATACATTTGAACATCACCAAAAGTAACGAAGCGGAGTTTATTCATCGTCGAGTAGAACCGAAATTCGTTGGTGCACCTGACGGTGTCAATGCTAGTGAATTCATATCACCAGTAGGAAACGAAAATCTTAACATTTGGGCCCATTCCCTAACAAAAATGAGGAATGAAATAGAGGACAACGTCGACGCTCGTATCATTTTAGGAGGAAGATTGACCGGGTTTAAGGGTAAATACGCTGGTATAATTGAAGAGTTTTTGATTGCTTCTGAAAAGAAACATCCAATCTATTTGATTGGCGGTTTTGGAGGTGCAGCCAAAGCTATTGTTGACATTCGAGAAGGTAACGATGTTGACCTTATGAAATTAGCAGCTGAAACACCTTCTTACACAGACTTTGTATCTTATTATAACACCAATAATAGCGACAAAATTGACTATCCTTCAATAAAAGAGCATATTAAAAACTATACATTCGACAATGGATTAACTGACAAAGACAATGAAACGTTGTTTCATACAACAAACATTTTGGAAATAGTATCATTGATATTAAAAGGATTAAATAACGTTTTTAAACCATAAAACTATGCATAGAGTTTTTATAAGCTATCATCATGATAATGACCAATGGTATAAAAATGAATTGGTGAAATTTGGCAAAGACAACAACATTTTTGAAGATTGGTCTGTCGATACTGGTGACATTTCTGACGATTTGACAGACGAACAAATTAGAGTCAAAATCAGAGATGAATACCTAAAAGAGTCGTCTGTAACGATAGTTCTTGTTGGCACAGAAACAAAACATCGCAAACATGTGGACTGGGAAATCTACTCAAGCATGTTTGATGGGAAAATCAACAAAAAATCAGGCATTATTGTAATTAATCTTCCTAGCGTTAATTGCGATTATTATACAGCAAGCCATAAAGGAGAAAAGGAATATGTTTTCCCTGAAAACACACAATGGTGTACAATAACTGAACGAGAAGAATTCGAGAGGAGGTATCCATATATGCCGGATCGTATTATTGATAATCTTCTAAAAACGGGCGCACATGTTTCGGTTATTCCTTGGAATAAATTAAATGCGGACAAATTACAATATATGATTGACCGCGCATATGAAGACCGTGCAAATTGTGATTATGATTTAAGCAGACCAATGCGTCGAAGAAATTCGTAAAATCTCATCATTATGATAACAAAACCCGAACTTCAAGAACTACTGCAAAGCACAGAGACCTATCGGGTGGAGCGCACCACCTCCACTAGAGATGTCCTTCAAGGTGTCCCTCAAGGCAGAACTTAAGTGACACCATAAAAGATGTTCATGTACCCAGATAATGCCAAATAGAACAAAAGCTCATAAAAAATGGTCCTTCCAGTAAATATACACTCCAACAAATACTACCTGTTTCTTGACGAATGCGGAGACCAAAACTTGTCGAATTTCGACCCGTCTTTCCCTGTTTTCACCTTGTGCGGAGTCATCATGTCCCAAGCCCAATTAGATTGGATTTCAAATGAAATCAATGCCTTGAAAAAAGAATATTGGGGCGACAAGAAAATCATACTGCATTCAAGAGACATACGCAAATGCCAAAATGGATTTGAGATACTGTTCGACTTAGAAGTCAAGCAAAGCTTCTACAATAGGGTCAACAGCATTTTGAAAGAAAAAATGTATGTCATCGTATGCTGCTCCATACTGAAAGAGCCTTATATCCGCCAATACGGACGCCTTAATGACGTGTATGGTCTGTCTCTATCTTACATCATGGAAAGAACTGTGTTCTACTTGGATAGTTTGATGAAAGAAAACATCCATCTCACAACAACTGTTGAGTGCAGAGGAAAGAAAGAGGACAGGTCATTGTTGGATTACTATAATAAAGTCTGTGACCGAGGGACCTACTGGGTAACATCAGAGAGGATCAAAAACTACTTCAAGGAATTTGAATTGAAAAAGAAATCTGACGACCTCATAGGATTACAAGTAGCAGATCTGGTTGCATATCCTATTACAAGATATGTGTTAGACGAACGTGCCGTCAACTTAGCTTATGACATCATCAAGGACAATATTTATCAAAAAGAAGGAAAACTATATGGCATGAAAGTGTTCCCAAACAAATAAAAAAAGAGTCGCCTCGATGACAACCCTTTCCCGACCGGGGACACCCCAATCCAAGAATCTTTCGATTCCGCTGCAAAGATACAAACAAAAATACATAACACGCAAGAGTTATCATCACTTTTTTAAATAGAAATCCTATAACACTTTGATTATGAGCCTCATCTCCTTCAAAGAAAACGATATCAGCCAAATCCCGGCACTGGAGCTGCTGCAAAAGCTGGGCTACCAATACCTCTCGCCAGAAGAGGCTTTGGAAATGCGTGGCGGCAAGACCTCCAACGTGCTGCTGGAAGACGTTCTGCGGCGACAACTGCGTGCGCTGAACTCCATTCGCATCGGCAACCATAGCGAGGCGCGCTTCTCGGAACAGAACATCGAGAACGGCGTCATCGCCATGCGTAACGTGCCCATGGAAGGCGGCTACCTCAGCGGCAACGAGGCGGTGTATAACATGCTCACCCTCGGCAAGGCCTTCGAACAGAGCATCGACGGCGACAAAAAGAGCTACACCATGCGTTACATCGACTGGCAACACACTGAGAACAATGTCTTTCACGTCACAGAGGAGTTCGCCGTCAACCGCACCGGCTCCACCGACACCTACCGCCCCGACATCGTGCTCTTCGTGAACGGCATCCCGTTAGTCGTCATCGAATGCAAGCGCCCAGACATCAAAGGTGCAGAGGAACAAGCCATCTCACAACATCTGCGCAACCAAAAGGACGACGGCATCCGCAGCCTCTATGTCTATAGCGCCTTGCTATTGGCCATCGGCAACAGTTTCGGCAGCTACGCCACCACAGGCTCGGCGGCACAATTCTGGAGCAAATGGCATGAGATGTTCCTCAACAAAGAGGCGGAGATGGATTACCACAAGCGTCTGCTGGACATAGTGAACGAATGCAGCACGGATATGCGCTCCCCCACTCCACAAGATGAATACCTCTACAACCTCTGCCGCCCCGAACGGCTGCTGGAGCTGATGTTCCACTTCACCATCTTCGATGCAGGCGTCAAGAAACTGGCACGTTACCAACAATACTTTACCGTGAAAGAGACCGTGGAGCGTGTGAAGACCATCGAGGCAGGTCGGCGCAACGGCGGCGTGGTATGGCACACCCAAGGTAGCGGCAAGTCGCTGACCATGGTGATGCTGGCACAAAAGATAGCGCAGGAACCGAGCATCCGCAACCCGCGCATTGTCTTGGTCACCGACCGCACCGACTTGGACGACCAAATCACCAAGACCTTCCGCAAATGCGGCAAGCAGGTGGAGAATGCCACTACGGGAAAACGGCTCGTGGAACTATTGGAAAGCGACACCGATGCGGTCATCACCACCGTCATCAACAAGTTTGCCACGGCCATCAAAAAGATCAAACAGCCCCTCACTGACCCTAACATCTTCATTCTCATTGACGAAGCCCACCGTAGCCAATACAAGGAATTGGCCATACAGATGAACCGTGTGCTGCCCAAGGCCTGCAAGATTGCCTTCACTGGTACGCCTTTGATGAAAAAAGACAAAAACACCGCTTTGACCTTCGGCGGCATCATCAAACCTGTTTACACCGTCAAGCAAGCCGTTGATGACAAGGCCGTGGTGCCGCTGCTCTACGAAGGCCGTCTCTCGCCCCAAACGGTGAGCGAAGGCCCCATCGACAATTTCTTCAGCCAAGCCTGCGAAGACCTCACCTACGAGCAGTCCACCGACCTGAAGAAGAAATTCTCGCGTACCGACATCCTTAACCAAACCGAGCAACGCATCTTCTCCATCGCCTCCGACATCTCCGACCATTACTCGAAAAACTGGCAAGGCACAGGCTTCAAGGCCATGCTGGTGACACCCATCAAGCGCGTGGCTATCCTTTACAAGAAATATTTGGATGAGATCGGAAAAGTGTCATCGGAAGTGCTCATCACCGCCCCTGATGACCGCGAGGGAGAAGAAATCGCTTACGGCGGCACGCCACAGGAGGTAAAGGCTTTCTGGAAACAAATGATGGACGAACACGGAACGCCAGCAAAATACCAAGAAAACCTCATTTCACGGTTCAAAAACCAAGAGTTGCCCGAGATAATGATTGTGGTGGACAAGCTGCTCACCGGCTTCGACGAACCCAAAGTGGCCATCATGTATCTCGACCGTAACCTTAAAGGTCACACCCTGCTGCAAGCCGTTGCTCGAGTGAATCGCACCTGCGAAGGAAAAGATTACGGCTATATCATCGACTATTACGGTGTTTTGAGGGAATTGGACGATGCCCTCAGCATCTACTCTGAATACGATGAGGACGACCGTCAGGTGTTCCGCGAAACCCTAGTCCCTGTTTCCGACAAAATCGCTGAACTACCCCAGCGTCATTCTGACCTTTGGGAACTGTTCAAGACCATCCCCAACAAACGCGACTTGGAAGCCTATGCCCAGTCGCTACGCATGGAAGACCGCCGTCATGAGTTTTACGACCGACTCACCGCCTATTCTTCGGTGTTGCAATTGGCCTTATCCACCATGGAATTCCACGAGAATACCGATGAAAAAACCATACGACGTTATAAAGACGACTTGAATATGTTCGCCAAGTTACGCACCGCCGTCCAGCTCCGCTATTCTGACACGGTCGATTACAAGAAATACGAGGCTCGCATTGAGAAACTCATCAACCACCATGTGGAGAGCGATGCCGTGAAAGTCATCACCAACCTCGTCAACATCTTCGACAAGGAGAACTTCAAGAAAGAGGTGGACAGCATCGTGGGTACAGCCGCCAAAGCTGACACCATCGCTACACGCACTTCAAAATACATTCGCGAAAACATGGACTCCGACCCAGCGTTCTACAAGAAATTCTCCCAACTCATCAAAGAAGCCATCGAGTTGTATGAGCAAGGCCGCCTAACCGACAATGAGTATCTGGAAAAGATGATGCAGTACAAGGAAGACGTGCTCAACCATACCGACAGTGAGTTGCCTTCGGAGTTGGAACACAACAACGCTGCAAAAGCCTATTTCGGCATCGCCTTGGAAAACTACAAACGACTCTTCCCCGACATGCCTGTACGCGAGATGGCGCTGGCTACTACCCATGCGTTCGACGAAATCATCCGTCAGACAGTGATTGTGGACGGTTCCGTTTTGGTGGACTGGCAATCGAAAAGCGACATCATCGGGAAGATGAAAATCCGCCTTGAAGACGAGCTGATTGACAACATCAAACGCAAATACGGATTGAACTTCGCCTTTGACGACATGGACATCATCATTGACGGCTGCGTGGATGTAGCAAAAATATGGATCCGATGACAAAAGACAGCATCCAATACGGCACGACGCTTATCGAATATGAAATCACATACGTGCCAAGGAAAACGCTGGGCATCAGTGTGCATCCCGACGGTGCCGTCACCCTGAAAGCCCCACTTGAAGCCACACCCGAAGACATCCGGGAAAAGGTACGCCGCAGGGCAGCCTGGATACTCCGACAGAAGCGATTTTTTGATTCGTTTGGCATCCCAACCACAAAAAGGCAATACATCAGCGGCGAGTCGCATCTCTATTTGGGCCGTCAATACATGCTCAGAGTCAAAGAAAGCTCGCAGAATGCCGTCCGTTATCATAGCAACATCCTTGAAGTGGAGTGCCAAGACAAAAACAAGGCAGAAAAAGTGCTTAAGCTTTGGTATCTGGAACGAGCGCAAATCAAGTTTCCCGAATACGCTAAGCCTATCATTGACCAGTTTGCTGTTTACGGAGTAAAACCTAACAACATTTCTATTCGAAAGATGGAAAAACGTTGGGGCTACTGTACCAAAGACGGAAACATTTATCTAAATCCCAGACTAATATGTGCTCCAAGATGCTGCATTGAATACGTCATCACCCATGAGATGTGCCATTTGGTGCATCGCAACCACACCAAAGAATTCTATGCCTTGCTCAGCAAGGAAATGCCCCATTGGGAAAAATGGAAAGCAAAACTGGAGCGGATGCTCTTGTAACATGAAATAACAATCAACTTTGCCCTGACAAATCAATACCGCCATGGAAGAACAAGTCATCAACCCCTTAGTCATCCGTTGCAAGAACTGCGGCGGTGACTTAAACTATGATATCGTCAAGCAAAAGTATTGCTGCGCGCATTGCGGCTCCGAAGCCAACGCCTCGGAAAAGAAAGCCGAATACAAGCATTGGAAAAGCCTACACAACAATGCCGTCATGCAAGATCTTGCCAAGGTCAAGGCCTTTGCCTGCCCAAAATGTGGAGCCCAGACCATGGCCGCTGGAGAGGACGCATCGGCACAATGTCCCTTCTGCCAAAACACCATGATTGATGCTGAGTTCGCGGGCAATGACCTGCCAGAGATCATCATTCCTTTCAAAATCGCCAAAGAAGAGGCTGAAAACAAGCTGAAGGCATGGCTCGCGGAAAACAAAGGCAATGCCGCGGCAAAGGTCATCCAAAACAACCTGAACCACTTCACGGGTTGCTATCTTCCCTATCATATCGTGCGCGGCGCCTATAACGGCAACATGGCCATCGGCCTTCAGGATGGCTCAACCACCCATTATCCGTTCCGAGCCTATTTGAGCCATACCGCCGTGAATGCCTCCCAAGACTGGGACAACCTGTTTCTCGACGGCATCGAGCCTTTCGACTTCGACGAAGCCCGCGAGTTCGACTTTGGCTTCCTGAACCACCAGAACGCCAAAATCCAGAATGTAGTGGGCGAAGCATTGAGTGCCCGTGTCGAAGAAGAAACACGAGCCGAGCTATACCAAACCTTAGCAAAGAAAGTGCGTACCAAAGAAATGTCTGTCATTCTCGATGACAATGAAAACGAATCCATTCCTGCCCTCATGCCCGTGTATCTGGTGAAATGCGAAAACGGCGTGGCAGCCGCAGTGAACGGACAAACCGGCAAGGTATCCATCGCCACAGGAAAAACGAAAAACCTGACTAGTAGATGGTGGCTATGGCCTACGCTTGCCACCTTGGTAGTGGCCCTTGTGGCGGCGTTGTGGATCGGAGAGGCGCTGGCTGGCGGAGCCGTTGCCTTGGTGTTTGGTCTCGTCTTCTTCGCTGTTGCCCACAATCGTCACCACAAAGAGATCGTCAACGAAATCATCACCGCGCCCAAAGAAGAGAACCAGCACAACGACACCCGAACGGAATTCTTCGCCGATTTTGGTAAGGGTCCCGTTCCCACCGAGTTGAAGTTTTTCACTCCTCGACGTATCATCAAGCTCATTATCGGATTGTTGGCCGTCACCTTCCTTCCGCTGCTGATAGCCATTCCGATACAAATTCTCAGGGGGTTGCCGCTTTCCGACATTCACATCGGCTATGGTGCAGCATGGTACATTACCCCAGTGTTCATGGCCATTGTGCTCGCAGGAGGAGCCGCCAAAACGATGATGTACGGGGAGCCCTTATACTATGAAAAACTGCCGAATGGAACCTTGAAAAGAAGAAAACTGCCGTCACAGCAGAAGTTCTCTTTGAAACAAATATTCCCCGCCCTCAAAAAAGGAGAATCCAAAAAAGGAAAGGCTGGACTTTCACTAGGATGTGCCATCGTCCTTATTCTTTTCCTGCTGTTTGGCAGCGTGGCGGCTATGCTCTCTTGATCGTTAGAGGAGCTGGAACATTTCACTGATGATGGCCCGCGAATAAGCATTAGCCACCTCAACGATAAACTGCCCGAAATCCACGCGGGCGTTATGGTCGGCGGTATCGCTAATGGTGCGGATGACGGTGAAAGGCGTGCCAAATTCGAGACAGACCTGCGCCACTGCCGCGCCTTCCATCTCGACGCATTGGATATCAGGTAACAAACTCAAAATCTCCTCGCGTTTTTCATTGCTATTGACGAACTGGTCGCCGCTGGCAATGTCACCAAAATACAAGGTCGGAGCAAGGCTGAACTCCTTGACGGCCTCCTCGCCCACCATGTTTTCGACACCTTTCTCCAACAAATTGCTGACTGCCTTTCCAGCTAGTTCGGTTAGGTCCGGGTTGGTGTCAACATAGACACGGTTCAGTAAGGGCAACTCGAAGCGCGGAATGATGGGGCGCACATCGAGGTCGTGCTGCACGAGGCGTTTGGCGATGACGATGTCACCTACCCTCAGTCCGTCGGCCAAGGCACCTGCCGTGCCGATGAAAAACAAGTCTGTCACTGCAAATTCTTGTACCAGCAGAGTTGCAGTAATCGTAGCGGCCACCTTGCCCCATTTGGAGAAGGCCACCACGCAGCGCACGTTGCCGATTTTACCCACCACGAACTCACGGTTCGCGATTTTGACTGTCGTTTTTTCTGTCAACAAAGCTTTCACTTCGTCGATTTCTTGCGCCATCGCGCCAAGGATGCCTATATTGCGGGTCATAAGTCTATTGCTTGTAAACCGGCCCTTCGACAGGCTCAGGGACCTAAGGTTGCTGAGCCTGTCGAAGCACCGTAATTATTTTTCAGTTTGCAAAAATAAAAAATACTACCTTTGCAAAAATTTAGCAAATGAAGAAAATCTGCATTTTTTGTGGCAGCAGCATGGGTTTCGACCCAATATACAAGGAAAAAGCAGCCGAATTAGGTCGTGTGTTGGCCGACAACGGTTGCGAATTGCTTTACGGCGGTGGCAGCGTAGGCCTGATGAAAATCATTGCCGACGTGATGATGGAACGCCACTGCAAAGTGACCGGCACCATCACGAAGCACCTTTTGGACATGCGCGTGGGTCATCCCGACATCGACGAACTCATCGTGGTCGACTCCATGGCCGAACGCAAGAAAATCCTCGAGGATATGGCCGATGGTTTCATTGCCCTTCCTGGCGGTATCGGCACCATGGACGAGTTCTTTGAGGCCTATGTACTCAGCCAACTGCGCGTCTTCGACAAGCCTGTCGCCCTCTACAACGTGAACGGCTACTATGACGGCATCGTCCAGTTTATCCAACACATCGCCAAAGAAGGCTTTATGCGCAAAGAACACGCTGATAACCTCATCGTCAGCAGCGACCCTGTAGACCTGCTGGAACAGATGCGGCATTTCCAGCCCGCCGATGTGGCGAAGTGGGTGGTGGAGATTAAGGAACAAGTGAAGAAATAGTTTAGAGTTGAGTGTTTAGAGTTTAGAGTTAGAGCCAGTCCCGTAGGGACGACAGATATTAAGCAGGGAATTCATTCCCTGCGTCAAAACAGATCAACAACAACATACAACCATGATAATCATAGGAATAACAGGAACATTGGGAGCAGGTAAAGGCACCATCGTTGACTATCTCGTCAAGGAGAAAGGCTTCGTGCACTATTCGGTGCGGGCCTATATCACGGAAGAATGCCAACGCCGCGGACTTGAGGTGAACCGCGACACACTCACCATGGTGGGCAACGACCTGCGCGCCGCACATTGCCCGAGCTACATCACCGACCAACTCTTCGAGCGCGCCAAAGCCGAAGGCAAAAACGCCGTCATTGAGAGTGTGCGCACACCGGGCGAAATCCATTCATTACGCGAGAAAGGCGAGTTCTACCTCTTCGCTGTCGACGCCGACAGAAAGATCCGCTACGACCGCATCTATCTGCGCGGTTCCGAGACCGACCACATTGACTTTGAGACCTTTGTAGCCAACGAAGAACGTGAAATGACCGCCACCGACCCCAACAAGCAGAACCTTGGTGCTTGCATCAAGGAGGCCGATTTCGTGTTCATGAACGACGGATCCATCCCACAGCTGCACCAACAAGTGGAAAAGGTGCTGACACAACTGCATGTGCGTCCTTCATGGGATGACTATTTCCTCAACCTAGCCGACACCGTCAGTGAGCGCGCCACCTGTAACCGTGGCCGTAGCGGCTGTGTCATCGTGAAAGACAAGCAAATCTTAGTGACAGGCTATGTGGGCTCACCACGCGGATTGCCGCACTGCGATGATGTGGGGCACCTGTTCCGCAAGACCATCCATGAAGACGGCAGCGTAACACAACATTGTGTGCGCACCGTACATGCCGAGCAGAACGCCATTTGCCAGGCTGCCCGTCGTGGTATCGCTTTGGATGGCAGCACTTTATATTGTCGCATGACCCCCTGCCGTACCTGCGCCATGCTCATCATCAACTGCGGCATCGTGCGCGTGGTGTGCGAACGTCGCTACCACGACGGTGCCGAGACTGAGGAGATGTTCCGCACGGTCGGTATCGAGTTGGTCTACAAATACGATGAAGTACAGCAATACGAGGGACAGCGCTGCGACAATGTTGACCCGTTGAAATAATCGAAATAAAGAGGTTACACTCTCCCCTACCCATTCAACGCCTCGGCGCCGCCGACGATGTCGATTAATTCGTTGGTGATGACGTTTTGGCGGGCCTTGTTGTATTGGATCTTCAGCTCCTGCGAGAGCTGGTCGGCATTGTCGGAGGCGATGTGCATGGCCGTCATGCGCGCGCCGTGTTCGGCAGTGAGGGCATCGAGCATTGTAGAGTAGAAATTGGTGCGGATGACCTTAGGAATTAATTCATTGACAAAGGTCTCCTTGTCGGGCTCCACGATATAGTCGAAGCTTTGGACCTCGCCTGAAGTCTCGGCCTTCAAAGGCAGCACCACCTCGCGCGAGGGCACTTGCACACCCGCGTTCTTGAAATGGTTGAAGATTAATTCCACTCGGTCGACCTTGTGATTGAGGAACAAGTCTACCATCTTGTCGCTGACCTCCATGGCCAGGTCGTACGACATGTTTTCGGCCAAAGGCGCAAACTGCTGCTCCACCTTGATGCCGAATTTCTTGGCATAGTCATTAATCTTTTTGCCGAAGAGGAAGACAGTGACGTTCTCCGCTCCTATGTTCTCGGTGTATTCGTCATACACCTGCTTAAAGAGCTTGCTGACGCTGGAGTTGTAGACGCCACACAGGCCGCTACTCGACGAGAAGGCCATCAGCGCGACTTTCTTCACCTCACGCTTTTCGGCCAGCGGGATGCTGACTTCGCCCTCAAGGGAACCAAGGTAGTTCGAGAGGGCCTCGCTGAGCTTGTTCTTGTAAGGCAAGAACCGTGTCGTGATGCCTTCGGTCTTCTTCAGCTTGGCCGCCGACACCATCTTCATTGCACTCGTGATTTTCTGTGTCGAGGCGACTGAGGTGATGCGGGCCCGGATTTCTTTTAGTGATGCCATGGTGTTTTCGGTTTGTAACGGGGCCTTCGACAGGCTCAGGCACCCTCAACTTCAGTAAAAGCGAAGGTCCCTGAGCCCGTCGAAGGGCCGCCTTTATCCATTAAAATGTTCGCTTAAGTTCAGCGCTTCTTCTTTCAGCACGGCCTTGATGTCGTCGTCGATCTTGCCGGCTTTCAGCTGTTCCATCACGTCTTTGTGCTTCACTTCCATGATGTCGAGGAACTGTTTTTCATACTCCAACACCTTGTTCTCGGGCACTTTGCTCAGCAGGCCGTTGGTGCCGCAGAAGATGATGGCCACCTGTTTCTCAACGGGCATGGGCGTGTATTGCGGCTGTTTCAGCAGCTCCACGTTCTTCCGACCCTTGTCCAAAATGGCCAAAGTGGCGGCATCGAGTTCGGCACCGAATTTCGAGAAGGCCTCCATCTCGCGGAACTGGGCCTGGTCGAGTTTCAAGGTACCAGCCACCTTCTTCATGGACTTAATCTGTGCATTACCACCCACACGCGACACCGAAATACCCACGTTGATGGCGGGACGGATACCCGCATTGAACAAACTGGTCTCCAAGAAAATCTGTCCGTCGGTGATGGAGATGACGTTGGTGGGGATGTAGGCCGACACGTCGCCAGCTTGCGTCTCGATGATAGGCAATGCGGTGATGCTGCCGCCGCCTTTCACGATGTCCTTGATGCTGTCGGGAAGGTCGTTCATCTGGCGCGCCACGTCGTCGTTCTTGATGATCTTGGCGGCACGTTCCAGCAGACGGCTGTGGAGGTAGAAGATATCGCCAGGATAAGCCTCACGTCCCGGGGGACGGCGCAGAATCAACGACACCTCACGGTAGGCCACGGCCTGCTTCGAGAGGTCGTCGTAAATGATGAGCGCGTGACGGCCCGTGTCGCGGAAGTATTCGGCGATGGCGCAGCCTGCATAGGGGGCGTAGAACTGCATGGCGGCGGGGTCGGAGGCAGTGGCGCTGACCACGATGGTGTAGTCCATGGCACCATACTGCTCAAGGGTCTTTACCAAATTGGCTACGGTGCTACCTTTTTGTCCTACGGCGACATAGATGCAGTAGACAGGATCACCGTTCTTGAAGTTCTCCTTTTGGTTGATGATGGTGTCGATGGCGATGGCGGTCTTACCCGTCTGGCGGTCGCCGATGATGAGCTCACGTTGGCCACGGCCGATGGGAATCATGGCATCAACGGCCTTGAGACCGGTTTGCAGCGGTTGGTTCACGGGCTGGCGGAAGATGACGCCTGGTGCCTTACGCTCCAGCGGCATCTCGTAGGTCTTGCCTTGGATGGGGCCTTTGCCGTCAATGGGGATACCGAGGCCGTTCACGACGCGACCCAGCAGGCCTTCGCCCGCCATGACGCTGGCAATGCGTTGGGTGCGCTTCACCGTCTCGCCTTCCTTGATGCCCTCGGTGGGACCGAGCAGCACCACGCCGACGTTGTCTTCCTCAAGGTTGAGCACCACGCCCATGGTGCCGTTCTCGAACTCGACGAGCTCGTTCGACTGCACCTTGTCGAGGCCGTAGACGTGTGCCACGCCGTCGCTCACTTGCAGCACCTTGCCGATCTCCTCGAACTGCACCTTGTTGCTCATGTTCTGGAGCTGCATCTGCAGGATGCTCGATATTTCACTTGGTTTGATGTTAGCCATATATGTAAAATTGTTGTTTTCTGTTTATTTGTTTGTTGCGGGTTGAGACGCACGGCCGTGCGTCTTTACCCCGACCTATTTTAGCTTGTTTTTCAACGCGTTCAATTGTCCAGCCACGCTGGCGTCCATGCGTGTGTTCTCGATGTCGAGGATGAAGCCTCCGATGAGGCTCGGGTCGATTTTGACGTCAATCTCGGCATCAGCATCGAAAGTCTGCTTGATGAAGGCCTTGATTTTGTCATAGGTGGCCTCAGGCAGTTCGGTGGCCGTGGTGACGTTGGTGCTCAGGATACCGTGTTTCATGCGGTACATCTCCATGTATTTCATGGCGATGAGGAACATCTTGTCCTCGCGTTTCTGTACGGCCACAAAGGCGATGAACTGCTTCAGGCTATCGTGCATGGGTTCACCCACGGCCATCTCCATCAGCTTCACTTTTTCCTCTTGCGCCACGATGGGGTCGGCCAGCACCTCGTTGAATTGGCTGATGGCCAAGATGTAGTTGTGGGCAAAGCGTGTCAGGCCGTCGTAAACGGCTTCCTCGCAGCCTTGCTCTTGAGCCAGCTGGAACAATGCCCGCGCATATCTCACCGATATTCTTCCGTTGTCCATAATTTACGCCTCAATGCGGGTTGTGTTGTTTTTGAGCAGTTGCTCAATATAGTCGGTCTGCGACTGCTTGTCGCTCAGTTCGCGTTGCAGCAGCTTCTCAGCGATGTCAACGGAGAGGGCGATGACTTCGTTCTTGATTTGCGCCATGGCCTCGGCCTGTTCCTTTTCAATCTTCAGGCGCGCGTCGGTCACAATCTTCTCGGCCTCCTTGCGGGCCTGAATCTTCGCCTCTTCGATGAGCTGGGTCTTCAAGTCCTGACTCTCCTTCATGATTTTGATTTGCTCAGCCTGTGCCGCCGCCATGGTCTCCTGTCGTTTCTGTTCGATGCCTGCGAGGGCGTTGTTGGCTTCCTCGGCAGCCAGCAGCGACTCAGAGATGTGGGCGTTGCGTTGCTCCACGGCACCCATAATCATCGGCCAGCCCACCTTTGCCAAGATGAAGAAGACGATGAGGAAGCCAATGAGCATCCATATCACTAATCCACTTTCGGGAAGAAATAATTCCATTGCTTGTTGTTTTTGAAGGTTAGGCTTGGGGCTTAATCCCCCCTGCCCCCCTTAAAAGGGGGAGGGGGCAAGCCCCAAGCGGGGTTGAGTGTTGTTTAGCCAAGGGCGGCTAACAGGCAGACGACGATGGCGAACAGGGTTGCACCTTCGACGAGAGCGCCAGCGATGATCATACCCGATTGGATACGACTTGCAGCTTCGGGCTGGCGGGCCATGGCTTCCATGGCTGACTGACCGATTTTACCGATGCCGAAAGCGGCGCCGATGACTGCGATAGAAGCAGCGATGGCGGCCAAACCTGGCACATACGATACTGCTTCAAGGATGGTTGATAATAACATGATTTTTAAAGTTTAAGTGTTTATTGTTTAAGTGTTTAATTGTTCGCTTTGTTTTTAATCCCCCCGGCCCCCTTAAAAGGGGGAGAGGGAGTGGGACAATTGATTATTCATGTTCGGGTTCGTGTTGTGCCATACCAATAAATAGGGACGACAATATAGTGAAGACGTAGGCCTGGATGTAAGCTACCAGCAGTTCCAGGGCCGTCATGAAAACGCTCATAAAAATGGAGACGATGCTCATCACACCGCCCATGCCTGCGCCATACATGCCGCCAATGATGAAAATCAGGGCCATCAGCACCATGATGACAATGTGGCCGGCGAGGATGTTGGCAAACAGACGGACCATCAAGGCGAAGGGCTTAGTGATGGTGGAGATGAGTTCAATGATGGGCATCAAAGGGATGGCCTTCAGGAAAACGGGTACGTCGGGCCAAAGGATGTCCTTCCAGTAGTGCTTGTTGCCGAAGACATTCACGAAGAAATAGGTCAGCAGGGCCAGCACCAAGGTGATGCTCAGGTTACCCGTCACGTTAGCACCAAAGGGGAAGAACGGGATGAGGCCAAACAGGTTGGCGAAGAAGATGAAGAAAAACACCGTTAATAAATAAGGTGCAAAACGCTTCACTTGTTTTTCAGGGACGTTAGGGCGGATGATGCCGTCCAACACAGTGTAGGTAAGCCATTCCACCAAGCCTTGGTATTTGGTGGGTTGGGCCATCGGGTCTTTTTTGTATTTCCTTGCGGCGGGCAGGAAGAAGGCCAGCAAGAAGATGCAGACCAGGAAGATGCCGAAGGCGTTCTTGGTGAACGAGATGTCGAAGGGGCGTGAGAGGCTGCCGTCGGCTTTCACTTCCACCAACTTGCCCGGATATTTGTCGGCACTGATGGGAGCAATGTAGAAGTTGGCGCCATTATGGTTAAAAGTCTCGCCCTCTTTCAGCTCGCAGATGTGTTTCGACGAGAAGCAGTGCCAGCTACCGCCGTCCTTGCATTTCACGATGACGGGCAGCCACACGCAGACCGGCTCACCTTTGATCTCCGTGATGTGGAAACAGTAGCTGTCGCCCGTGTGGCCGAAGATGAACGACTTGGCATCGAACTTCTCCTTCTTGGGTTGCTCGGCGTCTTGAGCCATGCTCTGCGTGGGAGCAAAAGCCATCAACGCGAGGAAGAGGAAGACGACGATATGTTTCAAAACATGGTTCATGCTTTGTCTTCTTTGTTCAGGTGTTTGATATAATGGTTGTAGACGAAGGTCTCGGCGGCCAGTGCGATGAGGTAGGCCGCAGCCGTCACGATGATGAAGGCCTGGCTGTTCTCCTTGACGAGGACGATGTAAAGCACGAGGATAGCCACGGTGAGCACCAACTTGATGCCTTTGTAGACCAGCAACCAGGTGAGCTTGGTGGGGCTCTCGTCCACGTTTTTCGTCATCAGGTGGCAATAGAAAGCTCCAAGGATCATAAAGAGGTTGGGACCGGTGATCATCCATTTGTTCCACCATGGTTTGTCGGCGAAGAAGCAGAGCAGGATGCCGTCCAAGACGATGCAAAGCAGCAGGAAGACCGCAAGGTATTTTGTCAATATACTTTTTTTCATAGCTCTACACAGATGGTCAGTTGGTTGTTGTGGTTTTCGACGAAGCCGCCTTTGACAGCTATCTCCTGATGTTCGCCTTTGTCGTCAGTGAAGCTGACTTTACCCGCTTCGAGGATGGCGACGATGGCGGCATGATGCTCCAGCAGGGTGAAAGGACCCATGGTGCTCGGCACGGTGATGGCCGTGGCCTCGCCTTCATACAGTGTCTCGCTCGGTGATATGATTTCTACTTTCATTTCACCTTATATTAATTGGCGTTAGCGTTCTTCAGCATCGCTTCTCCCTTGGCGATGGCATCGTCGATGGTGCCCACCAGGTTGAAGGCGGCCTCAGGATATTGGTCGACCTCGCCGTCCATAATCATGTTGAAGCCTTTGATGGTCTCCTCGATGGGTACCATCACGCCCTTCATGCCGGTGAATTGCTCGGCTACGTGGAAGGGCTGTGACAGGAAGCGCTGCACACGTCGGGCGCGGTGGACGACAATCTTGTCCTCCTCCGAGAGTTCCTCCATGCCGAGGATGGCGATGATGTCTTGCAGTTCCTTGTTGCGTTGCAACAATTGGATGACGCGTTGGGCGGTATTATAGTGCTTCTCACCGATGATGTTCGGGTCAAGGATGCGCGAGGTGGAGTCGAGCGGGTCAACGGCGGGATAGATGCCCAGCTCGGCAATCTTACGGCTCAACACGGTGGTGGCATCCAGGTGCGAGAAGGTGGTGGCTGGTGCGGGGTCGGTCAAGTCGTCGGCAGGGACGTAAATGGCCTGCACCGAGGTGATGGACCCGTTCTTGGTCGAAGTGATACGCTCCTGCATCTGGCCCATCTCCGTGGCCAGCGTAGGTTGGTAACCCA
>CAMYXV010000019.1 GCA_947303055.1 uncultured Bacteroidales bacterium
GCGTTGAAGGCAAGAAGATCTATGCCGTGGCGGATGGCTATATCAGCCGCATCGGTGTGTCGCCTTACGGATATGGTAATGTGCTGTATATCACTCATTACGATGGTTATACTTCGGTGTATGCCCACTTGCAGCGTTTCTCGGGACCGATTGCCAAATACGTGAAGCAGTACCAATACAAGCACAAGAAATTCACCTCTCAAATCTACCCGGAAAAGGACAAATTCCCGATTAAAAAAGGCGACTTGATTGCCTATTCGGGCAATTCCGGCGGCTCGGGTGGACCTCATCTGCATTTTGAGATTCGTCATACGGAGAGCGAAAAGCCTGTCAATCCGATGTATTTCGGCTATAAGATTGAAGACGATGTGCGGCCGCTCATTCAGGGTGTGGCGGTCTATCCTTTGGGTGAAGAAGCCACTTTGGAAGGCGGCATCAAGCCACAGTATTATTCTGTGACGGGTGATGAAAAAGGCAGATACACCCTCAATGATGGTTCGTATGTGCATGGCAATGGTGAGATCGCCTTTGGCATCCGCACCTATGACCAAGTGGGTACGTCGACCAACAAGAATGGCCCTTATCTCTATGAGCTTTTCCTCGATGATGTGCTGGCTTTCCAGGTGGAGGCCGACAGCTTCTCCTACAGCGAGCCGCGCTATGTGAACAGCCTCTTGGATTACCGTCACTACAAACAGAAAAAGACGAGTTATGTGCGCACTGAGACCGACCCGTTCAACAAATTGCACATGATTGAAGTCAAGAATGGTACGGTCACGGTTGAGGAAGGCGACACGGTGAATGTCCGCTTTAAAATCAGCGATTATGCTGGCAATAGCTCAATAGTGAGGTTCAAGCTGGTGGGAACGGCACCTGTCGAGGTGGAGCGACCGATGCATCGCCGCAGTGAGTATTTCGTGAAAGCGGACGATTCGCTAAACAATGATATCACGATTGAGGACTTCAATGTCTCGATGGAAAAGGGCACGCTCTTCCGTGACGAGTGGATACAGACCGGGCAACGTGACGAAAAAGGCTGTTGCTCACGTATTTACCGTTTTGGCGATGAAGAGATGACCACTTTCAAGAAGTTCACCGTGCGTATCCGTCCCAACGAGGAATGGGCCTCAGATTCGAGATTGTATATTGCCAACATCGACAAAGACGGCAAAGTGTCTTCCTTGGGTGGCAAGATGAAGAATGGCTGTATGGAAGTGCAGACCTTCACCATGGGCGAGTACGTCATCAAGGTCGATTCGGTGGCCCCGACGGTGAAAGCCTCCAATTTCAAGGATGGGCAGGCGGTGAGTACCTTGAAGTCATTGCGCTTCAAGATCTCCGATGACATGACGGGCATCGAGACCTATGACATCTATTTGGATGACATTTGGGTATTGGGCCAATACGATGCCAAAAATGCCTTGCTCTATTACGAATTCGACGAGAAGATGAAGAAAGGCACGAACAACGTGAAGGTCGTGGTGACTGATGGGGTGGGGAATAAGAAAACCTTGAAAATGAAGGTGGTGTATTAATACCCTACAAACTGATATGCGCCCAGGTCGGGGGCTCCTATGCGTGAAACACCATCCAAATCATAAGGCACTTCATTGCCAAACAGCGGATTGCCCATGCCGATGACGGGTGAGGCGATGCTGTCGATGTGGCAGTCGGGCTTTATCGGGTCAGTGAAGAAGGGCTCAAGGTTGAAAAGGCAGTGGCTGAAGCCTGGCATCGTGCCGTTGTATTTCTCCGATTTGATGAGACAGTGGTCGAAGGTGTAGGTGGAGTCGGCATCGGGACCAAACACGCCCTTAAATTCATCCTTTTGCTTGCCGTAGATGATGCAGTTGTCCATTTCCATGTGGAAAGGATAATAGAATGCCTCGTTGTTGGCATCGATAGCACGATTTGCCACCAAAACAGCGTTTTCATTGTTGTTGTGCTCATTAGCGTTCCAATAGTTGGCGATGGTGCCGTGTACAAATCGGTAGTCGCCGCCAAAAGCCCAGAAGTTGGCCTTGCCGCAGTTGGCGATGACAAAGTTTTTGGCCTCAACCGCATAAAGGATGGAGAACAGACCGTAACCACTTTGGTTTTCAACTATGGTGTTGTCAATACGCAAGGCGCATTCTGTGGCTTTCAGTACCGATTGGCAGTTGATGCCGATGGTGCCGTTGCGGATGATGGCGTGGCTGATGCGGTGGTCGGCACCGGCGCGACCGTCCATCATCAGGATTTGCTCCCATTGTCCTGGGGTGTCGTTGTAATAGGCTTCCAAGCGGTCGCCTTGGACGATGACAGGTCTTTCGGCGGTTCCGTCGATGATGAGCTGGCCGTCGCTCCACGAAAGGATGCCACCGCCTTGGTGACAATAAATTTGTGTGCCTTCCTCGATTTTCAATGTGCCGTAACTGTTGATGAGCGCATAGCCGTAGATGACGTATGGCCGTTCCGAAGTCCAAACCGTGGTCTCAAGGCTATCGGCGACGATGTGGTAAGGATAGGGCGTCCCGCCCATGTTCACCACCTTGTCGGCAACGATGTAGTTGGCATTCTGTCCCCAAGCCAAAAGCTTTACAATCTGAGTGTTGCCATTAGTGATAAACTCCAATTCGTCTTCCACTACGAAAGGCGTGTTCAAGTCGTTTGGGTTGATGGTGACACGCAGGAAAGAGAAAAGGCTGTCGTTGGCGGGGATGATTTTGTCGTAAAACTCCGTGGCACTCTCACCGTCAAGGTTGAGGCGATAAGGTGAATTTTCGCCTCCGACGAGTCGAATGGAACTGATTTTCAAGTCGTCACCATGTTGGTTGTAGATTCTCAGTTCGTGCGTGGCTGAGCCCAAAGAGGTGAAAACCGTGTCAAACAAAACCGTATCTGCCGAAAAGGCCAGTTTCAAGTTGGAATCGGGATTGATTTGGTTACTTTTCTTGCACGAATAGCCAACCAGCAGGAACAGGGTCAATATGAATAAGATATGCCGTGTTTTCATAACAGAGTTTTGAGTGGCAAAAATAAACTTTTATTGGATACGAGCGGAAATGGATTTTATTGTATTTTTGCGGAAAATATCATTCAATATGAAACGATTGGCTATCATCGCATCGCTTTGTTTGATGCTTTTGGGCTTTGCGGGCAAGGCCTCGGCGCAGTTCCTCCCCGACGTGCCGGATATGAAGGGAAAGATCACCAAAGGGGGTGACATAGATTTCGGTGTGTATGGTCGTTACTTGAATTTCGCCATCGCCCCTCAAGTGGGTTACCGTATTTTCAGCCCTTGGGAAGTGGGTGTGCGTGGCATTTACAATTTGAATTGTTATTTTAATCCCTATGGTAGCAACGACTACTACCATTATTTTGGCGTTGCTCCTTATACTAATTTTCAGGTTTACAAGGGCTTGTTCGCTCATGTAGAGTATGAAAACCTGTATGGGATGGCTCGCTACCAACACGATACTTATAATAGCGAGTGGTTCAGGAGTCTATTTGTTGGCGGAGGTTATCGTTCGTATTACAGCGATAGTGCCTATTATTATTTGATGGTACTTTATAACCTCAGTTGGGGCAATCTGGAGAGTTGGGGCGGATTGTATCCTTATGCTTCCCCGATTGCCGTGCGTGTCGGCTTCTGCTTTTAATACCGATCCATTCTTTCCAACTCGCGCTTCGAATCCTTGGTTTTCAGCGATTCGCGCTTGTCGTAATAGTGTTTGCCTCGTGCCAGCGCGATGTCCAATTTGGCCAAGCCGTTTTCGTTGATAAACAACATGACGGGCACAATGGTGAAGCCTTTTTCCTGCACTTTGTTCTTCAGCTTGCGCAGCTCGCGGGCGTTGAGGAGCAGTTTACGGTCACGCTTGGGGTCGTGGTTGTTGTAGGTGCCTTGGGCATATTCGGCGATGTGCATCCCGATGACAAACAACTCGTTACCCTTGAAACTGCAATACGAATCCGCCAAACTCGCCTTACCGCCTCTGATGGACTTGATTTCCGTTCCCGTCAGCACGATGCCTGCCGTCAGCGTCTCCACGAGGAAGTACTCAAAAGTGGCGCGTTTGTTCTTTATCTTGATGTTATTGGTGTTCTTTTTTTCCATTGCGGCTGCAAAACTACAAAAAACTTGCCGAAACTGACCAAAAAAGCGTACTTTTGTCGCTATGAATACCATAGGTCACAACTTTAGGCTCACCACCTTCGGTGAATCGCATGGCACTGCCATCGGTGGCGTCATCGACGGCTGTCCATCACAATGGAAATTGGATTTCGATTTCATTGAGGCAGAGCTGCTTAGGCGTAGGACAGGACAATCTCCAACCAGTTCCCAACGCAAAGAGCCAGATAGTATCGAATGGCTCTCAGGGTTGTTGGATGGCGTCACTTTAGGTACTCCCATTGCTTTTATCGTGCGCAACGAAGACGCTCGTCCAGATAACTATGAGGCGTTGAAAGACGTCTATCGCCCTTCTCATGCGGACTTCACCTACGAAAAGAAATACGGCCTCCGTGACTGGCGCGGCGGTGGCAGGGCCTCGGCAAGAACCACTTTGCCCGTTGTGGTGGCAGGCGCCATCGCCAAGCAGATCTTGAGAGGCCAAGGCATACAAGTCTTAGCCAAAGTTACAGAAATGGGTGATGTTGAACAAGCCCGAAAAGAAGGTGATACCGTAGGCGGCATCGTGGAATGCATTATCACGCGTGTGCCAGCAGGTTGGGGCGAACCGATGTTCGGCAAGTTCTCAGCCGAGTTGGCTCATGCCATGTTCAGTCTCCCCGCAGTGAAAGGCTTTGAGGTCGGCGACGGTTTTGCTTTGGCTAAAATGAAAGGCTCCGAGGCCAATGACGCTTTTATTATAAATGATGGCAAAATCACCACTTTGACCAACCATTCCGGTGGCATCCAAGGCGGCATCACCAATGGGAATGTCGTCGTTTTCCGTGTGGCGTTCAAACCGATACCCAGTATTGCCCAGCCCCAGCAGACCGTGAATCGGGGAGGGGAGCCTTGTGAAATCACCATCGAAGGGCGGCATGATGTGTGTGCCTTGCCGCGTGCCTTGGTGCTTGTCGAAGCCTTGGCTGCCATGGTGACCGTGGATATGTGCTTTTTACGATAACAACGAAACAATAATTGATCAATAGATATGTTTTCCTGTCCCATACAAATCCGAATGAGCGACCTTGACCCTTACAACCATGTTAACAACGGGTCGCAGTGCAACTACTTCGACATGGGCCGAAGCCGCTATTTCGAGCATGTCTTCCAAACCGAAATCGACTGGCTCACTTTCAAATATGTCCTCGTCCACGTGGACTTGGACTTCCGTATGCCCGTGCATTTCCATGACCCCATCGTCTGCGAAAGCCGAGTCATCGAGATAGGCAACTCCAGCTTCAAGATGGAACAGTGCCTGAAAGACTCCGAAACGGGCGAGGTCAAGACCTTGTGCCATGCCGTGGTGGTCTATTTCGACCGTGAGGCGAATAAAGCGGAGCGGATTCCTGATGCTGATAGGGAAAAGATGCTGAATGCCAACTGATTATGTACAACCTCGTGCCGAAGGCACGATACTTTATTTACCCTACGCCAGCGCAGCGCAGTGTAGGGGCAGCAACAAATCGAACAGAATATGAATACAAAAAGAATGATGATGGCGCTGGCACTGTGCATGCTGATGACCAGCCTCCAAGCCCAAACCGAAGCCGAGCTGAATGCTTGGAACGATGTCAACGTGTACGAAATCAACCGCTTGTATCCTCGGACGAATGTCGTCCCTAAGGGAGAACAATGGTCGCAATGCCTCAATGGCGACTGGAAGTTCCAATGGGCCGACTCGCCCTCAAAAGCACCTGCTGACTTCTATAAGGAAAGCTACGATGCCTCGGGGTGGAAGACTATCAAGGTGCCTGCCAACTGGGAGTTGAACGGCTACGGAACGCCCATCTATGTCAATGTGGACAACGAGTTCCGTCCCAACGAGCCGCCTTTCGCTCCGACAAAGGACAACCCCGTAGGCTGCTACTTGACGGAGTTCAACCTTCCTGAAACATGGGCCGACCGCCTAACCTTCATCAACTTCGGTGCGGTGAAGTCGGCCTATTACGTCTGGGTAAACGGTCAGTTCGTGGGCTTCACGGAAGATGCCAAGACCAACGCTGAGTTCGACCTTACGCCATATGTTAAGGTGGGGAAGAACACGTTGGCGGTGAAGGTGTATCGTTTCTCCAATGGCTCCTATTTCGAGTGTCAGGACTTCTGGCGTTTGAGTGGTATCGAGCGCGACGTGATGCTGTATTCCAAACCTTCGCTGAATGTATATGACTATGAAATCCATGCCGGATTGGACAAGAACTACCAAAACGGTACTTTTTCAATCAAGGTTAAACTGCAAAGCAATACCAATAAGTTGCCGAAAAACAGCACTTTGATCGTTGGCGCCTACGAGGGAGAAGAAGTAGAAGGCTTCCCCGAGAATATCCTGTTCACGCTCACCAAGCCTATCAATGAATTGACCTTTACGCAGGCAGACGACGGCTATTATTATGCAGATGTGGAATTGTCGGTTGATAGCGAGGAAATAGGGAAGGTGTCACCTTGGTCAGCGGAATATCCCAACTTGTACCAGCTGAGGATGTCACTGATGGACAAGAAAGCCAAAACCATCGAAAAGCTTACTTCGTCATTCGGCTTCCGCACCTCGGAGATCAAGGACGGCAAACTACTCATTAACGGGCAGTATGTATTGATAAAAGGTGTGAATCGCCACGAGCACGACCCATACACGGGCCATGTGATTTCGCGTGAGTCGATGGAACGCGACATTGCCTTGATGAAACAGATGAACATCAACACGGTGCGCACCTGCCACTATCCCGATGACCCGTATTGGTACGAACTATGCGACAAATACGGCCTTTACGTTTGGGACGAGGCCAACTGCGAATCCCATGCCCAAGGCTACGGCGAAAAAAGCCTTGCAAAAGACCCGCAGTACAAGGAAATGGTGTGGCAGCGCAACCGCAACATGCTCGAACGCGACAAGAACCATCCTTCGGTCATCATGTGGTCGATGGGCAATGAGTGTGGCAACGGTGTGAATTTTGAATACACCTACGACTGGATGAAAAACCGCGATAAAACCCGCCCTGTGACCTATGAAAGAGCTATTTACGACCGCAATACCGATGTCATCGGCCTGATGTATGCCAGCCCAAAATATCTGCAAAAGTTTGTGGATGAAGGTCTTGACAAGCAAGGTAGACCCTTCATTATGGTGGAATACTGCCACGCCATGGGTAACAGCATGGGCGGCTTAAAGGACTATTGGGACGTGATTGAAGCCAACGAGCAACTGCAAGGCGGCTGCATCTGGGACTGGGTGGACCAAAGTTTTATCCAACATGATAAGGAAAAGGATGTGGATTGGTTGGCGGTAGGCGGCGACTTTGGTCACGCTTATGGTGTGGGCGATGATGATGCTTTCTGCGCCAACGGTGTAGTCAGCAGCGATAGAAGGCCGCATCATCACGCCGCCGAAGTGAAGAAAGTGTATCAGCCTATCAAGTTCACAGCCAAAGACTTGACTTGGGGAAAGTTTGAGGTCAAGAACTGGCTTTCGTTCACCAACGCCTCAGCATTCGATTGCGATTTTGAAATCTTCTCGGCAGAAAAATCCTTGCAAAAGGGTAGAATAGATTTGGATATTAAACCATTTGGCACACAGGAGATTAATATTGAACGCCTGCGCATTTACGGCCATCCTGGCGAGGAGTTCTTTGTGCGTTTCTCGGTGAAACTGAGAGAAGACCAGCCCTTTATGCCCGCCGGAACAGAAATCGCTTACGATGAGTTCAAGTTGGAGTGGCCTTCGGCACCGTTGGAGCCCATAGTTAAGGAGAAACAAGTGCAATTTAATGCCAGTACTGGAACAGTTTACAATGATGATTTCACTGTGACTTTCGACAAGGCGACAGGTGAAATCACTTCGTTAATTATGAAGGGTGAAGAGTTGCTGAAAGGTAATGTGAAAGACAACTTCTGGCGTGCTCCCACCTTGAACGATGAAGTGGACAGTTGGGCTTTGCCTCGTTGGAAAAAAGCAGGTTTGCAACACCTGACCGCTAAAAACACAAGTTTGCATTTCGAACGTCAAGACGATAATACGATTGCGGTTACTGCATCCATTGAGTATTATGATAGTTCCGATAAGCTCCAAATTGTGGCCAACAAGGTGTATCTCGTTGATGGTGAAGGCAACATCATCATTACCAACCGCATTGAGCCGATGGAAACGGTGACTTCATTGCCAAAAGTTGGGACGCAGTTCCTTATGCCTTTGGATTACAAAAATTTGACTTATTTCGGTAAGGACACGGAAAACTATCCGGACAGAAACGCCTCGGGCAAGATGGGCTTGTACAATGTGAATGCCATGGATTTGTTTGAACATCATGTTGTGCCACAGGACAATGGCAACCATGCCGATGCGCGTTGGATGGCCTTGACGAGCGACAAGAGCAACGTTGGATTGTTCGTGACCATGCAGGAGCCCTTCAATTTCAGCATGTACAAGTACACTGACGACAACCTTACTGCTGCCCGTCGCATCAACCAACTGGAACCCAAAGATTTCTTGACCGTCAATGTGGACTACAAGCAGGCTCCCATCGGAACAGCCACCTGTGGCCCTGGTGTGGACGAGAAGTATGTGCTTGGCAATCAAGTATATGAATACACAATAATGCTCCGTGCCTTCGACAAGTCGCAAGACCCGATTGAGTTGACCCGTTTCCAAGTACCTGATGCCACCGCTTTGATGGTTCCAGCTCCCGAAATCCATTCCTCGATGTTGGGTGACGAGAATTACCGCATCTACAACCGTCCGATTTCCATCTCTATGACTTGCACGGATGAAGAGGCAGAGATTCGTTACACTTTGGATGGCTCAGAGCCGACGGCAAAATCAAAGAAATACGATAAATCCTTTATTATCAACCAATCGTGTACGGTGAAAGCCAAGGCTTTCAAGAAAGGAATGGTGTCGTCGTTTGCCACCTTGCGTCAGTTCGACCGCTTGAACATCAAGAGCACGACCTTCGTCAACCCGCCTGCGGAGCGTTATGGCAAAGATGCCGACATCGCCCTGATGGACGGCAAGAAAGGTGCGCCTGGCGACTATTATAACGATTGGTTAGGCTTTGAGGGTGTCGACATGGAGGCCACCATCGAACTGGCTGTCCCGACCAACATCAACATGGTGAAGGTGGGCTTGTGCCATGAGCCGCAGTCCTGGGTGATGTGGCCCAAGGGCGTGTGGGTCAGCTTCTCGAAAGACGGCAAGGAGTTCACCGATTGGCAGATGGCCGAGTTGCCCGTCTTCGACCGTCCCGACAAGATGCAAGGTTTTGGTCGAATCGAAGCTCGACTTCGCACCGATGGCAAGCAATGGAAATATATCCGCGTGAAGGTGGAGAACCAAGGCGTACTGCCTGAGTGGCATCCCTATAAAGGGGAGAAGGCTTGGATTATGGTGGATGAAGTGGTTGTTGAATAGTTTAGAGTTGAGGGTTTAGAGTTTAGAGTAGGGGCAGGCATTGGGGTTAGCTTGGATAGGCTTTCGCATACCCTAGGCAAGGTGATGGCAAGGAGTTGGCATACTCAACCATACCCTTTGAGTATGGCTAGAGCGAAGGAAGAGCGAGAGAAGAGCGAGAGAAGAGCGAAGGAAGGACGAAGGAAATGCCTAAAATAAATCTGCCAAGATGCTGCCTCCCCATGAGCCGTATGGCTTGTGGGGAGGATTTTTGTTATTACTAAAGCAAATTCCTTAACATTTCAAGTTTTTTGTATCTTTGTAGCTTTGAATAATAAGCATATTTCATGGCAACAATACAACAACGTGACGAGCTGCACAAGACGATTTGGAGCATGGCCGACGAACTGCGTGGCGCAGTGGGCGGCTGGGAATTCAAGGCGTATGTGTTAGGCACGCTTTTCTATCGTTTTATCTCCGAGAACCTTACGGATTACATCAACAAGCTGCAAAAGGATGCTGGCGTGGATGGTTTCGATTATGCCGAATTGAGTGACGAGGAAGCCGAATCGGCACGACAGCAGATGGTCGAGGAGAAAGGCTTCTTCATCTTGCCTTCACAACTCTTCCAGAATGTGTGCAAGACCTGTACGGACGACGACAACCTCAACATGACCTTGTCCAAAATCTTTACGGCCATCGAAGGCTCGGCTATGGGTACGGAGAGCGAGGACGACATGAAAGGCCTCTTCAGCGACTTCAACGTGGACAGCACCCAACTGGGCGGCGACGTGAAGACCCGAAACAAGTTGATTTCGAAAGTGCTGCTCAAGGTGCGCGACATGGACCTTGGCGACGACTTCCAAGAGAACAAAATCGATGCCTTTGGCGATGCGTATGAGTTCCTGATGACCATGTATGCCTCCAATGCAGGAAAGAGTGGCGGCGAGTTTTTCACGCCTCAAGAGGTGTCGGAGTTGCTGGCTCGCCTTACTGCCGCCGACGGCCACACCATCCGCTCGGTTTACGACCCTGCCTGCGGCTCGGGCTCGTTGCTGCTGAAGTTCTCCAAGACCATAGGGAAGGAGAACCCTGCATTGAAATACTACGGGCAGGAGATCAACCCGACGACCTACAACCTGTGTCGTATCAACATGTTTCTGCACAACATCAACTACGACAATTTCGACATCCGTTTGGGCGACACCTTGCTGAATCCCTTGCACCGCGACTTCGAGCCTTTCGATGCCATCGTGAGCAATCCGCCTTACAGCATCCCGTGGGAAGGCTCCAAGAATCCTTTGCTCATCAACGACGACCGTTATGCAGGCCCGGGCGTGTTGGCGCCCGACAGCACGGCCGACCTTGCCTTTACGCTTCACATGCTGCGCTCGTTGAGCGAGAGCGGCACGGCTGCCATCGTTGAGTTCCCCGGCGTGCTCTATCGTGGCGGCAAAGAGAAGGCCATCCGTCATTGGCTGGTGGAGAACAACTACATCGACACCATCATCCAGTTGCCTGCCAACCTGTTTTTCGGTGTGGGCATCGCCACCTGCATCATCGTGTTGCGCAAGGGCCGCCGACCCGACAGTTCCATCTTGTTCATTGATGCCTCCAAGGAGTTTGTGAAGAACGGCAACAAGAACAAGCTGACCGAGAAAAACCAGGACCATATCTTTGCGGTCTTTAGTGAACGCAAGGAGGAGCAATACTTCTCGCGTTTGGTGCCTACGAGCGAGGTGCTGGACAACGACAGCAATCTCTCTGTTTCGAGTTATGTTGAACAGGAAGACACCCGCGAGGTGATTGACATTGTGGAGGTGAACGCCACACTTGAAAAGTTGATTGCCGAAGGGGATGTCTTGAACAAAAAGATTGCGGAAATCATTAGGGAACTTGGAGAGTAACTAATAATTGAAATGGGAACTGGTTTTCACATAGATGGGACACAAGAGTTTGGCTATTCTACCGTAAATCGATTTTGGTATTCATTTTATGTCTTCATGAATACCGTGAAGAGGGTGTGTGACCGTTATCATTATGCGTCTGTGTGGGATTTGAATGGATATGCAGCCCATTTCTGCTATCGTAGGCTTAAATCTTTTGACACATTAGCGAAAGTGGCACTTGAACATAAAGATTTTATTTCGGCATGTTGTATCTTAAGAATGTTGGGTGATAGTGTTGCTGTGTTTCATTTGATTTATATGGAACCAGACGTTGATTTAAGGTGGTTGCGTCATGCCTTGTATGTCATAGATGGATGTGAACGCAATATGGTAGCGCTCCCTGAAGATGACTTTAGTAAAGGAACTATGCCAGATGATGAGTATTTAATCTATAAAGAACAAAACCGAATTAATCGAGAGCAACGAGAAAGGCTACAGAATCAGGCACAAAAAATAATTGATAAGTCTCCGCTGCAAGTTAAGGATAAGGAAGCCTTTGACAAGATTGTGAAAGATAGGAATTGGAAGTTTAAAGCATTCAAAACATATAAAAAGACAGGGGCGAATCAGTACAAATGGACCGAATTATATGAAAGAATTGGGATGTGCAAGGGTTACGATGTGCTTTCCTTTATTTCGCAATACGCCCATGGTTTAAGCATGAGCAATTTGGTAATGGAAATGAATGAGCGCAATCTTGATGCGGTAATAGGAGAAACTTTTGCTTTAATCAAACGGCTTAATGCTTATATGATGAATTATTATCTGTTGGATTATTATGATATCATGAACGGATTGCTTGAACCCGATATGCGTGATAAGATCCTATCGTGTTATGATGATGAGCATCGGCCTAGCATTGAAATGTGGAATCAACAAATAAAGAACTTGATTGAAGAAAAGGGATTCTTATGTTAGAATGGAAGAAAATAGGAGAGTCATGTAAGACAGTTTCTCCTCCAAAGAAATTGGAGAAGGAACTGTATGGTGAAGAAGGATTGTATCCAATTATTGATCAAGGTCAAAAAGATATTGTAGGATATACATTTGACGAATCAGCCTTAGTTCCAGATGGAGAATATATTCTTTTTGGTGACCATACAAGATATGTAAAATATCATAAAGGTGTTTTTGCTCAGGGAGCTGATGGTTTGAAGATATTAAGAGCTGTAGAGGGTGTTTTGCCTCGTTATTTATACTTTGCTTTTGCAAACACGGAGGTGCCAAGTAGAGGTTATAGCAGACATTGGTCAATTGCTAAAGAATTGCTTATCCCCATTCCCTCCCTCTCCGAGCAATCCCGCATTGTCGGCATCCTCGATACTTTCACTGCTTCCATCGAGAACCTGAAACAGCAAATCGCGCAACGCCGCAAACAATATGAGCATTACCGCGACCAACTTCTTGATTTGGAAGGGAAAGAGGGAGTGGAGATGAAGAAGCTGGAGGATATTTGTGAAATTAAAGGTAGAATAGGTTTTAGGGGTTATACACGTAAAGATCAAGTTGAAAAAGGAAAAGGCGCTATCTCATTAAGTCCTGGTAATATTGTGGATGGTAATATGAATTATGATTCTTGCACCTATATTACTTGGGCTAAGTATGAGGAGTCTCCGGAAATAATGATAGACGAAGGAGATGTTGTTTTGTGCAAAACTGCTTCAGTTGGAAAAGTTGCAAGGATTGATAAGCTACCAGAAAAAGCCACAATTAATCCTCAGCTTGTGGTGTTAAAGAAATTGAAAATTGACTCCAAGTATTTGAATTACACCTTGCAAAAACATTCGATTCAAGCCATGTTAAAGGCTCTTGCAGGCGTTGGGTCTGTGCCAAATATCTCTCAAGCAAAACTTGGCAATCTTATAATCCCCGTGCCTTCTCTCCCCGAGCAGCAGCGTATCGTCTCTATCCTCGACACCTTTGAGGCCAGCATCGCCAATTTGGAGCAGCAGCTGGCGCAGCGGGAGAGGCAGTATGAGTATTATCGGAATAAGTTGCTTGATTTTGAGTAAATCAAAAAATTATGTATTTTTGCAGCAATAAATATAAATAAGATGGAAGCGGTACAGGAAAACAAACTTTCACAGAATCATGATGCCCTTGTGGCTTTGCGCCAACGAGCTTCGTTGTTAGTCTCGCAGTCAGAGAGCGAAGAGCTACTCGCCGAAGCGGTGGCCATTCTCAGCGGAATGCCTTTGCCGTGTGCCTACACCTACGAGCAGATGGAGTCGTCGCTTCGCGAAGCCGAAGCCGACTACCAAAACGGACGTCATGAAAGTCACTCATCCATCTGCGATCGTTATGGCGTATGAAATCCATTGGCTGAGAAGGGCTTCCAAAGAACTTGACGCCATTTACCAATTCTACAGCGAATTAGCGAGTGAGCAAGTAGCCAAGCGTAGGGTTGGGAAAATCATTCATAGTGTCGATTTGCTTCAAAACATGCCTTGTTTGGGAAGAAAGGACGAAGATTTTACCCATATCCGCGAGTATCGCTATGTGGTTGTGCTAACCTATAAGGTGTATTATTTCATTGAGGATAACGGTGTCTATATTGCTTCTATTTGGGACTGCCGACAAGGTGGAAGGGCGTTTTAAGAGAATAACATGCAACAGTATGACATCATAGCGGAACAAGAGCATTGCACGGTGATGGCCCACTACGAGCCTTTGCCGCGCGAGGACAATGGCTACCAAAGCGAAGCGGCATTGGAGGCCAGCTTCATCAAGCAACTGGTGGAGCAAGGCTACGAATATGTCAAGGTCACCACCGAGCCGCAACTCATCGCCAACTTGCGCCAGCAGATGGAACGGCTCAACCATCTGAGTTTCTCGGACAAGGAGTGGAAACAACTCTTTGAGCAGCATATCGCCTCACCCCAAATGAGCATCGAAGACAAGACCGAACGCATCCAACGCACCGAAATCGTCAACATCACCCGCGACGACGGCAGCTCGCAAAACGTGAAGCTCATCGACAAGAAGGACATTCACAACAACCACGTGCAGGTGCTCAACCAATATGTGCCCGAAGGCGGAGTCCAAGCCAACCGCTATGATGTGACCATCCTCGTCAACGGTTTGCCACTGGTGCATTGCGAATTGAAACGTCGTGGCGTGCCTCTGAAGGAAGCCTTCAACCAAATCAACCGCTATGAACGGGAGTCGTTTTGGGCAGGATGCGGCCTTTACGATTATGTGCAGGTGTTCATCATCAGCAACGGCACCGAAACGAAATACTACAGCAACACGACGCGGTTTGCCCACGTGGCTGCCGTCAACAAGAGCAAGTCGAAGGTGAAGACCCAGTCGCAGTCGTTTGAGTTCACCAGCTATTGGGCCGATGCCGAAAACACCCCCATCATCGACTTGCGCGACTTCACCAAGACCTTCCTCGCCAAGGCCTCGTTGCTCAACGTGCTGACCAAATACTGCGTCTTCACGGTCGACAAAAACCTCCTCGTGATGCGTCCCTATCAGATTGCCGCCACCGAGCGCATCTTGCTGCGCATCAAGCAGGCCACGATGAACAAATGGCAGGGGAGTCTTCGTGCTGGCGGCTACATCTGGCACACCACGGGCAGCGGCAAGACCTTGACCTCGTTCAAGACCGCCCAAATAGCCTCTACCTTGCCCTATATCGACAAAGTGCTCTTCGTCGTCGACCGCAAGGACCTCGACTATCAGACCATGAAGGAATACGACAACTTCGAGAAAGGTTGCGCCAACAGCAACACCTCGTCGAACATCCTTCAGCGGCAGCTCAACAACCAAGACAAAGACCCGAAAAAGATCATCATCACCACCATCCAGAAGCTTTCCACCCTGCTGAAAAAGAAAAAGGAAATCAACTGCGCTTCCGAGAATGTGGTGCTCATCTTCGACGAATGCCACCGTAGCCAGTTCGGCGATATGCATGTGATGATTACCAAGGCTTTCAAGAAATACTACATCTTTGGCTTTACCGGAACGCCTATCTTCGCCAAGAATGCGGGTACAGGCAAGTTTGCCAACCTGCGCACCACGGAGCAGGCCTTTGGCGAACAGCTGCATTCCTACACCATCATCGATGCCATCCGCGACAAGAACGTGCTGAAGTTCAAAGTCGACTACATCAGCACCATGAAAGCCAAGAGTAACATCGACGACAAGAAAGTGTGGGGCATTGAGACGGAAGAAGCCTTGGCCTCGCCCCAACGCATCGCCAATAACGTGGCCTACATCCTTGAGCACTATCCGCAAAAGACGAAGCAACAGCAGCGCTATTCCTATAGCGTCATCACCAACGTGGCCGAAGTGGCCAAGAACAATCGCACACAGGAAGAGAAGCGCAAGAGTCAGCTGGGAGGCTTCAACTCCATCCTTTGCGTCGAGTCCATCCCCATGGCAATAGCCTATTACAAGGAATTCAAACGCCAAATGGAACAACGGCCCCAGGCCGAGCGTTTGCGTATGGCCACGATTTTTACCTATTCTGCCAACGAGGCGGAAGACGACACGGGCGGTTTCGGCAACGAGGACGAAGGCGGCACCGAAGAACTCGACGGCACGTCGCGCGAATTCCTCGAAAGTGCCATCGCCGACTACAACGGCATGTTTGGTACCAAATACAACACCAGTAGCGAGAAGTTCCAAAACTATTACAAGGACCTTTCGCTTCGCATGAAGAACCGAGAGGTGGATTTGCTCATCGTGGTCAGCATGTTCCTCACAGGCTTCGATGCCAAGACCCTCAACACGCTTTGGGTGGACAAAAACCTGAGGATGCACGGCTTGTTGCAGGCCTACAGCCGCACCAATCGAATCTTGAACAGCATCAAGGACTGTGGCAACATCGTTTGTTTCCGCAACCTCGAAGATGCCACCAACGAATCGTTTGCCTTGTTTGGCGACAAGGAAGCCGCAGGAATCGTATTGATGCGACCTTTCGAGGATTATTATTACGGTTATGAGGATGAGAAAGGCAAACATGTGTTGGGCTATAAGGAAATCATCGAACAGCTGTTGGACAGATATGCCTTGCCCATCAACCCAGCGGATTTCACCTTGGAAGAAAAGAAAGACTTTGTGAGGCTGTTTGGCGGTGTGTTGAAGATGCAGAACCTCCTTTCCGCTTTCGATGAGTTCACCGACGACAAGGTCATCATCAGCCCATTTGATGTCCAGGACTATCTGACCTGGTATAACGACATCCATGACGAACTGCGAAAAGAGAAGGAAGGCGGGGAGAAGGAACACATCGAAGACGACCTTGTGTTTGAGATGGAGCTGGTGAACAGAATCCAAATCGACATTCCATACATCCTCCAACTCGTGAAGCAGTACCACGACGACAACTGCAAGGACAAGACCATCATCGCCAAAATCCAAAAGGCCATCGGTTCCAGTCCCGACTTGCGCAACAAGAGAGACCTCATCATGCAGTTCATCGAGCGCATGACACCCAAAGAAGGAAGGGACATCCCAGAGGAATGGAACGAATACGTGAATGAGCAATGCCAAAAAGAGTTGGAGAGCATCATCAACGAAGAGCATCTTCGTCCGAAGGAGACCAAGAAATTCATGGAGCAGGCTTTTGAAGATGGATATGTGACCACGACAGGCTTGGCCATCACCAAGGTCTTGCCGCCCATGCCCATCTTCGGTGGAGGAAAAGTCAATCGCGAGGCCAAGAAAAACACCGTCGTGGAGAAGCTGCAAAACTTCTTCTCCAAGTTCTTCGGCTTGTTCAACGGTGGTTTCGACCAACCCAAAGTCGTCAAGTATGAGCTGGAGCGGGGCATGGAGGGGTTGATGGCGGCGGATAAACAATAGTTCTACTATAGGTTAGCAGAATTATTGTATCTTTGCCCTGACAAAAAAGGTAACACGTAAATAATTGTAAGCCATGTATACCGCAGATGAAATCATTAAAATTATAAAAGTAAACCAAGATAGTATTGCTTTTGTCATAGGGAATGGCGTTAATCGTTATTTTGGCAACGGAGTTCTTCTGTCATGGGAGGGTTTGCTAAAGCAAGTGTGGAAGATGAACTCCTCTTGTGTCAAAGCGTTTTCATCGGTTACATCTGGCATTTCCAATACTGAATTTATTGATGCTCTTCAAATTGAATTAATCAGAAATGGAATTGATTTCAACAAAACAAAGAAAGACATTGCATCAATAGTGGGAAGTTGGAAACCGATAAGTGGTATTTCAACGATGGTTCAAAAAATCGAATCAATACAAACTCCATTGTTAACGACCAATTTTGATCTGTTGTTCGAATTTGCTTTTGAAATGTCAGAGCGAAAACTTCCATTGAGGGGTAAAAGAGCAACGGATTTTTATCCATGGAACTATTACTTTGGGAAAAAAGGGATGAAGCTATTGAGTAGTCCCAACGATGGTTTTGGCATTTGGCATGTTCATGGCATGGCATCGCATCCAAGGAGCATTAGGATTGGTCTCAACGATTATATGGGTTTGGTGGAACGCAGTCGTGGCATCATTCAAAAGAACTATTTGGGTAAAGGTTTCATTTCCACAAATACGTGGCTGGATATTGTCTTTTCAAAATCCTTATTCATTTTTGGGCTGGGCTTGGAAACCGATGAAGTGTTTTTGCGATGGTTGTTGCTGCAACGAGCAAAGTATAATGAGATATATAAGGCTGAATTGAAAGGATGGTATGTCTCCTGTGCCAAATTTGGACCAGTCTCTCCTGGAAAGCGATTGTATTTAGAATCTATCGGATTTGAAATAATCGAGGTCGCTACTCCAAATATTGTCTATGAGGATATTTGGAGATAATTGGCGTGAGTTGATGATTTAATGTACCAACTTTTTGAGATAGCAAATACCTACGAATAACAATATGTTGAAATCAAATTCGTTTGAAGGCAAGAACGTTGGTGAATTCTATACGCCATCGTACATCGTGTGCAAAGTAGCGGTACTGCAGCCTGGGGTAATGGCGGCATGTTTGTGCAGAGTGCTTGTTTTGTGTATGTCATTTGCATGAATGTCAATACGTAGATGAACAACATCGGATAGGAGAAAGCAAAGTATTAATGCCCAACTTTATTTGATGAACTGATGTGCTATGTGAGCATCCGACGAACTACATGTAGTTGAACCTACATATTACACCAACAGCGACTATAACTTGAACTAAAGTTGTAGTCGCTGTTGTTTTTGTTGCACCTATTATGTTGTGCCTATACTATGTGGTTCGTGTCATGATGGACTCTGGTTGTTGCACCTTCCACTTGTAGGGCAGCAGCGGCATCCAGCAGCGTCGCCCCGGACGGAACGACTCCCGTGAACCCCGGATCGGACTGCCTGCCGGTAAAGCTGATGGTGGCGAGATACCTCTTTAGCTTCGTTTCGGCATTGGCTTTCTTCTTCCAATAGTTGTAGGTGGAGTAACATATACCTGTATCATGCAGGTTCGACTTGATTGACTTGCCGCTCTGTTGCAAATCCTGTTGTAATACTTCAAATTCTTCTCTTGTCATGGTACAAAAACAGTTCTAGTCGTTTGCGCTATTGCAACCGCAAAAATACAGCACGACTACAACTCCTACACCTACAACGTTTATTTCAACGTATGCTTAGCTACGTAATTGCTACACTTTCTTTGAGGAGCCGGAAAAGGACTGGCTTGCGATACTCAAGACAATGGATCCCCCATTCCCAGAACTGACCCATTTGACTGAGGGGGCTTGTTTTTCAAGCGACCTTCCTCTTTGCCTATTTATTAGCTTTCCAACCCTGTCATCCACTACTCTTTGACTTTTAGCGGACAGTAATAACTCCATATACAATTCTTTTGCCTGTTAACTTATGCTTCGCTTGCTGGCATAATATTTATAGCAAAAAAGAATGGTTCGTTTGACTCCGGTTTTACAGTCTCTTTCAAGTCAAAAATGACTAACTCATTTTCTATATAGTCATATTCACTTGGGGAACAATTGGGAGCAAATCCCATTCCCTTATCAATTATGAAACTACTACTTGTTTTTGGATAAAACACCTTTGTCCGTTGTGCATTTATTCTGCCATGTAGTCTTTTCTTTTGTTTAAATTGTCCATTCTTTTTATTAATATTCGATTCTGTCGTCTTTAACGTTTTTTTGCCAAATCTACTATAATTTGTTACATCTATTTTCCCTATTATTTTAAGTGCATTTGCAGGTGCCTGGAGATTGGAATTAATATGGGTACTAGGTTTATTCTCTTCTATGAGATCTTCTGTTGGAACATAAGAATTGTAAAGCTCTTCGAATGATATTTCCTTTTCGTCAATTTCATTCATCAAGTAGCTTTGGCTTTGTTCATCCGAATCAATTCTAAAATCATATAATCCTGGCCCACTATAACTAAAACCTAAAATCCCTCTTAATGTTTGACCCTCATGGTGTAGAATATCAAAGCCTTTAGCATTAAAAGAAACTTCAATACCACATTGCATCTTTAAAATACCTTTGTTATTCTTGATGTTATGAATGACCCCTGTTATCTTAGTTGCGTCTTGATCTTTGTAATTCTTATCAACGATACAATGGATGTCTTGCTGTTCTCCAAAATAGCATTGTGGGAGGATTGCACTTTTATCAAATTTTTTTGCTAAATCTTCAGATTTTTTGAAATATAAAGTAGCTAATGATGACAGTTCGTTGTTAAGGACTTGTCCAATTATGGATTTTGAGCAATAGCACACAGCTAAATAAAAGCAGACATTCAGGTATCCCCATCCTGAATGATCCTCTTGAATCATTTGATTTTCCCATTCTTTAAGCAAATCTATAGCTTCATCAATTGAATACTCTTCTCTTCCATATAGCTTTAATAAGAACAGCGTTTCATAACTTTTGACATCTCCTTTGTTTTTTTGATACTCTAGAACATCTTCTATTTCTCGACTCTCTTTTTGGGAAAGATTTGAAAATGCTCGTCGTGTATCTTTCTTGTTTGTTTTGCTATATACTATTGATTTAACTAGCAGGTTGGCATATAGTAGCTTCTTTTCTCCTGTAGCATTACCGTAACACTCTCTATATCTTTGGATGGATTCCTCATTATTGCCTACAAGGTTTTGGTGAAAAGCACGAACATTCTCATAAATAGAATACGAATTCAATATTTGGGAAAGACCTTCGTTTTTAAAAGCATAACAGATTTGTTCAAATAGGTCTAGGACCGTTCCAAGTTTTTCGGAATAATCTGAATAAATATTATTTGTTTCACAAAAAGAATAGTCTGTACATTGTAACAAGATTCGGCCAAATTCAATGGCTTCTTTGTATAACTGGCTTTCTGCTGCATATCCGTAAGGACTTGCAGGACTTAGTTTTATGCTTTTTTCAAAGGCATAAGCAGCTTGCTGAGTCCAATCTGTTAGACAATCTTGAGATTCTTTTGTGTCATTCTCGTCAATTCTATTCTCTCTTAAATCTGTAAAATACTTTTTAGATAAAGCTCCGATCTTCCTCCGATATAACATTCCTTGCATATGGTATAAATCAGAATCGTCTTCATCCAAACCAAATGCAATATTTAGGTTCTTTTGAGCTTCATCGAATAATCTATCTTCGGCAGTTATACCTCTAGTTACATTTGCCTTTTCGTATAAAAATCTTGCAAAGTGTCCTCTAAATACAGGGTCGTCAGGGAAGGATGTAACCAAAGATGCAAACAAAACTTCCGCTCTTTCTATATCATTTATGTCTTTTATTAATAATGAAAACTTGTTCCTAAGATTGGCTTTATCTTCAACCGCTCTATAATCTGCATTTTTTCGGATGATAAATATACTATAAAGCATGTCTTTATCATCGGATCCTAGGATGCCCGCAGAACTGCACATAGAAAGAAAATCTTTAGCAATATCCGAAATGCTTGATTGCCAATTCTGCCTATAGGAACGCAAAAGAAACTCTGAGAATCTGTTGTAACGTGGCCTCCAAATGCCTGTTAATACGCCTTCTTCAGTGGATTCTTGAATGAGTAGCTTTTTTAGAGCATCAATAACCAGACCTTCATAAGACATTATAGACGACCAATGATTAAAATCACTCCATGTTGATTTTAATAGCATTTGATTTACGCCTAATTCAGAATACTTGAATGCAAAACCAACATATGCACAAAACTTACGTAAATTGTCAGGTAAAACGTCCATCCATTCTTGGACATAAGTAGCCAAGTTTTCACTTGTTTCCTCGTCTCTAAGCATAAGAGGAAAATCGACTACTTCTAGGCTTTTATTGCTCCTTTTTGCTTCAAGAATCATATTTTCCGAAAGGCCTAATTGCATATATTTTTCTTCAAACCTAAGCTGCTCATTTGGATAAAGTTGGGACTCCAAAAACACAACATTCTCTTTGTCAGCAGGTTTGTATTGGCCAGTATAAGGCTCCACATAGAAAAACAATACTCTCTTACCAGAATCAGATATTCTTTTTACCAAATAATCAAATTTCTCTCTTCCTACGCGTTTGGATTCTATTATAGCTAATACTGGGTTGTTGTCCAGAGTTTCTGATAATTGACTAAGATATTGCTCGCTAAGCCTTAAATTGCTGCAACCTTTGATTTCAATTACTGTGCATGATAATAATCCATTATTGTTGTCTTTTTGTATATCATATGCAAGTCTTTTTGCTAAGGTAGTTGCCCCGCTACCAGGACGGTGTTTTAAAGTGAAAATGGTTGTTCTTCTCAAGTTTTTGATGATATCAGTAATCCTGTGTTTAACTTTTGGGTAAAGTTCACGTGAAACATCAAGTTGTTTTTCCAACTCATCCCATGTGATTTCAGCCCCAGAATAGAAATCCCATTTTCTATCTTGATTTACAGTTTTATGAGGAGCGAAAAACTCAATGCCTACTGCTGAATATCTTTCTCTACACTCAGACAAGTCTATAGGGGTACCGTGGATTAAAAACTTCGAAATACTTGAAGTTTCATGGGTTGATTTCACTTCGTTGATATGATTAATGAAATCTCCTATTGAAGCATTGATGAAATATACTTTAATCTCAGAGATTTCACTCCATTTAAGGATTCTCTTTTTATATTTTTCATCTTTTGAGAAAGAGATAATTTTACAACGATCTTTAGCCGCATCCCAAGAACCAAATACTTCTTCAAGCTTTCGGAATAGGTTCTCAGATAGGTCTGGAAAATGACTGCAAAAGTCAAAAATTAAATAATCGTTAGTAGACCCTGTATTAACAATTTTCGAGAATATTTTACGAAACAAATTTGGGGTCTCTCGTAAGGTTTTTTTGTCATCATAACAAACCAAATCAACTCTACCTTTGGCAAATAGCCAGTTGGTCATAATGGAGCCGCCAGTGACTTCGCTTGTGTCGTCAGAGATAATACGGATAGTAGATTTTTTTTCTGATGGTGCTATCTCGTACAATCCATCCGTTGTTTTCTGGTTTAAGTCAATAATAAGAGTCCAATTTAAATGGAAAAAATCTTTCAAGATTGAAGGGTCTAAAGTGTTGCCAAATCTATCTTTTGGTTGTTCTGGTAAAAAAGCTATATAATTGGTGCCCATTTCTTGGACAAACTGTCCTGTTATCTTATCAAGGACTATAAAATCTTTGTTTACATCCAATCCTTTAAGCGCTTCAATCTGTTTAATCTTTGTCAACTCTATAGGCAACTCTAATGATTGTAATAAAAACGTTGTGTCTTTTGAAAAAAACTCGGATAAATCATCAAACACTTTTGGAAAGCATAATGCACATGCTCTAGCCTGAGTTTCTGCCTCATCATCGCTTAGATTTTGTTTCGGATAGTTTGCGAATTTTTTAGAGATTTCATAACAATCTGATAAAATTGTGTAATCAGTTTCGATTTTGTTTTTTAATTGTTTTATTTTTTCTGATGTTGAAATAACAACATTTGGATGTTTCCTAAATATGGAAAGTTTTGCAAGAACAACAATATACTGACTTTCTGGTCTGTTCTTTTTGGGGATCGGAGAAAACTTATATTCTCCAGTAAAGTTATTCATTTCTATCGACCATTCCCCAGATAATAGTTTATTTGCGGCATCTTCACTAGTATTATCAAAAATGATGAGTTTTGCGGTCCATTCAACGAGATCCTTAACTCTATTTAAATACTTTTGAAAGTCTCCATTGTTAAAGATAGCAATTGTTTCATTGTATTCTTTTACTAGATTCTGTCGTACTTCTTTAATAGTAATCATGCGCTTTTAATGTTTTTAATCAAAACTTGTCTTCTTAAGATAATTAATTGCTGCAAAGATAGTGTTTTTTGTTAGTTGTCAATAAGTAAATAGGAAAAAAACAGAATAAATCAATTACGAGTATATGGTTTATACAATCGTTTTTAGTGATGTTATTATTGCTTTAGTCGTTCCCAAATCTGATACGAGAAATAGTGAACGCTCGGTAATCTAGTCGACAACGTTCGGATGGTGATTGAGAATGATTTGCTCATTTATGGATAGCTTTACGACGAACCAGTGCGCATTATTAAGTAGTACAATGCTATAATGTACCCCAGAATTGAGAGTATGAGTTAAGGTGAAAAATGAGTAGTTTTGCAGGGTATAAAAAAACGTTAGGGAAAATGACAACAAAACGAAGGAAATTCACGAACAAATTCAAGGCCATGGTTGCCTTGGCCGCGATTAGGGAGCAAAAGACACTGGCCGAGCTGTCGAAGGAATTCGAAGTAAGCCCCAACCAGATATCACAGTGGAAGCAGGAGGCGATAAGGAACATGGAGA
>CAMYXV010000020.1 GCA_947303055.1 uncultured Bacteroidales bacterium
CGCAAACCTTGACTGCCTGCGCTCCTCTACGCTGGCAAAAAAAGCATCTTTTTTTATTTTTTTGTTTTGTTGTTCGTTTTGTCGAAAAATTTTAATACTGCTGTCGCCCGATTTATTTATATTTGCAAAAAAATCTGATGATATGATTATCGACTTCAAAAACATCGAACAATCCGTAATGCCTAATTTTAAAGGCGGTGACGGAGATACAAAGTCCAGGATTTTCTTTGACGGACTGAATAAAATAATGCTTGGACACCTCGACGTGGGCTGCTCAATCGGATATCACAAGCACGAAACCAACAGCGAGGTTTTCTATATCTTATCAGGTGTCGCTCGTTGCCTTTACGATGATGGAGAAGAAAAACTCGTAGCCGGAGATTGCCATTATTGCCCCAAAGGACATTCACACAGTCTCATAAACGCCAGCGAGATTGAACCACTTGAGTATTTTGCTATAGTCCCTGAACAACCATGAAAACACTGATAATTTACGGTTCACAATATGGCTCAACCAAACGCTATGCTGAACGTTTGGCAGAGATGACTGGCATTGAAGCAATCGATTACAGGAATGCTAAAAATATTTCTGAATACGAACGAATTATATACTTGGGCGCTCTATATGCCGGTGGAGTAACTGGTTTAAAGAAAACTGTCAGTAAAATATCTCCTAACCAAGAGCTTGTTATTATTACTGTCGGTCTTGCCGATCCAACTGATTCTGATAATATCAAAAGCATCCGAAATTCCATAAAAACTCAGATTCCATCAGAGTTTTATGATGAGAGTAAAATATTTCATCTTCGTGGTGCCATCGATTATACTCAACTCGGTCTGAAACACAAAGTTATGATGTCGCTGCTCCATTCCAAAGTTTCAAAAATGCCGGAATCTGAACTCAACGCTGAAGCGAAAGCCATGCTTGAAACATATGGCAAACAAGTCGATTTCGTTGATTTTACAGCATTGGAACAAATAACTTCAAAGTTATGATAGAATTATACGCTTTTGGTCAAGATTACCTCGATTATAAAAAGAAAGTCAGAAGATACTTATGAAAAAACTATTAACAACCCTAGTATTAGCTGCTTTACTGATGGTCGGTTGCAGCCGCCAGCCTCAGACACTTAATGAGGTGAAGTCGGAATTTGTCACGATTGATGATAGCATCAGTGTACACTATAAGATTTGGAACCCAAACGCAGATTTAAAGACCCTCTGCTTCATCCATGGATTCGGGTGCGATATGAACACCTGGGAGAAACAGTTTGAGGCGTTCCGCGACGACGATGTGCAACTTGTGTTTATCGACCTACCTGGCTATGGAAAGAGCGACAAGCCGCATGTGGATTATACCTTCGACTTCTTCGCCCATGCTATCGATGAGGTGCTGAACGCAAACAACATCAAGGACGTGGTCTTTGTGGGACACAGCCTTGGAACTCCTGTTTGCCGCCACACATTGATGACCAGCAATCATAGCGGCGCTTTTGTGGACGTGGACGGCGTTTATTGCTTCTACGATGGCACCGAAACGCCTGAATACATAGAAACTATCAATCAATTCGGTCACGCTTTCGATGGTCCTGATTGCCGCGAGGTAATTACAGGATTCGTTTCATCGCTTGCCGGCAAGGACACGCCACAATGGGTAACCGACTATGCAATGTCGGTGATGCCCGAAACGCCTCAATATGTGGCCTCCAGCACCATGCAGCATCTGGTGGAGCCGCAGTGGTGGCCCAACACACAACTCACCCTGCCAGTAATGGTTATCTGTACGCAGAACAGCGGCTTGGAACCTGACAACGAGCAGAAGATGCAAGCCCTCTACCCCGCTCTCGACTACACCGAGCTTAACACCTGCGGTCACTTCATCCACATGGAGCAGGCGGAGATGTTTAATGAAAAATTGAAGAATTTTATTAGTAATATAAAAAACAAACAAGGTAAAGTCATCGGCATCGGAGGGGTTTTCTTCAAGGCTCAAAATCCGGATAATACAAAACAATGGTACGAAGACCATCTGGGCATTGAAAAAGGCGATTACGGACATATCTTCACTTGGTATCTCGATAAAAATGGTAAGGCTGAAGAGAGTACGGTGTGGACACCATTTGAAGCAAGCACCGACTATTTTGGCGACAACGACATGATGATTAATTACATCGTAGATGATATGGATGCCATCGTTGAGCGTTTACGTGCGGATGGCGTGAAATTTGTTGATGATGTGACCGAATATAAAGGCTTGGGCAAGTTCGTCCACATCGAGGATAACGAAGCCCGTCGCGTAGAACTTTGGGAACCTGCAAAATAGAAGAAAATGAAAAAGCTCTTAATAATCCTTGCAGCGATATTAGGCTTTAATATGACTGCAAACTCACAAGAAAATAACAAAAAAGACATGAAAACGCTTGTAGTTTACTTCTCAGCAACCGGCACAACCAAGCTTAAAAAGAACAATCCGCAACTCGGGCGAAAGCTTGGGTTGCGGATTTTTTTGTATTTTTGCTGCCATAATTGGATTGCAAATTAGATTATCATGCTTGAAATGAGAAGATGTTTTCTGCTAATCATATTGTTTTTCAGCACATTGTGTATGCTTTCACAAGAAACACTGTTTTCCCTTCCTGACAGTCTGCAAGTACTACTGCAAGAAAACAACAAGGCCGACGAAAAAAGACTCGAGGCTTTGAAAACAGTGATTAATACCTTGCAAGCCCATGAACAATATCAACTATCAAAGCCTTATACAAATGAGTTGGAAGAATTGTCCAACACGTTGAACGACAATTATTTTCAAACACTTTCAATCTACTACAAAGGCTGTATCGAGCTTTGGGACAGTCATTTTGACAAGGCTTTCGAATTGCTCCAAATGTCAAGAGAAAAAGCTTCGGCATTGGTGGAAAACGAGAAAAGCAACATTCTGAAAGTCAAGATTCAAATCGCTTTAGGTGCTTGTTATTTCAAAATGAAGCAGTTGCCACAGGCTTATCAGTGCTATCAAGAAGGCATTGAAATCAACAAGGACCTGGGTAAAGCCTCTTTCCAATACACACTTGAAAGCAACTTGCTTGCCATTTACAATCAACTCGGCCATAAAGATGACATTTTAGCTATCGGTAAGGACATGCTTGACAACCTGGCTTATGCCAATTACAATAAATACATGGTTTATTTTATGATGGCGCGGTGCTATCTTGATGAACGACTTTACAACACAGCGGAACAGTGTTTTGATAGCGCTTTGGTGTATTCACAAAGCCATGTCAATTCGGCATGGGTGTATCTGTATCGCGGCATTATCGACAACAATCTTGAGAAATACGACGAAGCTATTGGCAATTTCAACGAAGGGCTTCTTGCCCTTACCGATGCAAACAACTGTGAAATTGAGTCCAATTTATTGGTTAACAAAGGCTTGTCGTATGCCAGACAAAATGAATACGACAGTGCTTTGTTCTTTATTGACAAAGGCATTGCGGAAGCCAAGGAATTCCCTTATATCCAAAGCAACGGATACAATTACAAATGCGAAATTTTATATCAAATCGGTAAATATCAAGAATATGCGGAAAGTTCGATGCTGCTTAAAGCTATCGATGACACTTTGAACGCAACGAAAGATTTAAGTAGGCTCCAGCAACTTGAATTGGAACATCAGTTCAATGTTGCGAAAGAAAAAATGGAGCAGGCTCAATTGGTCAAGGATATGCAGCAACAAAGGCATAGGCTCATCTTGTATTTCGTTATCATCTTATTGGTTTTTACCGCATTGACGGTTGTGCTGTTATTGAAAGTCAGATTGAAAGACAAACAGTTGAAAGAAGAGACCCTTGCCAGAGAACTCGACCAACGAAATCGGGAATTGACTGCCAAGTCGTTGGTGGAAAACCTAGGAAAGGTTTCGAAGGATTTCGACTATTACTTCACTCAAACTCATCCCGATTTTTACAAGAACCTCAGCCGAGACTTCCCTGACCTTACGCCATACGAAACCCATCTTTGCGCTTACATTCGACTGAATCTTAGCACCAAAGAAATTGCCGCAATATGCGGTATAGAACCTTCAAGCGTAAAAATGGCGCGTTATCGCTTGCGGAAATCCCTTGGCATTACTGATTCTGATACCGATTTGGTTTTGTTTCTTTCAAAGTATTGATTTTCAGTATATAATACATAATGTAAACCTTATGTAGCCCCAGTATTTTGGATGGTAAACCTTGTGTAGCCCGTTGAAATTTTGCCGTTGTTTTCATCCATAGTAATTTTGCATCGCGATTTTGCAACACAACCTAACACAAAGAGAAAAATGACGAAAAAAACACTCATGGCTTTATTAGTTGCCACAATGATGGGCGCAACAACGTTAATTGCGCAAGATGTAATGATCGAAGAGGATTTCAGCCTGATGACAGCTGGCTCCGAAGCATATCCAGACGGAACCAACATCGCCGGTCCAGATTACTACATTGACTCTGCCTATACGCATCTTCCTGGTTGGACTGCTTCACACGCATACCAAGCAGGAGGCACCTGCTGTCTTAACAATCCCACTTCGGCATTTATCAGCACACCGGAAATGGAAATGACAGGAATGGTGCATCTTTCACTGAAAGCACGAATGAAGAACACCTCACCAAACCAGACCATGATGTATGTGCTGATGGCAACTAATCCATACGAACCAGTGCTGATCCAATACACTGGATGTTACATTAACCACGATTGGGCGACTTACGAGTTTGACCTTGACAATCCTGAAACGGAACCTGTTTTCATTCAATTTTACTGTTACTGCGAATGGTTTATTGATGATGTGGTGGTCACGAGAGAACTGAATTTCTGTCCTGCTCCTAAAGCCCATGAAGCCACCGATTACACCATGCAAGGCTTCACTGCCAGTTGGAAACCTGTTGATATAGCCGATGAATACATGTTCTCATTATATAAAAAGGAGTTCTATGGTCCGGAAATCGTTTCGGAAATCGAATATTTTGACGGGATCAACCACAATGGTCAATGGATTGACATCATGAACCCAAATTACCCTGAAGGTTGGACCATCAATCTTGATGCGGGCGACAAACGTCAAGTTGTTTCGGGCGATTGCGTCAGCGAGCCAACCGCCTTGTGCATGGATGCCGAAGGCGACACCATCATTCTCCCATATAATGGTGGCCGCATGATGGAGTCGAATCTTTATCTTAAACTCCTTGAATACAACCCAAATACCGATGATGCCGACTTGATCTTTTTGGGTAAGATGGGTGACACTTGGCAGGATCTCGGATTGTTCTTTGCTGATTGGTGGTCGTACCAAAACCACGGCAACGAATGGTTCCGCGCCAACATCATCGAAGGCATTCAAGAATATGAGCAGTTTGCTCTTGCCTATTCAGGTCAAGGTACGGTTTGGGCACTTGACAACTGGGACTATCAGACCACCCAAGCCTCAACGGAAGAATTTGTCATTCAAGACTTTGTGTTGACCGATACCATATATAGCATTACCGACCTTGACATAAGCAAGGATTACTACTATTATGTAAAAGCGCGCAATAGCGAATATACTTCTAAAAAATCAAACATTGTGAATTGCTTCGGATTGTGTGCGCCTGTTGTTCTTGATGCGACTGGCATTTCCGAAGATGCCTACACCGCCAACTGGGAGCAGCATCCGAAAGCCGACAAATACCTTGTTTACAATTATTATGTTCATACCGCAGGGAGCAACGAACCGGAACATGTTGTTCTTCACGAGGATTTCTCTAAAGTTACCAACACAGCTACTCCAGAGAACCCTTATTTCCTTGAAAACCATGGCTATTGCAACCTCGATGAATATACGACTGCACCTGATTGGTGGGCTTATTGTGGCATTCTTGCCAATGGAATGCTTGGCGCAGGCGACGACGGTCAAACCCTTGGAATGCTCTGCACCCAAGAGATGTGCCTCAACAACGCTGCCACCTTCAAGGTGAAAGTGACCATGTACGGCGAGGAAGACATGGTAGTCGTATTCGACGCTTCCAACGACACCCAATATGCACAATTTGAACAAACTGGTTTACAGACATTTAGTCTTGAGTTTACCACTGGGCGAGAAAGCGCACACGAAAGGTTGAAAATCCATGCTCTTTCGAGTTCCAATTTCCTGATTGATGACATTGTGGTCACACAAGACCTTACTGTAGGAGACCAAGTGTTCCATCTCCTGGATTGGCGGCGGCCCGAAGGCGAGATTGAAAACGTGACCTTCGATAATTTAGAGCAAAACTACCAAATGCATTATGCATACGACATTGTGGCCATGCATACAGCTTTCGGTGACGATTACAAGTCGGAACACTCGGACATGGTTTTCGTTGAAGTTCCTCTGAACGTCAACGAAGATCAAGATGAACAAATTGCCATCTATCCCAACCCCGCCAGCGACAAGTTCGTTGTTGCCGGCGATGCCGAGACGATTGAACTTTTCGACATGACGGGCCGCTGCGTGAAGTTTGTGCAGGCCTATGCCTTGCTGACTTCCATTAACACCGCTTCGTTTGCCGAGGGGTTTTATCTCCTGAAAGTCACAGCCAAGGACGGCTCAGTGATGAATCAGCGGATTGTGGTGGAGCATTGACATCGCTACTAATGAAAAAAATAAACGAATCCGCAACTCGGGCACAGGCTTGGGTTGCGGATTTTTTTGTATTTTTGCAGTCGCTTATCAGAAGGAGTCGCCGAGATAGTCTTGCAGCCCTCAAATAGGCAATGGAAATCACTATGAACTGGCTCATCCTTATCATCGCCGGCCTATGCGAAACAGCATTCGCCTTCTGTTTAGGAAAAACTAAACTTGCCGTCGGCACAGAATTCTGGGCTTGGATAGCTGGCTTTGCTTTTTTCTATGTGCTAAGTGCCGTGTTATTAGCCAAAGCCACTCAAACCATTCCAATCGGCATTGCTTACCCTGTTTGGACTGGCATTGGTGCTGTCGGAGCGGTACTCCTCGGCATCTTCGTCTTCCACGAGCCAGCCACCTTCTGGCGGATTTTCTTCTTGACCACTCTCATACTCTCCATTGTCGGACTAAAATATGTTGGATAGCATATAACCATCAACATTCCACCTGGAAATCGAGAGCAAACTCCCACATAATAAAGCAACCCCAACCGATACGGATTTCGTGTCTTTTTTTTTGTTAAACTTGCTCCCTAATCACCTTAAAAACATAAAGATTATGGGAAAAATTAAAAAACAAAACAACGACTGCCCAGGTGGTGGCACCATCGGCAAAGTCATCGATTTCATCTCCAAAACCGATCAGGAGAAAATCAAAATCGCTAAAAGCTTCCTCTACCCTCTCATCCGATTGTTAAACATCGGTCTGAAGTATGTTGCTAAGAAACAAACACCCTACAAGTATGCCGTCACCGAAATGGTGCGCCATGCCCTCTCAAACACCGGCGAAGCCCACGAGTACTTCATCGACTTCTCCAAAATCATCCTCTCCCGTGGCAACCTCACCGCTCCACAGGTCGAAGGAGTTGAATTCAATGATGGCAAGTGTGAAATCCAGCTGAGCGACAACTCCGGCGAAGGCGATGCCCTCCCCGACGACGTCTCAATGATCCTCATCTACAACGTCATCAAGCTCGAGTTCATCTGCTACCTCCAAGGAGGCACCCGCTCCACCCCTTCCTTCCAGTACGACATCCCCGACCGCTGGACTGGCGACATAGTCCACCTCTACATCACCATGAAGTCGGCCAACGGCAAGCTCGTCTCCGACTCCCTGTATCTCGGCGATTACATCGTCATCTAGCAACTGGAAATCGAAAGCAAACTCACGAAATCGAAAGCACCCTAAACCGATGTGTTGCGGCACATCGGTTTATTTTGTATTATTGCATCAACCTCGATTCTGGAGAGGGTTCCCGACCACACCCGGTCCACACCAACTCCGTATCAAGGCTACCTAATTAAACAATATTTTATTAACCCTAAAACAATTTAAAGATCATGGGAACTATCAAACAAGGAATCCTCGGAGGTTTCTCCGGTAAAGTGGGAACCGTTATCGGTTCAAGCTGGAAGGGCATCAGCTATATGCGTGGCCAAGCCCAGCACGTCAAAAATCCTCGCTCGTCAGGGCAGGTCAATCAGCGTAGTAAGTTCAATCTCGTGTTGAACTTCCTGCAGCCTAATGTGCCATATATCCGCATCGGATATAAGTGTTTAGCTGCCAAGCAGACTGAGTTCAACGCTGCCATGTCGTATCTCCTGAAGAATGCCATCACCGGCAGCTCTCCAGACTACGCATTGGACTACACTAAAGTGCTGGTGTCACAGGGTGGTCTCACTCAGGTCACCGATGGTGCAGTCAACTGGACTGCAGCCCAGAGCAAGCTCACGTTCAGCTGGACAGACAACAGTGGCGTAGGCAACGCCCTCGCAACTGACAAGGCTATGCCGTTCATCTACAACAAGACCAAGAACGAGACTATCTACAACACCGCCGGTGCAACTCGTACAGTCCACACTATGGACGTCACCGTCCCTAACAACTGGGCAGGCGACAAGGTAGAGGTCTATCTCGGCATGGTCTCTGAGGATGGCGCATTGGTCGCTGATTCCATCTACTTCGGCGAGTTGACTCTCAACGCAGCTTAAACCCTTAAAACCGCTGTACCATGGGAACTATTAAGCAAGGTATTCTCGGGGGGTTCAACGGCAAAGTCGGCACTGTGGTAGGCTCTTCCTGGAAAGGCACCGCCTACATGCGTGGTCGCGCACAGCACATCAAGAACCCCCGCACGGCGGGGCAAATCTACCAGCGCAATGCCATGAAAGCCATTGCGCTGGCTTTGCGTCCGATAGCATCCATTCTGAGCATCACTTTCAAAAACTCAGCGCAGAAAATGTCGGGCTACAACAAAGCCGTGTCAATCAACTACAAGGAAGCTGTTGAAAATGTTGGAGGCGTTCCAACGGTCAACTACTCAAAACTCATCCTTTCCAAAGGAAACATCAGGCCTTTCGACTATCTCAATATTGATGACATGTCTGAAAACGGCCGCTACTACCTGTCAGTTATCAATAGCGACAACTCGCAGGTCGATTATGAAGGGCTCATCTTCTTCATCTACGATCCGACTGAGGGCACCTGGTTCACTGGCGTTATCAAGCAGCACTTTCACACTGGCGAAACCCTTGAATTCACTGGCGTTCCACTCTACGGCGACCAAGAATACCTGGCGTTTGCTTGCGCTTACGACCCTGCCACTGGAGCTGTCTCAGATCCTATCCCGGATGTCGAAGCTATGGGCGGTTAACCATTAAAAAACAATATAAAGATTATGAACTATGGGAACTATTAAACAAGGTATTCTCGGAGGCTTTTCCGGCAAGGTCGGCACCGTCATCGGTGCCAGCTGGAAAGGCAAGGCTTATATGAGGGGTATGCCACAGCATTACACCACTCAAGCAACGTGGGGTACGCTGTTCTGTCAGCGTGCGCTGAGCGCCATCATCGAGGTGCTTCGCCCCATCGCTTCCACTCTTCGCCTCACCTTCGGTGATTACGATCACGGCATGTCAACGTTCAACAAGGCTGTCAAAATCAATTATCCCGGTGCCATCGAAAACCACGATGGTGAACCTGTTGTCATCTACAAAAAGCTTCAGCTTTCAAAGGGATTCCTGCAATGCTTCGATATGTTTGCTATCGATGACCCTGCAGAAAATGGCAATTGGTTCGTTGCAGCAATTCAGTACGACAATTCAGAAGTTGACTATCCAGGTTTCATTCTCATCCTCTACGATAAGACCTCTAACACCTGGTTCACTCACGTTCACGACCAGCCATTCACAACAGGAACCTCACTCGTCATGCAAGGATTTCCTATCAACAGCGATAAGGATCTCTTAGGCTGGGTGTTCGTTTACGACAAGTCACTCGGTCAGGTCTCTAACGCTTGCTTGGATTTCCACAGCATGCACATCAATGAAGATGATGAATAAAATTATTAACAATCAAAACATTAAAGATTATGGGAACAATTAAACAAGGCGTTTTAGGAGGCTTCTCCGGCAAGGTCGGCACCGTCATCGGTGCCAGCTGGAAAGGCACCGCCTACATGCGAGGCCAAGCCACCCATGTCAAGAACCCTCGCACGCCAAAGCAAATCGAACAACGTACAAAGATGGAGTTCGCTCGCAACTTCCTCAGTCAGGCACAAGAATTTCTTAATGTCGGTCTGAAGGATGTGGCGAAACATCAATCTCCGCTCAACTATGCCGCATCTCAGATGATGCGCAACGCCATCACCGGCGATTATCCCGATTACAGCCCAGTTTATTCCAAGCTGGTCTGGTCACACGGTCTGCTCACGCAGCCTATTGTAGAAACCGTTTATGCCAACTACAACGGCATCGATTTCTTGTGGCAGGACAATTCAGGGCAGGGGAATGCCAAAGCCGACGACATCTCAATGGTTGTCGTATGCAACGCAGAAAAGAAAGAAGTTAGATGCTTCATGAACGGCTTCACCCGCGCAACCCAGAGCACACATTGTGAATTCCCTGAAGAATGGGTAGGCGACCACATTCACGTTTACATCACAATGCGCTCTGCAGATGGAAAATTAATCTCCAATTCTCACTATTGTGGCGTATTTTTTCTAGAATAAAATTGAAACTTCTGACAAGTTATCAACATTTTTGACTTTTGTTTTCGGCTCGCGGTCACCCTTCCCAAGGGTGGCCGTTTACCATTTTTCAGCCAAATTTTACGCTTTTTCCCAAAAATTTTTGTATTTTTGCAATCTCTAATTCCTGTCATAAGGATTAGAAATTAGGAATTTTGGCGTAAGTGCGTTTTTGCATTTACGCCTTTTTAATTTCCCTCTTTTCAAATTCCAAACTTTATTATTGCCGAAATTTGCTACCTATTTGCTACCCAGCATTAAAAAACCCCTTGAAAATCGTTGATTTTCAAGGGGTTAACCTACTTCCAGAGTACCCAGGGCCGGAATTTCCACGCCTCCCATATCAAAACAAAGGCAGCGTAATCCACTGACATTCAACGAGTTATTTGCACTTGTTTTTACCATGTTTCCTTTATTTTGACCTGAATTTGTCGTTTTTGGCGACCCTTTGGCGACCCGAAAATCACACAAAAAATCCGCTCCAAAAACCATCCCATTCCCTTAGGTTTTACTTACTTTTCATTAACGCTGCAAAGTTAAAAATTTTTCCATTTAACAACAAAAAAATATCACTTTTTTCTTCCTTTGTTTGACTTTTTTTCTTATCTTTGCATTCTAATACCCAATAAATAATTTTTACTATGGCAACAAAAACTAAAAAAGAAAACACACCTGGCTACAAGTATTTAATCAGCAAAGGCACGGAAAACCCTAAGCTGGGTGCAAAGCTTACTAAAGACGGCAAAGAAAGCCTCTTCCTCGAATACTACTTCGGCTACAGCAACGTTTACGACGAAGCCAAAGGCACAATGGTCGTCAAGAAAGAACGCAGGAGAGAACAGCTCAAACTCTATCTCATCCACAACCCTCGAACACCAGAGGAACGCAAAAAGAATGCCGAGACCCTCAAAGTTGCCGAAAAAATCCGCTACGAAAAAGCACAAGTCATGCTTGAGGACTCTGAAGGCTACCGCGTTAAAAACGACAAGAAGAAAGTCACCAACTTCCTGACCTATTTCAAAGACTACATCAAGCACTACACCAAAAAGGACAAGCGCATGATCGAGATGGCTCTCAACCGCTTCAAAGCTTTCCTCGCCCAGCACCCTGGCTATAAAAAATACTCCCGGGTCATTCGACCTGAGCAAATCGACAAAGACATGATCATCGCCTTCACCGAATACCTTCAGGCTCATTCAAAAGGCGAAGGTGCCAAATCATGCTACCAACGTTTCAAAAAGGTTATCAACTATGCCGTTGAGCATGAAGATATGAAGAAGAATCCTTGCATCGGTGTCACCATCAAGGTCGACGACCAGATTCTCCGCAAAGACATCCTCTCGACAGAAGAAATGCAGCAGCTTATCTCCTATCACGACCCAAAGCAAAACAACGATATCCGTCGCGCCTTCATCCTTAGCCTCTATTGCGGTTTAAGGTTCTGCGATGTCAAAGACCTCACCTACGCCAATGTTGACTATGCCAATCATCTTTTGCAATTCGAGCAAAACAAAACCAAAGGTCATTCGGTCAACTCTGGTGTAGTCATTCCGCTCAACAAAGATTTAATCAACCTAATCGGAAAGCCAGCCAAAGGTGAAGACAAAAACAGTCTCATCTTCAAGCTGCCTTCATACGAGATGTGTTCAAAATCTGTCAAACGTTGGGTCGAAAGCGCAGGCATCGAAAAGCACATCACCTGGCACTGCGCACGTCATTCCTTTGCTGTCAACATCCTCAACAACGGAGCCAACATCAAAACCGTTGCCTCCCTCCTCGGTCACTCAGGCCTCAAGCACACCGAGAAATACACCCGTGCTGTCGATAGCCTTAAAGCCGATGCTATAAATAGTCTGCCTAAGTTAAATCTAAAAAAATAATAAAGCCAGTGAAAAGCTATATCGATATAACACCCGACCTCATAGCATACGATGAGGAAGTCGAACTTGAATTGATAGAAAAAGACCCCGACATCAAGATGTTTGCTGTCATAACTTATATTATCGAGCGTGCCCGTAATTGGGCTGACCATGACTTCGATTATAGATCAGGCGAATATATCGACCATTTCGTTTCGTTATCCCCAGATGAGATTCGTGGCTTTTGCAAAAAGTATGCATATTATGAAGAATGGGCTAAGCTGACACTTGCATATCTCGAATTCAACAAACTCATGCGGGTCAGAAAGCAATACTATAAAGACACAGCGTGCAAAATCCTGGCAATCTTTGAGTATTATTACCACTATGTCGTACCGGGCGACGATTTGAAACAAATGGCAGACTCATCCATAAACGACAAATCTCAGAATTTGAAAAAAGAATTCGATGATATCTGCGACGAGCAAGATAAATTATACAGACCAGAATTCGAGACGGTCTTTTCCATCCTATTTGAAGTTGATGAAAAGCAAAAGCTTATTTATAATACAAACTTATGGGATATGTCATATAAGCTGCCAGATAAGCCCGATTTGATACCTATCAACGTTGCGTTATCAAAATCAGCTTTTACCGATGACGACGCCTTTTGTGCTGATTTTATCAGATATTGTACCATAACACTTAGAGGAAAAAAGATAATGCAACAGCAAGCACGTTCCAGTGTAATAAACCTCAACAAGCAAACCATTCAGGTTAAAGGGTGGGTGTTCAAGTCAATAGCTATATGCGCTCCCGAAGAGATTCAAAGACTTTGTATTGATAAACTATACGAAAACGCAGTAGTTACACAAACCCGCAATAAAGATCTTGGTGAATATCTTGATTCTGTCGCCAACGCAAATGATTTTAAAATGAACTGCAACCTTGTTCCTTATATTGACAAGTTGGAACAATTCAATGTGATAAATGGCGAAAACAGCTTTTTGAACAATGATAAAACGCTGGTTTTATTTAAGTCATTAAATGTTGTACTCGATATCATAAAGAATAATTCTAATAAGCCTTATAAAGTCAAGTATGAAATCTCAGAATTTTTAAAAAAATTCGACACCGTTAAAGTTTGGGGAGTTTTTATCCAAATTCTGATATTGGAAGGTCTTGTTGATTTGTTCTTAAGATTAAAAATCGACGAGCCCGACCCAGGATACAACGAAGCACAAAGCATCTATGATTATATTGCCAGCGAATTACAAGAAAAAGAAATAATATTTTGCTTGATGCCTTATGGTCCCAAAGACTTGCAGCGACTGGAGCCGTTATGCGATTTCCTGATGCACACCGAAATGGGTAAACACATTCAGGAAGGACTATCGAAAGACATAGATACACTTAACAAATGGTCAAATTCCATGAACGAAAACAGATATTTTAAAGCTATTAGAGAATCGCAAACAGTCTCAAACTGGGAAAACAACACTGATGGTCGTTTCCTCGACATTGACGGAGTGGGGGTTTACAGATTCATTCCGTCAACTATTGGCGACTGGTGGAATTTAAATGATATTTCCTATATCAAAAAATGGTATTACGATAGTATAAAAGTGTTGCCAGTCATAGCAACTGGACTAATCCCTCAATACATAAGATGGGAGCAGGAAAAGGATGTTAAAAAAATTTTTGAGGATTATTACAACAACTGCTTCGCAACATTTAAAAACAGAGCACGTGGAAACATTAAGCTAATGATGAAATCTGAATCTGAAATCGAGGCAGCATATATCGAAACTTTAAACAAAGAAGAGAAGATCAGAATTAAACTAAGCCTCGAAGGGTTATCCCCATACATTCCAGACCCCGAACAAACAACTTTGAATGATGTTGGCGATTGTTTTATCGATATGCTAAATGACAAACTAAAGACACTACAACCTTCAGTCGATAATGCACACAATATAACTATAGAAAACGTATCAAATACACACATCCAACTAAAACAACACAAACAACAACTATCGCTCCCTAATAAGTTAGACACAGAAAATGCTCAAAAATATTTCACAAGAGCAATCGAAAACAACTATTTAGAATTAACCGATGGTGGCGCTATTTGGAAAACTTCGCAAATACAATTAGGTTATTTTTGCTATAAAATATACAAAAAGCCCCGTCCTATTGCAGCTATTCAAAGCTTTTTCAATAAGCGCAATGTCGGTGCTTCTATCACACAAGCAGATGTTACAGCCAACAGCGAAAACCCACGAAACGACGTTCAAGAATGGTTGGATAAAATGAATAAAACCATCTTCTTTGACTAACTATAACTTCAACTATTTATAACTATTCATAGTTAACAAGTCACCTTTAGTATTCTTCTCAAATTTGCACCGAGAAATAGTACACAGAAAAGGTCAACACTGTGACAACATTTCTTAGGGCAAATATGGGAACGAAAGTTGACCTCGCACCCCCGGAAAGCCCAAATCTTCAAAATTAAATTATATGTGTAATGAAGATTTGAAGGGCTTAGCTGACCTTATTTCAGCTAACATTTTAAGCACCACTAAGGAGGTCCTCACCGCTGAGGAAGCCGCCCGCTACATGGGTATGTCCATGTCCTACGTTTACAAACTAACTAACCGTGGACTAATCCCTTTTTACAAACCAACAGGAAAAATGGTGTACTTCAAGCGCACTGAACTTGAGCAGTGGCTGCTTGCTAACCGCTATGCAACCAATGCAGAACTTGAAGAGCGCGCTGAAGACCACATGCGCCAGGAAGGAGGTCGTCTTGGAAAACGCTAATAAATCCACTATCGACAAAGCGCATCTTGAAGACTGGATTGACTGCTACGATGTCATGCACATGCTCCGCATCAGCTACCGCACTCTACAAACATTCCGCTCCAATGGAATGATTCCCTTTTCTCGTATTGGCAAAAAAGTTTACTTCTTACGCCAAGACATTGAGAAAATTCTTGCAGATAATTACAAGATGAACCTAATCCGCTACGACTATGGAAAGAGCAATAAATAAATGGCCTGAGTTTTCATTTTTCAACAAGCCATCGTCCAACACATACCCATCGGGTATCTTCACCTTGCTTGATACCTACAATTATATTATAGGCGACAAAGCAAAGGCGACCACCGAACGACTTCGCACTATTAGCGATAAAGATGAAGCTAAACAGTTCAAGTTTAACAACTTCGATTTCTGCACCTTCAGCGGCACTTTCTCATATCGCAATGCTGCAAGTTTGATCCAACACTCCACACTTATGACCGCCGATCTCGACGACGTTGAGGACGTGGAAAAAGTACGCCAGCAACTTCTGGAAGATGAATATTTCGACTCTCAACTTCTTTTCGTTTCACCAAGTGGCAACGGACTGAAATGGGTCATTGAAATAGACCTTTCACAAGCTTCTCATGCCGATTATTTTCGTGCAATCTCCAACTACCTCAAGCAAACCTACAACCTTGAGGTTGACAAATCAGGCCGTGACGTTTGCCGCGCCTGCTATCTTCCATACGACCCAACCTGTTATATAAACCCCAAATACTTAGCTATATGAAAAAGAAAGAATTCTTTGTAAAAGACTGGCTTAAAATAGACCATAAACCACAAGCACCTATTACAAAACCTGTGATAGAATCCTCTTTAGAAGAGCAAATTGACGCTCTTGTCTCTGCTGTCGAATCCGCTTCCGTCGACATTGCACCATCCTATGACGACTGGCGCGACCTCGGCTTTGCCCTCGCCGACACCCTCGGTGAAGGTGGACGCAGCTACTACCACCGCTTGAGCCGATTCTACCCTTCTTACGATGAGGCAAAAACCGACAAGCAATTCGATGCTTGTCTCAAAGCCCACGGCAGTGGCATCACCATCAACACCTTGTTTTACCTCGCAAAACAAGCCAGTGTTAAATCCCCTAAATCCTCCATATCCCCCAAATCCGCTCCTTCTCCTTCTGACGACTTCAACACGCCGTTAGAAGAAACGGAGGATATAGAGGATATAGGGGAAATAGAGGATATCTCTCAGCCAGAAGAAGAACTGCCGACTTTCTCTCAAGATGTTTGCAACCTTCTTCCCAAACTGTTGTATGATATCGTCCGTTATGCCGATTCACCCCAAGAAGCCGACGTGCTTATTTTAGGTGCCATTGTCACCATTTCTGCATGCCTGCCCAACATTTCTGGCATCTACGATGGTCACAACGTTTATTCCAATCTATTTCTTTTTGTCGCTGCTATGGCTTCTGGTGGCAAAGGCCGCTTGCCTCTCTGCCAAAATCTCGTTAAGCCTATAGAAATTAGTCTTAAGAAATTGTACAAAGCCGAAATGGCCGAATACAAACAGAAGCTTAACGAGTATGCTATCGACAGCAAGAACAACGAGCAGCCCAAAGAGCCTGCTGAGCGCAGGTTGTTTATCCCTGCCAATAGCAGTGCCACCGCTATTTACCAAGCTCTCAATGAGAATAATCAGACAGGCTTGATTTTCGAAACCGAAGGCGACACCATGGCCAACTCTTTCAAGTCCGACTACGGCAACTTCTCCGATGGATTCCGTAAAGCCTTCCACCACGAGCGTATTTCTTACATCCGTCGCAAAGATCGCGAAAGTGTCGAACTCGACCATCCTTGTCTTTCAGCAGTTTTATCAGGCTCTCCCGGTCAAATATTCAATCTTATTCAAGACACCGAGAATGGCTTGTTCAGTCGTTTTATTTTTTACTTGATTGTTAGGACGATTAATTGGAAAGATGTCTTCGCTAACAACGAAGACCTCAACGAAGTCTTCGAGCAATTTGGCTATAAGTTTTTCGATTTTTATCAAACACTCAAGCAATCTTCTCCAATTCGCTTTTCACTGTCTGGTTCTCAGCAGAAAGAGTTCAATGCTTTCTTTGAACAAGTACAGAGCGAATACTATATTCTGTTCGGAAACGATATTGTGGCATCAGTGCGTCGCTTGGGTCTCATCACCTTCCGTATTGCCATGATTCTTACTGCTCTCCGCTTGATGGATGGTAAGGACATCGCTCCTGTAGTCGTTTGCAGCGACACCGATTTTTACATTGTCATCACTATTGTAAAAGCCTTGTTGCAGCACACTGCAAAAATCTACAGCATACTTCCTTCAGCAACTGTCAATCTTAATGAAGGCAATTTAACAGTTGTTTGTCAACGATTCTATAAGAATCTTCCCATCAAGTTCGACAGGAAAACGTATCAATCCATTGCTAAAAAGCTGTTTATCAAATCCAAAACAGCCGACAAGCACATTGCTCGTTTCTGTGAGAAAGGCTTACTCCAACATCTCGAACACGATTGTTATCTTAAGCCTTAAATGTTGGTTTATTTCATAGTGTTTTTCCGAAGCCCCTCCGGGGGCTTCTTTTTTTCTAATACAATATTCCGCAGTTATATGCAATCAGCACTTCTTTCTTCACAAGTTTTATATCCACAATCATTTCACCGGCAAATTTAACCACAACTTTCTCTTTCGTCAAACCATAAAACTCACTCCAATAACAAGCCTCTATCCTTGCTTCGTCTCCACGAATCCTCACCTTCGGCATCAACTCGTCTTTAATGCCATACAACGGAGAATCACCATCAAAAGGCAAACTTTTTATACCTTTCAAATCTTTGTGTCCGAATATCAACTTCCGCTTAATATAATTACCATGATCAAATGTTGGCATGATAGTCGGTGCAAGATTATACAAATAGGCTTGCCAGGCACCCATCGTTGAGCGTTCCACTTTTATATGGCTAAATATCCACCTGCAATCGTCAATGCCTTCTGGTACTATTTCCGTCCTTCCATCATCTATAACGTTCGGCTTTGTCTTGTATGTAAAAAACCACGACTCCATGTCTAAAGGCGCATCCAGGGCCAATTTCAGTCCCAACTTATACCCTTTCTCAAGTCTCATTCTGTCAAGCGTTTCAAAAAGTTCTCTCTTATCCTCTGTGTCTTTATCCGACACTATCTTCTTGATTGCTTTAACAAATTTATATCCAACCTTTGAATATTCGTTATCCTTTTCCTTCTTGAGCATGTTTTTTACATAGTTTTTCTGCGTCTCATTATCCTGTGCAAGCACCTTCTCCAATTTCTTCACCATCATTTCGTCTCGTTTCAAGATAAACGACTTCATAAACACGATGTATTTCTCCACAGCATCCAAATATTCCTCTCGTTTCAGGCCCTTCATATTTGCCCAAACATGTGGAAGCACATCCTTCGGATTACCATTTTCATCAAGATAAGAGTCAAGCATCATATTTTTAGCCAGCATTCTGAAACCATTTGCACATTGATAAATATCCATTTGTTGTCGTGCATTATAAACCACACCTTTAAGGTCATAATCAACCTTCTTTTCGTCAGCCAACACAGCACTCAAAGCCTTAAGCCATAAGTCGGTCAAACCATGATAGTGATATGTTTCTTTGTTGCTGTCAATATGACCTGGCATCACCCAGAAGTTTCCTATATGTTTCTGCAAATGGCTCACTTCCACAGCTTGCTTCACCAATTCTTCGCTTGGGTTGAAATTCCTCATCGACATAAAATATTGGTCTCCAATGTTCGACCCGAAAAGATACTGCATCGAATTTACATAACCACAATTATAAGTGTAATCATCCAAGCTATCCATATTCAGAATTGGCCATGTGTCTTCCAGCACCAGCGACATAATTGCTTTCACAATATCGCATTTTTCAATCTGACATGATGCGCCTTTATACATTCCATACTTCTCATCGCCAAGAATATCACCAAAATCATAATCCATCAGCCCTTCAATGTCGCCTCCTAATTTTTCATCAATAAAATCTTTTACCAGCTCTCTGGCAAATGTCCCATCTCTCCTATCAAGTTGCTTGAGCCTGTTTTCTGTTTTATAATCATACAATCTCTTAGCCTCTTTTACAGAATCATTCAACATTTCAGGCTCTCTTGTATCCTCAAAAATATCGTCTTGATATTTTCTGTTCAATTCTTTCCATGTCTCAAAATATCTCTCCCACTCCAATCCGGCATTGCCTCCTGTTTCTGCTGTCAGAAGATATCTGAATAAAGCCAGCCCAGCCATATCGCCATTCACGCCAAACTCAGCCAACGAATGATTCATTCTCAACTTGTCGATAATAAAGTTGTCACCAGCTTTTTTGTAATGTGCTTCAAACGAGCAATCGCCAGTCCAACTGCGGTAATACCTGATATGGTCGCTTGTGCAATACATAAACCAGTGGTCTTCCTGAGCCTCTGGAATATGACCTCGCTTTATTATTTCCATATCTTTTGCCATTATTCCGATGTTAACCCTCAAAGTCGAAATATCCTTTTCAGGCATCTTTTTTATCTTCCAACTTGAAGCTCTGGCCACTTTCGATTTGTCTGGCAGCGGATTTTCTCCTTTAAAGAATTTACCCATGTGCCCCAGCCCAAGTTTCCAATGCATAATCGATTTGGCTTCTTCATCTCCATAGCCATGCAATATGCTTTCTTTAACAAAGCGTTTGTAAAATCTCAAAACAACGCTCATCATATCATTTGGCAACTTCCTCACAAAGTCCAAAACCATTCTGTCAGGAATGCCCCAAATAGCTTCAGCTATGCTTCCCACTATTGCGCCGAGTGTATCCGCATCCGCTCCAAGGCTTACAGCCTTTCGCACCGCATCCTCAAAACCATTGCTCTGCCCGATAATCCATAGTGCCACAGGCACCGTCCCCTGACAGGTCACATCAAACTTGTTAATCACATCTTCTTTCTTGATGTTGATGTTGTATCCCGAAAAGTCCACACACACCTTCATCAGCTCATTCATTTGCTGCTCACCTATCGTTCCATATATCTCTTTAAGCTCAATGGCTTTATGAATAGCCACAGTTACAGTCTGAGCTCCCTTAATTCCTTCCGGGTGATTATGTGTGCATTCTGCAGTCCGTGCTGCTATAGGCAAAGCGCCAAACAAATTTTTGTGCGCCCAAGCCACAGGGCTCACTCTCATAGCCGAGCCGTTCCCAAAACTGTTATATGGCTGTGGATTATCGCTCTCTATCCATTTTTTGAAACTACCACCGTATGCTCCCATTGGGTTCGGATATCTCCGGCACCACTCGTGAAGATATTTTCCAAAGTTATCCGACCTGTTCAACAGAGCATCAGCAATCGCCACTGTGCAGATGGTGTCATCCGTAAAGTCACATTCCTCTGTCCAAAACTCAAAGTTGTAATCGTTAGTCGGATTAAACTCAAACCGACTACCCACGATATCGCCTATAATTGCACCTAACATAGTTACTAATTTATTGTCGCAAAGTTAATTATTTTTACATAAAGAAGAAAATTATAGACAAAAAATAAAGCAACCACTCAAATTTATTTGTCTTATTGGCCTTATTTGTCCTATTAGTCCTATCTTGAAATAAAAAAATCACTTTCTTTCATTTTGGTTGTTTATATTTTCATTTTTCTTCTTAATTTTGTAGTGTCCTTATATAACCCATCACCATGAATGATAATATAAAAAACTACATTTCAGAGTTAAACAAACTATATGCCACTGGCGTAGCTCGCGAACACACATATCGTGGGTCTTTTCAAGTTTTGTTAACTTCACTGCTCCCCAAAGGCTATACAGTTGTTAATGAGCCTGCACGAATAGCTTGCGGAGCTCCTGATTATATCATCCTTCATGGTGAGGTTCCGATGGCATTTGTTGAAGCCAAAGACTTAAACGACCGGGACCTTGACGGCAACGGCGAGCATAAGGAACAATTTGAAAGATATAAAAACTCGCTCGACAACATCGTCTTCACTGACTACCTCGATTTTCACCTTTACATTGGAGGTGTTTTTCAAGACGCAGTCCGTTTAGCTGAGATTCGTGGTAATAAGATTGAGGCAATAGAGTCCAACGTTGAGTCTTTTATCCAAATGATTCAAAGATTAGCTAACTCAAAGCCTCAGAGAATCACATCACCAGTTCGCCTTGCAAAGGTTATGGCAAACAAAGCTCAAATGTTGGCACAAGTTATTGAGCAAGCCTTAGATAACGACACTGACGGCATCACTGAATTGTCTCAACAGATGAAGGTTTTCAAAGACCTGCTTATCCATGACCTTAACAACAAGACTTTTGCTGATATTTATGCCCAAACAATAGCTTACGGATTGTTTACAGCTCGTTTATACGACAAAACTCCAGAAGATTTTTCTCGAATGGAGGCCAATTCGTTAATACCAAAGAGTAATCCTTTTTTGCGTAAGATTTTTAATGATATAGCTGGTTTTAATATCGACAATCGTATTGAATGGATTGTTGATGATCTTGTAGAAGCTTTCCGTGTCACCGATATGTCAAAAGTGATGAAAGACTTCGGTGAATCCACCAAGCGTAATGACCCAATGATGCACTTCTACGAAGACTTCCTCAACCAATACGACCCACAGACCAGGGCAAAACGTGGTGTTTACTACACTCCACAGCCTGTAGTTGACTTCATAGTGCGAGCCGTTGATGACATTCTAAAACGCGATTTCAATCTGCCTATGGGTCTTGCCGACAACTCGATGATTGAGCATGAAGTTGTTAATGACCAATATACTGGCAAGAAAGGCGACTCCAAAACACTTAAGAAACGCATGCACCGGGTACAGATTCTTGACCCGGCAACTGGCACAGGCACTTTTCTCGCTACAGTTATTCGCCAGATTCATGCCAACATGGAAGGTCAATGGGGAGCATGGAATAGTTATGTAGAACAGCATCTTATTCCTCGCTTAAATGGCTTCGAGCTAATGATGGCATCTTACACCATTGCACATCTCAAACTCAGCATGGTACTTCACCAAACTGGCTTTACACAACAAAGTGACAAGCGTTTGCATGTATATCTTACCAATAGCCTTGAGGAACATAACGCTGATACTGGCACACTCTTTTCAGCAGCCATTAGCAACGAAAGCAACGAGGCAAGCTACATCAAGCGTGACACGCCTGTAATGGTAATGATAGGCAATCCACCGTATAGCGTAAGCAGTTCAAACAATAGTGATTACATTGTTCGTTTGCTCAACGACTATAAAAAGGATCTCAACGAGCGCAACATCCAGCCTCTGTCGGATGACTATATCAAGTTTATCCGCCTTGGGCAAGAATACATCAGTCGAACTGGCGAAGGTATTTTAGCTTTTATCTGTAACAATAGCTTCATCGATGGCATCATACACCGTCAAATGCGCAAAGAGTTGATGCAAAAATTTGATGAGATTTATATACTCGATTTGCATGGCAACAGCCGTAAGAAAGAGACTGCTCCAGATGGATCAAAGGACGAAAATGTGTTTGACATCATGCCAGGTGTGAGCATCAACATCTTTGTGAAAAAACCTCAAAAAACCAAGAGTTGCAAGGTCTTTCATAGCGATTTGTTGGGATGTCAAGAATATAAGTATAATTATTTGGATAATAATAATCTTCAAAACATTAAATGGATTGAGGTGAAACCAATAGAGCCTTATTTCTTCTATATTCCTAAAGATTTTTCATTGCGAGAAGATTATGAGAAAGGGTTTAAAGTCGATGAATTAATGTCAGTAAACGCTTTTGGAATTGTAACTTTCAGAGATTACCTGTTAGTAAATGAGAGCTATCAAATCTGCCAAAATACGTTAAATGATTTACAATCATTAAATGAACATGATTTTCGTCAGAAATATAATATTGAAGATAGTAGGGATTGGAGCTATTTTAATGCTAAAGAAAACGCAAAATATGCCAGTATTGAAAGAATTTCTTATCGACCATTTGATGAACAATTTGTGCTGTACTCAAAAAAATCAAAAGGTGTTATCTCATATCCTCGATATGAGATAATGCGGCATCTCATTCGCAAGAACAATCAGGCACTAACTCTAATTAGAGTTAATCGTGGAGATGAGTTTTGTGTTTTTGTTAGTAGTAATATTACTGACAAAACTATACTATCGCCAAAAGACAATGCCAATGTTTTTCCTCTATATCTTTACAGTGAAGATGAAGGAATCCGGGTTCCGAATCTCAACAAAGAAATATGGAACAAGTTCAACGCCGCAATAGGCGAAGAAACCACGCCCGAAGTATTTTTTGATTACATATATGCTGTGTTGCATTCGCCTTCATATCGCACCAAATATAAAGAGTTCCTGAAGATTGATTTTCCTCGCGTTCCATATCCTGCTTCTTTAGAGGAATACCATCGTTTATCAGCCATCGGCAGCCAGTTGCGAAAGCTTCATCTGATGGAAGAAGTGCCTTCAACAAAGTATGCTCAGTTCAACACTGCTGGTAGCAACATAGTTGATAAACCCGAATACAATGGCGGCAGCGTTTGGATCAACAAGGAACAGTGCTTTGAAGACGTTCCCGAAACCGCATGGAACTTCTACATCGGTGGCTACCAACCAGCTCAAAAGTGGCTCAAAGACCGCA
>CAMYXV010000021.1 GCA_947303055.1 uncultured Bacteroidales bacterium
CCAAGATGTTTGGCTTTGAGAAACGGCCTTATTTCGAGGCTGATGAAGGGGCTGAAAGGGTGCCGGAGACGTTCTAAATACTTTGTTCACATAAAACAGAATCGGGCGAAATCCTATTGGGTTTCGCCCTGTCTTTTTAGGCTGCAAATATAGCCTTTTTTCAATTATAGTCACCTATCACTTCCCAATGTCCATTCTTGCGGCCACCAATACGCTTCAACACCCTATATTGCTGCAATCGACCAATGTTGTACTTAACACCATCCTCGGTAATGCCGTCGATAGCCTCAGCCACTTCCTGTCGGGTTGCTGTCGGATGTTCTTGCAGGTATTTTAAGATTTCCTTTTGGGTAGTTGTCAAAGGCTTTTGGGTAGTAATTTCGCTCTTTTGGGTAGTGGATTCATCCTTTTGGGTAGCGGAAAACAGCTCTTCATTGGCCTTTTGGGTAGTGGTTTCGTCCTTTTGGGTAGTCCTCCAAATGCGAGCAATGAACTGATTGCCGTCGGGACGGTCTATCAGTTCCACGTCACAATTCTCAGCCATCACTCGCGGAATGCCCGAGCCAAGTCCCCTGTAGGGCATCGTCTTGGATCCAAATTGTGCCAGTTGGGGATTGCGTGGGTCTGAATTGCCGAGCAGGATTTCATCGATGGTCTGTCCGTCTGGCAAACAACCAGGATTCACAATCTCAACCCTGTTGTCAAAGACAAGCAACCTGATGGCTGCAGGCTTTAGAAGGTCCAGATGCACCAATGCGTTCTGGACAAGTTCTTGCAATACCACCTCTGAAATCTCCAAATCTCCTTCGCTGTTGAATGACTGGCCATTTTGCGGACGGCTCAAACAAGACTTCAACCATCGCATTGCGTCCTCATACATCTCAGGGATGGTTCCAGTGATGTCGCGACTGTCACGATAATGTGTGCCACCGATGTGATTCCCCACAAACCATACCGCTTTGATGCAATGTTGGGGACGAAACATCTGAGGCTCCTTGGCAAAATACATCAGTCCTGCAATGGTAAGCCGTCCAAGTTCATCTGTGATGTGTGCATTCTTCAGAATCGTTGGGACTGGGATATTGAACTCGTCAACCCTCTTTCCGAAAACCTTGTTGAAGTATTCGTCTAGAGCCTTTGTGTCAATGTCAGCCTCGCTACTGCCGTCAACACCTTCCTCGTCTGCCTGGTATTGATGTGACTTCTGGAAAAGCCTGCAAATCTCGGCGTTTTCCGTAACACGCCGTTTGTCGGCACCTTGCTTTACCCAGATATTACCTGACAAATCTTTGTATGGCTTGTAATCACCGCTCTTCACGTATGCCACCAGATAGGCCTGTCCATCATGTTTCAGTGTTTCAGTTTCAATATAGATGGTCGGCCTCACATGGTCGTTGGCAGTATTGCCCAATTCGCGTGAGGTATATTGCAACTGTTCGTATGTGAGTCCCACCATTCTGCCTGTCTTATCCTCGGCACCGAACACTATGGTACCTCCGTGAGTGTTGGCAAAAGCCACCAACTCTTCAGCAATCTGTTTTGGAGTGGTAAATTCCAACTTAAACTGCACTGTGGTGTTTTCACCCAAACTGCATAATTCAACAAGTTCTTGCTCTGTCATACGATTCCGATTTCTGTTTTTCAGCCCACAAAGTTACAACTTTTACACAAACCTGTCATTTCGTGAATTTCTTCCAATTACTTTTCAGTATCTCTGTACTAAATTCCCACCCATACCAACCATTCACTTCTTAATCCTATACTTCCTGCTTTTATACTCCCCATCCACCTCAAGGATGCCTTCGTCCACGAGCTGTTTGAGGTAATCACGGGTTCTTGAAGGCTTGAGTCCGATGGCTTTCGAAATAGATTTCGCATCTGAAATTCCGTTATCGGCGATAAAATCGATGATTTGTCGCCGATTTTCTTCATTTCGATTTCGATTTTTGGGTTTTATAGACGTTTTATTAGACTCTTCTTCATTCATCGACGCGATTTGTTCGAATACCACCACTCGGTTTCGCCTTCGCCTATGATTGCTATGCTCTTTTTTACTGCCATATCCAATTACTCTGTTTCAAGGTAAACACTTCCGAGGAAAGGCAGATCCACCAGCTTGCCCTGTTTGTAGGCGTTGTATGGGTTCATGGTCTTGTGGAGACCGAGCGATGAGAGTCGTTTGAGTTGGGTGGCGCCCACTTGGCTCTTGTCCATAAACCACACCACATCTCTACGGATGAAATCTTCGTTCAGCAGGTTGATGTCGTGGGTGGTCATCAGTATCTGTGACGAGCCCTCGCTGTTGGCAAGGAACAGCTTGATGAAATACGAAAGGAGCTCATAATGGATGCTCGTCTCTACCTCATCAATGGGAATAAAACTGTTCGTGTGCAATACATAGTACAGAACCATCGACATTCCCAGGAACCGATGCGTTCCGGCAGATTCCAGTTGCTCGTGCAACTCGTATTCTCCATCCTCGCCTATGTGTCTGAACATAATGTCATCATGCTTGATGGTGCCGCGCTTAAGCATCTCTATCTTCGCCTCTTCGGATATAGGAGCACTATTGATTGCCTTTTCCATTTCGGGCGTGATGGATTCTTCAAGTTCGTTAAGCGTCATGTCAACGATGTTAAAGTCGCTTGCCTTCAGCAATTGGAGCAGAAATCGCTTTTTCTTGCCATCCTTGTCATTCCTGAGTTCGCTTTTCACATCGAACGACAAAGAATTCCTTGGACTTAAAACGGCATGTAAGCCAGAATAGAAAAACTCAAACACATCGTTAAGTTTTGAAGCACGAGCGTTCGACTGTCCGAAGGCGGCCATTACCGTACAGTTGTTGGTCGTATTTCCCGTGATAGCACGCTGATCAGCTCTTTTTATTCCGGCGTTGTTGCCAAAGGTCACTTCCGTATGGTCGGACTCTGGTTGATAGACACGTTTGTAAAGTGAGGCAGGGCGAGCGCTGGTATATACAAGCAGCGACTCTTCGTAAATCCGCTTACTATCGAATTCAAGATGTAGGATATACTTTTCTCCTTTTACCCAGAATGTCATCTGCATGTGCGAATGTTCCCTCTCGCTGTGTTTGTCAAGCAGGAATGGAAAGAACCCCATGTCGTCAATCTTCGATTCAGGTTTGTCGATCATGACGCTGCGGAAGAACGACAGGGCTTGGAGCAAGGTGGTCTTACCGCTGGCATTGCTACCATACACGATGCCCACCTTCAGTAGCCCGACGCCATCTGCCACTTCATGGACGTATTGCCCACGCATATTGTCGTCATTGGTTGGCACAAAACTGATGGACTGCCGTTCTCTGATGCTATAGAAATTCTGTACTTGAAACTCCTGTATCATGGTTGCTGTTGTTTAAAAAGAAATTCGGCTGCAAAGATATAAAATAAAAACAGAAAAGCAATATATAATTCGTATTTTTGTGAAAAAATCACGAAATTTGCAAATAAATAACGGTTTTTAGGTTGTGAAAACTGAAAATGATTGGCGATATTTTGGGCTTGTCGTTGCCCTGAAAGGTCTTCAATACTCAAATAAAGATTATCCAGCCCCTTCATGAGGGCAAAAAAAGGAGACCCCGAAAGAATCTCCTTAAACTTGTACACCTTTTTATTATGTGTCTTTGCATATTAATATTTATCTTGCTGTTTTGAACACAATGCTTAAAGTTTTACGGAGCTGATTGTACTATTTGGAATTGGCTTATGGATTTTCTTTTCCCTGGAGTATATGTGACTAGTCCCCGCATCAGCTGTGTCCAACTTCGTTGCGGCACCTCCTAACACTTTTTGCGTAGGACTGTCAGCCACTGAGCGACGGACTACGTGCCTATGTCAACGCTCATTGTCTTACAACAACATTTCAATTATCAACCATCAAAAATTTCCCTCTCTCTATCAGTTTCACGAAGCAAGAGTTGAATTTTGTCTGTGGAATCTTCTTTTGAAGCAACTCGAAGAAATTCTGATCATGAGTGGTCATCACAATCTGACGGTCAAGTGAAAATGCCACGTTTCTCAGTAAGTCTATCATTGACAGTATATTGATGTCGTCAAGAGCTTGAATGGGGTCGTCAATGAACACACAACCAACATCATCTCCCTCATCAGTCTTTGCAAAAAGTGCCTTTGCCATAAAGATACAGAACGACAAAATGTTGATTTGAGCCGTACTGAAATATAGCGTGGGTACAATAGTGTCATTTCTTTCCGATCTGTTCTGCATATATACATTTAATCGGGGGGCTTTATACTTGAAATCGCAGTCAAAACGGACCTCCTTATATTCTGGATGCGGATCAATCGTGTTATAAAGCCGTTGGATTTGCTCCACCTGGAAAAAGTTCTTCACATAGTTTTCCAGATATTTCTGGAGTTTTTCTATTTCGACAGAAACTACTGTCTCGTTCTTTTCATAGTTGGTGATATTCAACTCGACAGTTTTTATGCTCTTTTTCACCACTTGCTGTTGGTTATATCTTTTTGCTATCCCCAACATGGTTTTATATTCTGTCAAAAGCAACAGTTTCTTTTCGCAAACAGCACACACTGTTTTATACTGCTTCTTAGAAGATTCAAACAACCGAATAACAGAATCTACTGGAGTATCAGTTTCAACCCCAACGACTTTACAATCCTTTTTAATAAACTGTAAGGTCTTATAATACTTTTCAGTTAACTCCTCTTTTTCAAAGTTTTTCTTGCTAAGCTTTTCAAGGAGGGGCGCCTCATTACTCAAATCGGCATGCTGTTCCTCTTTCAATTTTTTGCTTTGCTCAACCGCATCGCTGATTTGTTTGTCATATTGCGATATTGTTTCCTTTAGTTTTGGCATCCAAGCCTTCCATAATGATAACGAAATATCATCGGCTGTGTCATCGCCTAGTATCAGGTGATACTCCAAATAATCTTCACGGTTCTGTGTTTCAGTGATGACCCGCTGTGCCGCAAGTTGTTTCCCTTCTTGCACTGCTCGAGTTTCATTCAATGATACGATTGCCTTATCCTTTTCTTCGATTGCCTTATCTTTTTCCCGTATCTCAGCCATCAACTTCTCCTTGCTTTCATTATTCTGCTTTTCCACTTGTTCTTTTGTCAAGTCTTTAAACCCAGCAAACTCATTTTCTACCTTTTCTTGGTTGATTCTAATGACATTATTGGCCTCATTTAGAGCCACGTCCATCTTTATCCTTTCAGCCACAAGTGTATTCAATTCTTGCGAGGCACCAGCTACAACCTCGTTTATTGTCTTTTCAAAATCTAAATAACTGTCTTCTCTCACCTGCTGGTCTCGCTTGTTTCCCTTTCTCAGTTCCTCTCTTTGTAAAATCGCTTTCGAGATGGATTCTTCCACAGCCTTGTTCTCCTCTATGCTCTTCAGCAACAACTCGACCGACATATAGTCGTGACCACAAAGAGGACAAATCCCCGTCTTCAATTCACTCACCATCTCCCTTGACCGGTTTACCAGTTGGCTCACTTGATTTTGATAGGAGGTCTGATGCTCTATGATCTTTGTTAGTTCGTTAATCATTTCTACACGATTTACAATGCTTTGGTTCAGTGTCACAATCCGTTTAGACATCTCTTCATACCCTTCCATTTCCACATCCACTTTTCGTCCACACACCTTTTGTTGTATTCCACGTAAGCGGTTCAGTTCCATGTCTTTGACACCAATGATAGCCTTCTGCTTTTCTATCTGCATTACCAATGCAGTCCTTTCTTTCTGTTTATCGCCAATCAGTTTCAGACAAGTTAGATATTCGGCATAGTCGGCTTCCATACTCGCTATCTTATTCTCTAAAGCAGCAAATAATCCGCTGTACATCTTAAGTGCTTCTTCCAATGCAGCCCGTTCTCTTTCCAAATTCTCAATTTGACCATCCAACGCTTTCAATTCATTCTCACAGGTAATTATCTCTTTAGTCTTGGCTTCTATCACTGTTATCAACTGCTTATATTGAGGATATTTATCTACCAGTTTCTGCAGCCTCTCCAGTCTATTCACATAGCCCTTCCTCTCATTACCAAGTTTCTCTATCAGTGTCATCAGGTCTTTCAGTCTGATAATAACATCCAATTTCTGTCGTAAATCAGATATCTGTTTCGTTACCTCTTCAATGGCCGTCAAATGTTCAGCCATTCGGTTCACAGCAACCATACAGTCACGCCCATCCTCAACGACATCAAAGTTATTCAACGTGTTTTCTGCTTGTTTTTGTAATGCAATCTCCTTACTAGTATTCTGGTCTGCCTCCATTTCAAGCTTGGTCAAATTATCCTCGTCAATCTTCCGTTTCCAGTCTAACTTTATCCCCTGCGCATTGAGGTTGGCCACCATATTATCAAGATGCTCCAATATATGCTCGTCAACGTCATTCTGCAATTTCTTCTTCAGATTAGACAGTTCTTTCTTCAGAGTAGCTTTTTCCAGAGCCAACGATTTCAGCTTCGCCTTTAGTTGCGAATGATATTCCAATAAGTCTTGAGATTCATGGAAATTCTCCATAAATAGCTTGAATCTTGTCTCAGCATTGTTTACAGATAGGAATTCAGAGAACCAGTCCTGCGAAAGGATAGCCTCAGAAAAGAATTTGTTTTCACTCTCGCCAGTCAAAAAACTCAGTTCATCATCTTTCGAAATCACCCTGTCAACAACGCTGTCCCTGTATCCTTCCAATTCAAGACGAATATGGATATCTTCGTCTGGCATCTTCTTGTTGTGAATAAAACTGCTGAAGTCAGAAAACCGCTTTTCGTACTTCAAGTTCTCACCAAAGTTGTTCACTTTCAGACGGCGAATATTGTTGGTCATACCAAATTCAATGGCGTCAAACAGCGAAGTTTTCCCAAAGCCATTTGGGGCATATACCGATACAAAATTAGCACAACCCTTATCAGCAAACCGTTGGTTTACAAATGAAAGGTCAACATCATCAAACAGGCGAAAAGCCTTAATTTTTACTCCTTTTAGTTTCATGTCCGACTCATTTTATCAGTTTCACAACTTCTGGACTCTTACTGAAATCATCCATTTCTACAATGTTAATTTCTTCAAAAGAATATTTGATATAACGATTTATCAACACGTCGAAGTCTTGCTCGCTATAATCCTTTGCCGAAATGACAATTTTCCGTGAAGAAATAGTATCATGCTCAATTTTGTATTTAAGAGGAATATCGTTTACTGCATCCTCCTCGGCAAGAAAGAATAGATAGTGATTCCAACGTTCAAACTCATCTTCTATCTGCCTCTGTTTTTCGGCAATATCATTTCTAATAGACTGCCAGTAATTCAGCAAATCATGATGATTCAGTGGCTTTGTGATAAATACGTCCACTTTCGACTGGATGTCAAAAACATCCTGTCCAGCCTTTTCGTACAACTCTGCTATATTCATATCTTGCATTGTATTAAATTCTTGTAGTACTCCATTTTATCGCCCTCATAGGCTTCAATTTCGTCAGTGAAAGACTCCATGGCATCTTTAAAGAGATTGGCGTTGACGAAAGTGAACCCAGTCAGAGCCTCTCTGCCTGTTCGTGCTATATCAAATTCACCACTGGGTTTCAACCCAACAGCTATGTCGAGAACATCCTTTTGTTTTACATCCTGCTTGTATCCTTTTCTGCTAATACCACCTACCACAAACACGACATTAGCATCACTCACAATACCGAGCAATCTTGGGTCAAGCCACTTGGGTGCTTCATAAATATCAAAGTCAATCGGCGACTGAACATATTGGAATTTTGGATATACAGCCTCCATACCATTGTTCACATCCAAATCCCAAACAACTTTCAGCGCCACCAGAAACTCACCAAACCTAACCCAGTCGTCCTTACTCAAATCCAAGCCATGCCTATAGCCTTCCGCTTTACGGCTCTTCTGAAATCCATCGTAACACTTTATTGGCGATAATTCAACAATATCAGCTTTACGCTGCGCAATCTGAAAAAGAAGAATTTTTAGTTTGTTTTTAGCTCCTAAATTATCATCGAAACAAAAAATTGCTGTTCTCAATGTCTCAAACGTATCTGGGCTAAACAAGGGCAACCCTTTCTCGACCAACAAATGCTCAAAACATCCCCATGGTATCATCACATTCTTACCTAATTGCTGTTTTTCTTCACTGGCTGCAAGTTGTTTATGAACGCCAATAAAATGATGCTGACTGTCAAAAATACCTCCCCCAGACATCCCATCCAACTCTTCTTGTTTGATATGGTTAGGATACTTGTATTCTACAAAAAACTGTTCATACGATCCAAGCCATGTTATAAAGTCGTGTAATTCACATCTGTTGGCTTTCCCCTTGCTATATTGATTATTGGGATAGCCAGCATGCCAATGATTTGCCCCGTCCTGCCGAATGCTACAAGGATAGAATGGCGCTATGTCCTCACCATGCCTATCAATAATAAGAATTGCAGCATCTTGCTCTTCACATTTTATAATTTTACGAATTTTCACGGACTTACCGAATAAAGGAGATGTTTGCTGAAAGTCCAATTCTATTTGGTCTTCAACCTTTCCCTCTACCACATGATAAGCGGTCAGAATATAGAAACAATCGTCAGCCAATGGTTTAACTATTATGCCGCTGCCATTGGCTACTCGGACTGTCACTGATTTCATTTCGTCTTGGTAGTCCATCAGTCAAAGAATTTTATTCTTTCTTCTACAGGATAGTTCTGCTTATCCTGTTGGGTAAACATTCTCTCCGCTCTTTCTCGATAATTAAACCACAATTTCGCATTGGTCTTATCTACTAAATACGCTATCACCTCCTTATCAGGATGGCCGAACTTCAAACCATTTGTAGAGATAATATAGTTCTCTGCCTCTATCATCTCCAACAATTCAGGACTGAAGTTATTCTTGCTGCCATGATGTGACAATTTTACCCATCTGCACTTCAATGGAAGGATAATTCCATCAGTATGTTTCAATGAGTCCATTACGATATCGATGTTGGCATCACCCAGAAGCAGACAGTTCTCGCCATCATTCGTTTGAAGGAGAAAAGCCATCGATGCATCATTCTCTTTCGAACACTTTCCGTAGTCGTATTTCTCTTCCAGTAAATCTTTAATGTTCTCATTGTATCGGTCATTGACCGCATTATTCAATTCATTGCCAATATCTTCTGATATCTTGTTGTGCTTTTCAGCCGTAGGAGCCAAAACCAAAATCCGACCCCACTCAAATGGATATATTTTTCCTTTTATTATCTGGTTAACGGATGAGAGTTCGTTCTCTTCCAATATTTTCTTCAAAGAGGCCGCTTGTGATGAAGTGTTATCAAGGCCTTTTGTAATAGTCACTTCCACATCATCATTCATCCATATCTGCTTGACAAAGTCAGCTGTAGGGATTTGGTCTTTGAACCACTCAAGCGCTCCACCTATATGATCATCATCCACATGAGTAATGACAAGCAAATCAATCGCCTTTCCTTCTGCTTTCAGTTGGTTCAGTTTAGTTTTCAATGGGCCATTTTCCGTCCTCCCATATCTGCCGCGTCGTATATAAGTAAGAGAGGTACCGCTGTCTATCATGATAATAAATTCCTTATTATCATTACTTACCGTAAGAAAAATACAATCACCATAACAAGCTTTCAACAATTCAATTTCAACCTTTATCATTGCTCGGAGTTTATTTTACTTATCCAATTTCGCAATCTCTAATTCACATATTATTGTAGAGTATTATACCATTTGTATGTTTATATTTTGATCATATCCTCATCCCCTACACCTCAAACTTCACATGGATTTCGCCAACTATAGATCGTCCTCCTATATCCAAATAGCCATAATTAAGCAGCTGTATATATAATGTTTATAGAGCTATCCACCCATCTTGGGCGATGCGTTAACCATGCAAAAATAATGATTTTTTCTATTAGTCGTATTCATTCTTGTATTTTCATCTCATGCCCTTCCCTCGAACAAAGTATTTTTCCATTCTTTCCCTTCCTTATTCATATTTTCTCTATCTTTGCCCCTGCCTTTCGCCCTAAAAAGCTCAAGGCAGACATATTGCTGAATAAGATAGTATCTTATGACTGAGGTTTAAAGTAAAAAACTGGCCAAGTTTATCGTGAGAGCTTCAGGAAAAAGGTACGCTGTATAGCGTATCCTCTCCTGGATGTTTCTCACGAGGGTTTTAACCGGCCAGTTTGCCCTGCTTTATAACTGAAAGGATTGGATGCGCTTTTTTGTTCAGCAACCTAACAGATTCAATTAGATTAAAACTGGCCGGTTTATGAACAATCTAATCCAAGCATCTGTCAGCCATCGTTGTACCCTAACGGATAGGAGAGCGCAACGATGAGCGGACGCATTGACAAAACTGAACTCATAAAAAAGCTCCGTGACCTCGAAGGCCTCACCGACGAGGAAAAGAGCAACCTAATAGGACTGCTCAGGCAGCACAAGAAATACGGCCTCGTGTGGGAGGACAAACCCGAGGACGTTGAAGAACGTCTGCGCGAGGAGTTGCCCATATTGAAAGAAGTGAAAGAGCGGGCACTCATTAGCGACCAGCCCGATGCCCCCAACCATATCCTCATCGAAGGCGACAACCTCGAAGCCCTCACTGCCCTCAGCTACACCCACGAAGGCAAGATTGATGTCATCTACATCGATCCACCATACAACACGGGCAACAAGGATTTTGCTTATTATGATGATTTCAGTGATGAATATCGAACAATACCTTATGTTGAGAGAGAAGATGCATTCCGGCATTCCAAATGGCTCTCTTTCATGAGCAAACGCCTTCGTATTGCCAAACGCCTGCTTTCCGATAAAGGCGTGATTTTCATTTCTATCGATGATAATGAACAGGCCAACCTGAAACTGCTTTGCGATGAGGTATTTGGGGCAGATAGTTTTACTGGAAATGTTATCTGGGAGAAAACAGATAGTCCTAGAATGGATGTTAAAGGCTTTACCGTGAGACACGATTATATTCTTGTGTATCAGAAAAGTGATTTTGTTCTCCAAAGAATTATGCCAGATGATATTCCCGAGCATTATAACAAGACAGATGAAGAGGGTAGGTTATATTACCTTAAACCATTAAGATTAATGGGAGGCCATAAAAGTGAGAGCTTATATTATGGAATTGAGGCCCCTGACGGAACGATAGTTTTTCCCAAAGAGACAAATGGAGAAAATGGCTGTTGGAGATGGAGTCAAACAAAGTATTATGATGAGATTAAAAGAATAGAGTGGACAAAAGGGAAAAAGGGTTGGTCTCCCAACTTCCGTATATATGCGGAAAATATGACCCCAACACCTGCCAGTACCATTTGGCCATTTGAAACAGTAGGTAGTACAAGAACGGCAAAAACAGAGCTGTCAAATATAATTCAACAATTTATTTTCTCGTATCCCAAACCATCCTCTCTTATCAAATACATCGAGAAGATTGCCAGTAACCCATCTTCTACCATACTCGATTTCTTTGCAGGCTCAGGCACCACCCTTCACGCCACCATGCAACTCAATGCCGAGGACGGCGGTCATCGCCAATGCCTCCTTGTCACCAACAACGAGAACGGCATCTGCGAACAAGTCACATACGAGCGAAACAAGCGCGTCATTCAAGGCTACACCACACCTAAAGGCCAACAGGTGGAAGGCTTGCACGACAACAACCTGCGTTACTACCGCACGGGTTTTATTCCTCGTGAGCGTACCCAACGCAATATGCGTGCTTTGGTCAATGCGGCCACCGACTTGCTTTGTATCAAAGAGAATCTCTATGAAGAAAAGCCTTCGCTCGGTACATTGAAACTGAAACCCCAACTGGCTCGCTATTTCAGCGATGGCCAAAAGCACATGCTTGTTGTTTACCACGAAGAGGTGGTCAACGAGTTGGTGGAGGCCATCAAAACTTTAGAGTTGGGAAAATCAATGTTGAAAATCTATATCTTCTCACCAGGTCGCTATGCGTTCGACGATAATTTTTACGAAGTCCAGGACAAAGTCCAGCTTGTGGCACTGCCCGCCGCCATTTACGATGCCTATCAGCGCGTATTGCCCAAGCAGAAGGAACGCCTGTTGGATGAAGCAGAAGTGTCTGCACCGCAACCCTCAGCTTCTGCAATGACCATCGATTTCGAGGAAGGAGGTGAACAATGAAGGATCTAAAATACCAACAGAAAGCCATCCGTGAGTTGGTGGAAAAGACCATCGAACTGCTCAGCTTCAGTGGGCGACGCCGCACCCTTATTTTCAAGGCTCCTACAGGTTCAGGCAAAACAGACATGGCCTCTCAACTTTTGGCCACTCTAACCGAGGAACTGCAATCGCGTGGCGATTGCCCCTACAAGCAGGTGGCCTACATCTGGATTGCGCCCAACAAATTGCACGAACAAAGCTATTTCAAGCTGAAAAACAGTTTTGCAGAAACCCGCCAGCTTCGCGCCATGCTCTACGACGAAATCGACCAATCCGATGGCTACATCCATCCGGGTGAGATTCTTTTCGTCAACTGGGAAAGCATCAACAAGGAAAAGAACATCATAGTTCGTGAAAGCGAACAAAACCTGTCGCTTTACGAAATCACCCGCCGCACACAAGACGAAAAAGGCATCCCCATCATTGTCATCATCGATGAGGAGCACCTGTTTTGGTCGAAGACCGCCGACCAATCCAAGAAAGTGCTGGAGCGCATCAATCCCAAGGTGGAAATCCGAATTTCCGCCACGCCGAAGACCCCAAGTGATTACATCGTCAACATACCTCGCGAAGCAGTAGTAAAAGAAGAGATGATCAAGAAGCAGGTCATCCTGAATCCTGACATTGCACAAGGCTACAGCGGCGACCGCGAATTGAACCAGCACCTCATCAGCTGTGCCTTGGAGAAGCGCAACCGCTTGGCACAAGCCTATCAGGAATTGGGTGTAAACATCAATCCCTTGCTGTTGATTCAGTTGCCCAACGACACCTCGCTCAGCATGACGGAAGAAGACAACAGAATTGCCGACCAGGTGAAGACCTATCTGAAGGCCGTAAAAGGTATCGATACAGATAACGGTAAACTTGCCATCTGGCTCTCCGGCGAAAAAGCCAACCTCGCCAATCTCGAGCAGCCCGACAACCTGGCGCAAGTCCTTCTTTTCAAACAGGCCATTGCTTTAGGTTGGGACTGCCCCCGTGCCGCCGTGTTGCTTATCTTCCGCAAGTTGCAGAGCGATACCTTCACCATCCAAACCGTCGGTCGCATCCTGCGAATGCCTGAGCAGAAGTTCTACACAAACAACATGCTTAATGTCGGCTATGTCTATACTGACATCAGCAAAGATCGCATTCAGATTGTCGCTGAGGATATGGACTACCTTAGTACCGACACCCTGCAAGCCATCAGACGCGAGAACCTCAACAACGTAGAACTCGTTTCCTACTACAGTGAGCGCAAGAGTGCCGACCGCAACCGTCTTGGTCCCGACTTCAAGAAGGTGCTCATCGATACCTTCACCGACAATTGGCTTTTGACCTACCAACCGCTGTTATTCTCATTTGAGGAACTGGATGGCGAGGAAGTGCCACGGGAAGAGGGCGACGATGGCTTTGTGTCAACATGCTCCCGCAACCGCGAAATTGCCAAATCACACATTCGTTTCGATGTCACTACCATCAACGTGGAAATCCCTTCTGATGTAGTCTTCCAAAACGAGCTGGGCATCATCGAGGTAGGCGAAAAACGCAAGTTTGCCCGTACCGCTGGCGAAATCCACAGCATCTATATTGCCTATTGTCGTTCCCATCTGGGCAAGTTCGAGAAGACGCATAGTACCGATGTCCTGGCCAGCTACTTGCTTGCCGCAATGGAAGAGTTGTTTGAGGTTTTTGAAACCGATGCCAAGAAGGTCATTTTATACCATTCCAACAAGCCCAAGTTCTCAGACATCATCGCAAAGGCGCTCAATCGCTACGAACGCATTCTGCAAGCCCGTCAACGCCAAGCCCGTCAGCGCGGCTTCGAGCCTTACACATGGGAAGTACCTGCAGAGCGGCTTTACAAGGAAGAGACTCATCAAATCAGGCCTGCCGTGAAAGACCATGCGCTATTGCCCTTCATCGAGCTGAAAAAAGCTTCCAATCCCGAACAGATGTTCCGCGATTTTCTCGAAGCCCATGCCGCCAGCATCGATTGGTGGTATAAGAACGGTGACGAAGGCAAGCAGCACTACGCCATACCTTACGAGCAAAGCAATGGCGAGAAGGCGCTATTCTATGTGGATTTCATCATCCGCATGAAAAACGGCCAGGTGTTCCTCTTCGACACCAAGACCGAGAACAGCGACCCCGAAGCACCCAGCAAACACAACGCCCTTCTTGCCTACATAAAAGAACGCCCAGAGGAAAACCTGAAGGGCGGCGTGATTGTAGAAAAGAACGATGTGTGGTACTACTGCAAATATGACATCCAAACCACTTCCGATCTAACGGGTTGGGATGCGTTTTTCCCTGACGAATATAATTGAAAAACACTAGAATATGAGCAAAGGTATTGATAGCGTTTTCCTGCACTACGGCGTGCGCAAGGAAGATATGGAACTCATCCTCCAGACCTGTCGCGACAACGACATCGATGAGGAATGGCTGAAAGAGAACATCTTGAAGCCATATAACGAAGCGCGAACCCAACAAAACACGGTGGACGAGCGCACCCTTTCGAAAATCATGAAACGTGCCATTAAAAACGTCCAGCCATGAAGATCAAGAGAATATACGCCGAAAACTACAAGACTTACAGGAAGTTGGATTTGAACCTTGAAGTCACGTCCGACCGTCCCATCATCCTGATTGGTGGTGGTAACGGTTGCGGTAAGACCACGCTTTTCGATGCCATTTATCATGCACTGTATGGATTGGAAATCAAAAGCGTGAAGCATTTTGAAGAGCTTTTCAACGCTGGTGTAATGGTTGAGAACAAAGGCTTTGGCAACAGCCAAATCGTGCTGCAAATCGACTTCACGGGCATGGTGCTGGCCAAGGAAGAGCAATATAGGCTGAAACGCGCCTATATGGTGCTGAACGACCGTGTTGTTGAGTCGGTTACACTCTCTATGGGCGGCAACAACTTTGTCTATGGCAGTGGCTCATCCCAATCCGACCGGGCACAAAACGAAGAGGTGGTGAATAAAATTATCACCGCCAACCTGCCTGCTGAGTTGAGCAACTATTTCCTCTTCGATGCCATGAAAACCAGCGAGCTGGTCAAGGAAGAGCAAATCAACAAGTTGATAATGAATAATATCAACTCGGTCATGGGCTTCAGCAAATACAGCCAGATGCGCAAAGCGGCTGATACTTTGTTGTCTGAAAAGAAAGCCGAGCGTATGGAGAATGAGAACCAACGCAAGGAATACGGCAAATTGGTGGCCGAGAAGCAAAAGCTGGAAGAAGAGGTTGAAAAACTGAACGACGATTATGCCAAAGCCCTCGACTATGCCAACGAGCATAAAGAGCAGTACGACCAGCTGAAAGAAGGTCGCAACGCTGATGATGTAACCCGTGACAAGATTAGGAAGGTAGAACAAACCATTCAAGCCACCCTGAAAGCTGAGGCTGAATACCTGCAAAATGTCGATACGATGGCCAAGGACATCGAGACGCAAGTGATCATCCCCAAGCTGGCCAGCATTATCAGCACCGAGGTTGAGGTCATCCTCCACGCCAAGGAAGAAGTGGCCAATGCAAGAATCAACCTTCTGACCGACCAACAGATTGAGCTGTTCACGCACAATCTGGTCAAGGTTATTGAGGACCGTTATATGCCAGGCAAGCGTCTTGATGTTCCTTCATTGATTGAGGAAATGAAGTTGTGGCAGGAGAAGGAAAACACCGTCGAAGACAGGTTCGCTTTCTTCACGCCAGCTCAAGTGTCGCTGTTGAAAGACACGGTTCGCACTGCCATGTCGAATCCCTTTATCCTTTTGGACGAGCAAAGGGAAATGCTCAACCAGGACATTCACGACATGCCGAAGCAGCGCGAACTCATCAAGGAATACCAGCACAGCTTGAATGGCAACGACTATACCATCATCCAGCTTTATGAAAACAATGCCAAGCAGATAAGCGAGCTGAAAGATGCCATTGAAACGAAGAAAGCGTCAATCAAGGAATTGGAAGGAAAGATCAGCAAGTTTGATTATGAGATTCCGCAGATTCCCGACCCACAATATGACTTGCTCTGCAAACTGCCCGACTTCTTCAAGCAACTCTCAACCAAACTGCTTCGTGCCAAGAAAGCCAGTATCGAGCGTATGATGCGCGACCAGTTGAACCAAAATCTCGTTGTTTATGCTGGTGTCATTGGCCGTGTCGAACTCTCCACGGGCAACAGCGATGAAATCTCGTTCAAGATGTACCACAAAGACGGCAACGAGATTTTCCTAAGCCAACTCAATGCTGGAGCCAAGCAAACGGTTATGCAGGTGCTGCTGAAGGTGCTCTATAACCTTGGCGACTATGAGCCACCTGTAATGATCGATACGGTCATGGGTGTTCTCGACAAGGAAAGCCGTGAGGTCATCTTGGAACACTACTTCCCGGATTTGGCGCACCAAACCATCCTGCTCAGCACCGATACCGAAATCACCACCGAGCACGACTTCGACCGCCTGCAGGCGTATGTGGCCAAGACCTACACGCTGCACCGCGACAAACAGAATCAGTGCACCACCATCACTGAAGACTATTTCGGATTACAAACCAAAGAAATCTAACAGCCATGAACAATATCGCACAATTGACAATAAAGGGAGTCACCGCAGTTCAGGACATGCACGAGCGCATTGCCGATGTGAAAGCCCTAATTGAACAACGGTTGAATCTGGATGAATATACCGAAAACGTCAGACCCGTTACACTGAATCAAAGTAATGTGTTGCGTATTTGTCTGCTGGCTGGTCTTAGCGACAAGTCGAAACGTGTTATCGACGAAGCCACCAAAAGCCTGACACTATCGCGAACGCCTTACGCAACTACGTTTTTCACCAAGTCCAACATTGGTGACTTGTTTGAAGCGTTGCTGAAGTTGCGCTATCACGATGTGGATGCCGATTGGACTGCTCCAAAGGTGGTGAGCCGTGTGATTGGCCGTGAAATCCTGCGCGGCCGCGACATCCTGCTGAAAGAGGGAGCCATCGATGAATGGCTTACCTATATGCCTTTGCGCGGTGGTCGCTCGCTTTCGGCCATCCCCGAACTCAATCTACTCATTGGCCAATACGAGAACGGTATGGATGCCACGCTCGACATCAACAGCCGCAACATTGCCAACACGCAAATTATCATTGCCGGCACAACGGGTTCTGGAAAGTCAAATCTTATCTCTGTTCTCATCTATCAGATCAGAAGCGCGTCATCCGACACGCACTATCCCGTCAATTTCCTGCTCTTCGACTACAAAGGCGAGTTTTCCGACCCCGCCAATGCCGATTGGTTGCAACAGTTTGACACCGACCGTTCCGCAATCCTTAATCCCATCGAGAAGCCGCTTCCATTCACTCCGTTCAAGGATTTCAGCGACCGTCCTATCAACGAGGTTAATCTCTATGCCACTTCGCTTTCCACGGCCTTGTGTGCCATTTCGCCTGCAACCATCAGCTCCAATATGGACAACAGGCTGAGCGAAGCTATCATCAATGCCTATAAGAAGCAGAACTTGAAGCCTATCACCTTCAAGCAAGTCCTTGATGAATACAAGGCATTGTTGCCCGTCAAGAAGCATGACGAAGTGGATAGCGTGGTCTCCGTGTTGAGCCAACTGGTCAGAAACAACATCTTTGCTGAGGAGGACAAAATTGACTTGATGAAAAACTGTTACATCATCAATCTCGGCGGCTTTGAGAAGGACGGCATCATGGCCAAGGCCATTGTCTATTTCGTCATCTCCAAGTTGAACGCGATTTACGAGAAGTTGCCCAAACAAGCCATCAACGAAGACCGTGTGGAGATTCGTCATTTCACCATTATCGACGAGGCTCACTACATGCTCAGCTTCGAGAACAAGCCTTTGCAGAACCTGATTGCCGTTGGCCGCAACAAGGGCATGAGCATCATCCTTGCCACTCAGAACATGGAAAGCTTCAAGAGCAAACATTTCGACTTCTACGCCAATGCCCAATATCCCTTGATTATGCGTCAGCAGCAGCAGAACGACGCAGTGCTGAAAGACCTCTTTGGTGTGTCAGGTGGCGCATTGCAAGAGATCAAGCAAGCCATTGCTGGTCTGGAGAAAGGTGAGCTTATCACCAAAGATGCAGCCAACATGGCCTTGGGCATCGGCAAGCATTGGCAGAAGATTAAGGTCACCCATTTGATTTAATGCTTATGGATTCCAAGGAACTGAAGAAAGCACAAGAGGCCATCGAAATGCTCCAACAGCTGAATTTGCCTGTTGGCGAACAGCAGTTGGAAGCCCTGGCTGCGATGGAGAAAGAATACCTTGAAAAAGAGGTGCTGCCTTCCGTCATGGAAGGTATGCGTTCCAAGGTCGGTGGATTAAAAACCACTTTCCTTGTGTCAGTCAAGTATTCCGAAAAGGATGGATTACAATTGGAATCCGTTGAAGCGCAAAAGGATGAAACTCCTAAAGACAAGGCTGAGGATTTGGCTGCTGTTAAAGACACCGATGAAAGTCGCTATCTGGGTGTGGATCCTGAAAGCGGAAATAAGGTCTATGTGAAAATCACAAAACGTGGTATCCTGGCTCAGCTGGGTGAACTCAATGCTCCTGAAAAGCCGAAGTTCGCCCGTCTGAGAAGAGGAACAGACATCGACGAGGTCACTTTGGAAGAAGTGTTGTCGATATTCAAGTTCCCTCGCACGGTTGGCTTTTTTGAGGGCAAGGAAGTAGTTGTCGGTATCGGCCCCTTTGGTCCTTATGTCAAGCACAACGAGAAATACTACAACCTGTCAAGGGAAGACAACCCTCATACGATTAGTTACGAGAGGGCGCTTGAAATCGTAAAGACCAAACGAGAGCTTGGAATAGGCGAAGTCATTTTGGAGTTTGAAAACGACCCCGACATCCGCGTCATCAACGGACGTTTTGGCCCTTATATCAAATACAAGAAGAACAATTACAAGGTTCCTCGCCAAATGACACCTTCCTTATTGTCTTATGAGGATTGTCTGGCAATAATAAGAGACCCAGCCAATGCGGCCCAAAAGTGGGTGCCAAAAAACAAACAAGAATAAAACTATAAAGACATGGACAAAGACAAACTACAAAAAGCCTACGAAGCCGTCGAAATGCTGAAAGCATTGGACTTGCCCGTCAGCAAGGATCAATTAAACGCCATCGCTGAAATGGAAAAGGAGTGCCTTATGGAGGAGGTCACACCGAAAATCAAGAAGATACTGAAGCCCATCGTCAAAAACATGAATACGAGTTTCCGTATCGACATAAGCTATACACCTGAGACCGGCTTGGTCATCAACACACTTGACAACAAGAGACCCTATCGCCGTTCAACAGACGAATCAGACTCAGGCCATAGAAGCAGAACAAAGGTCGGCACCTTAAGGGTTACATATCCCGACGGTCGTGTGATTGAGCACAACAAAGCATCCCAGACCTTAGTCGATGTAGTAGAATCCATTGGCTTTGAGAATGTCGAAAAGCTCAAATGGACTGTTACCAGTCAGCCATTTGTTTCAAAAGAAAGACATCCTCATCGTCAACAAGAAAGAGACGGTTGGTATATTACCACTCATTCAAGTACTCCTTTTAAGAAAAAACAAATCGAAGATTTGTCCAAAAAGTTCAAACTGAAATTAAAAGTTGAAATAGTTTAGTGACAAACGTGTTGGAGAGGACGAATGATTGTCCACCATAAAGGCAAGAACTACGGACATTGTCTTTCTTTGAGAACATAATTAAGGTTGCCCAAGTCCTGAAAGGACGCTCCTACCCCACCCCGATATGCAATGTCGGGTTTTCATATTGAGATGGACGAGGCCATGTATCCCGCAGCCATAGATACCTACTGGCATTCTGCCTACAACCTATCCGCAGGTTTCGACCCTTCCATTGCACTCCACCCACCTCTAAAATAGTTTACACCCATATCTAAACTTTTTCTGATATGGGTATAAAATAGTTTAGATATGGGTCTCTCGGAGTTTTACAGTACCCACTATGTGATATAGTGCTTTAGGTTGCCACATTCACGGCTGCTGAACACAGCCCCGAAAGGGCGACAGCAATTGCGGAGGCAGATGGTGTGAACCCCTGCCGACAATAAAATCAACACCAACATACCGCAGCTATAGATGCCCGCCCTTCCCCCTTTTAAGGGGGTGCCCGAAGGACGGGGGATTAAAGGGAGGGCATGACATGGCTGCTGGCTGGTGACTTGGAGCGATGACATGGCTGCTGCATCACTCCCTAAAAAGAAAAATAGCCTATCCTCTTGCGGGTTCATGGAAAAGATGTATTTTTGCGGTGTCGTTCCGGCACGTTAAGGACGTACAGCGTCACGACCTGAAAGGGCAGCAGATAGCACCGGAAGACGAAAAATATTGGCGGTTAGGGCCTAAGCAGGTTGTTAACCGCCAATTTTTGTTTTATAGAAAGTCTTCATGGCCAACCTTTTCCTTCCCATGCGAGTGCATTCCACATAATAGTATTCTTTTTCTAATGACCTACGATAGACAACTGTGTCGGGATATTTCCCTTGTACGATTTCGTCTGCGCCAGTAATAATCAGAGGAATAAGGCAGAAGTCGTTTGTTGTCGTTTGCTGTCGGATATGGTGTTGAAAAAGAGATAAATACAATAAACCGCAGCCATAGATGCCAGCCATCGCACAAATCCACGTCGGCATGACATGGCTGCTAGGTTCTAAAACCAGTAACGCCAAACATTGGCTAGGTTGGGCGAATGGCTGAAAGGTATTGCCTTTGTTGTCATGACACGGCAACTGTGTCTTGGCACACAAAAAAAAAACTGAATATTAAATTGCTAATCAATCCTGTAAATCAGAAGAAACCTACCTTTTCTTCCCAAACAACCATTCAAAAAGCCCGGACATAGAAAAAGCCGCATTCCAACACACATGGCCCAATTCGGGATAAGTGACCAGAAAGACCTCCTCATTGCCGACATCCTTTAATGCGTTGTACATCTGTATGCTTCGCGAAGGCATGACCACATCATCGAGCAAACCATGAAAGATATAAACGGGCACATCTTTCATAGCCTCGGCGCATGCCGGGTCTCCCCCACCGCAGATGGCAATAGCCGCCGCAAACTTCTCCGGCCAACGCTGTAAGGCATCCCAAGTGCCAAAACCTCCCATGGAAATGCCGCAAATGTAAACTTGAGTCGAATCAACGGCACCAACACCAACGAGGCTGTCAAGCACAGCCATCGCGCCACGCAACTCGGTTGTAGGAACACTATCCATCGTGTGCTCAGGCAGGCTCCAATCCGTATTCACCCATCGCCTGTCATTTGGGCATTGTGGAACCATCAACAGAAAAGGATAACTGCTTGTCACAGTGTCGTCAAGGAAATACTTGATGCAATGCTTCAACTGCATATAGTTGTCGTTGCCGCGTTCACCTGCACCATGCAAGAAGATGGTCAAGGGCAAGGCTTCAGTCATCGTATCGGCTTTCTCTGAGCGGTAAAGCCTATAAGGAAGTGTGTCATTGCCTTCGATGTGACGATGGGCTTCAAATAGACCTGTATCAGGGAGTATTTCCTGAGCATATAAAGTGCCAGCAACCAATGCCAGAAGTGAACATAGAATGTGTCTCATCGCTATATAAGTGTTTATTTACAAGAAATCGGCCGCCTATGTTACTCCTTGTTCAACCTTCCATAGATTCCATGCGCACTTGACTCTGCAAGGAATGACATGGAAGGTCGAGCATACGGAATTATAAGCGGTCGATTTCAAAAACGGCAAGAGATGATCAAGCCTGTGCCGTAGGGCCACCCATCGGGAACGGAGCAACATTACTGCCACTATCAGTAATGGTGCCGAACTGCTGCTCATATTTGGCGATGTTGTCGGCCAATGCCTTGTACAAACGCTTGGCATTCAAGGGGTTCATAATCACTCTTGAGCGAACCTTGGCCTTAGGCGTGCCAGGCATCATCTGGGCGAAGTCGACGATGAACTCATTGGGTGAGTGGGTGATGATAGCCAGATTGGAGTACTTGCCTTCGGCCACTTCGTCGCTGATTTCGATATTCAGTTGGTTTTTCTGATTGTTTTCCATAATACCATTTTATTAAAAAGCGGGGACAACCATTGGCCGTCCCCGCTCAGTTCAACACTTGTTAGAGAGCGGCCTTTTCTTGCAGCTCCTCGTACTCTTCACGAGAACCCACAATCAAGTCCTCATACTCACGCAGACCCGTTCCAGCAGGAATCTTGTGACCGACGATCACATTCTCCTTCATGCCGAGCAGGAAGTCGCTCTTGGCGGCGATGGCAGCATTGGTCAACACCTTGGTGGTCTCCTGGAAGGAGGCTGCCGAGATGAAGCTGTCGGTAGCCAAAGCAGCGCGGGTGATACCTTGCAGCACCTGGGTAGCCGTTGCCGGACGTGCGGGACGCACCGTCGGCAGGGTCAAGTCCTTACGCTTCAGTGCGGACTCTTCCTCACGCAGTTTCATGGCCGAAACGATTTCGCCCTTTTGCAGCTTGTCGGAAGCGCCGTTGTCCTCAACGAAGAACTTACCGTAGATGTCGTCGTTCTCGGCTTGGAAAGTCAGCTTGTTGACTAACTCGCCTTGCAGGAAGCGGGTATCGCCAGGTTCGACGATCTCGACCTTACGCATCATCTGACGCACGATGACCTCAAAGTGCTTGTCGTTGATGACCACACCTTGTTGACGGTACACGCTCTGAGCCTCGTTGACGATGTATTCCTGCACCTTCATCGGGCCCATGATGGCCAAGATGCTGGCAGGCGTGATGACACCTTCCGAAAGCGGTTGACCCGCCTTCACGAAGTCGTTCTCCTGAGCCAGAATCTGCTTCGAGGTAGGAATGAGGTAACGCTTCTCCTCACCCGTCTTGGCCGTCACGACGACCTCACGGTTACCACGCTTCAGTTTCTTCTCGAGATGGACGATACCGTCGATTTCGGAAACGATAGCGGGGTCGATGGAGTTACGAGCCTCAAACAGCTCCTGCACACGCGGCAGACCGCCCGTGATATCGCCGCCGCCAGAGACGTTACGCGGGATACGCACCAGCTGGTCACCAGCATTGATGGCATCGCCCTCGTCCACCACAACGTGAGCATCCACAGGCAAGTCGTAGGAAACCAAGGTCTCACCATTCTCATCAACGATGTCGATGAGCGGGTTCTTGGCACCTCTCTTACCTTCGATGATCACACGCTCGATGAAACCAGTCTCAGCGATGGTCTCGTTACGATAGGTCACACCTTCGATCACGTTCTGGAAGCGGACTTTACCGCTGTGCTCAGAGATGATGGTGGCGTTGTAGGGATCCCATTCGCAAATCTTATCGCCCTTCTTCACCTGATCGCCAGACTTGAAGAACAACTTGGCACCGTAAGGAATGTTGGTAGTCATCAAAACGACATCAGTATTGTTGTCGTGCAGCT
>CAMYXV010000022.1 GCA_947303055.1 uncultured Bacteroidales bacterium
TTTTCCTTTGCCATGGCTCACCTCCCATTTGCTTTCACTTTTGCAATCATTTCAAACGTTTCCTCCTCCGTAGCGCAGTTGAGGTAATACAACTTGCCGTCCACAGTGCGCACTTCAAAGAGAGGCCCACCATTAGTACAGACGAACAACATGCAACTTTCGCCCCCTTTTTTGCGGAAATGCCCAATACCGACATCTTCGGTGGAGATGCCGTTGGTGCGTATGGGGAAGCTGGGCCATTCGGTCAATACGTTGACCTCGGCAATGTCGTTCAAGGAAATCGAAGCGCTGTATCCGCCGCCTTTAGCCGTAATGTAATCTTCAGACACTTCAATCGTTGCGGGCTTGCTGCCTTTGAAGAAGAAAAATAGTATCACGGCAAAAGCCACAACAGTAATGATGATGGCAATCCAATTTTTCATTCTCTCCTTCTTGCCTTCCTCCCCTTGCAGGCCCATGTCGTATCTTTTACCGAGTACTACGCAGGCAATGACGAGAGCAAAAGCGATCACTAATTGCATCGCCAAATGAAAGCCGTAGGACAAATGCGCCAACATGAAAATGCCACCAAGAAGCACTATCGCTCCGCCGCAAATGAGGAACACATTGCGATAAGCAAGCTTCAGGCCATCCAAATCGACCTTGGACAATCGTTCCTTCGACATGGTGTTGACGCCTGATATCAGCATCGGGTTACGATAGACCGCCCAACCCAAAAGCATTAAAGATACGCCTGTTATTAAATCAATCCAAAACATAATAGTGTCATTTTAGAATAAGATAAACTATTGTAAATACAAGCCCAATTGCAAAAGTAACAAGCCCCGCCTTGCTGAACTCTCCCGTAAAACGCCATTTGGCGATGTTCAGCAACATGCCCAAAGCGAAAGCAGGAATCAGCAAGGAAAGAAATCTTTCCATGCCGAAAACTTCTTCAAGCACTGCTGCCATCACAAAACTAAGTCCTGTAAATAAGTAACTGAGCATAAAGAACTTTTGCATTCCTTTCTCGTATTCAGTGCCCCGCTGCAACGCCATCACTCTACGCATACCACGGTCTTTCTCAGGATGCCGCATCACACGAACTGCGAACCAAACCGGTATGGCAATCACAAGAAACAGCAAGAGAAACGCAACGGCCAATAATAGAGTTTTGACAGTCATCTTAGTTTACTTTAATGCAATATACCAATAATACACGGCAAAGGCAATCAGCGCAAAAGAGAGCAGCATGATGACGGCAAAGCCCTTCCTGCTACGGCTTTCGTCTTGGCTCAGCAGGATCTTCCAATACGCGAACAGCATGATGACAGTCATCAACATGACAATGGAAAAGGCAATTGCGCTTTTATAAGTTTCCCATTGCGGGATGCTACATGCGATGCCAGTCAAGATGAGCATGATGCCGAAAAGGACAAATACCACGAAGCCAAACCTTTGCCTGTCTTCGGAATCCATTTTCTCAGCACCCAAACGAAAGGCTGAAAAGCCAAATAACCGAAAACCTCCAATGGTCCTCTTTTCACTCCAATCACGATAGACAATGTCGGGACGAAACCTGCCGAAGATTCCCACGGCGATGGAGAGGGCGCCCAAAATGATAAATACAATTCCTGATGTGTCCATTTTAAATCTCCTTTTGATAATTGATGTAGAGACACAATGCATTGCGTCTCTACAAACATTATTTAATACAAAGAACCCGTATTGACCACAGGCTGGGCCGACTCGTCGGCGCAGAGCACCACCATCAGGTTGCTCACCATAGCGGCCTTGCGCTCCTCATCGAGTTCAACCACGCCTTCGTCCTTCAGCTTGTCTAAGGCCATCTTGACCATCGAGACGGCACCTTCCACGATCTTCTCACGAGCTGAAATGATGGCGGCAGCCTGCTGACGACGCAACATCACGGCAGCAATCTCAGGCGAATAAGCCAAGTAGTTGATGCGGGCCTCAAGCACTTCCAGACCCGACATGGCAAGACGTTCGTTCAACTTGGCTAAAAGGACGTCGTTAATTTCCTTGCCACCTGCACGGAGCGTCAGTTCGTCGGCAACGGCTTCGTTCTCATCGTAGGCATACATGCCGGCTACCTCACGCAAAGCGGCATCGCTCTGCACCTTGATGAAGCTCTCGAAGGCCTTCATGCGGTTGCTTACCGTCACGGGAGCCGTGCCCGAGCCACCACCGGCCATGGTCTGTGAGTCGATCTCAAACATGGCCTTATAAGTGTCCTTCAATTTCCACACCAGGATTTGGCCAATCATAATCGGGTTACCCGTCTTGTCGTTCACCTTGATGTTGTCAGGGTTGAGGTTACGGGCGCGGAGCGAGACCTTCTTGGAGGTCATCAGGAAGTTGACCCAGTAGAAGCCGGTCTTGGTGAAGGTGCCTTTGTACTTGCCGAAGAACAGCATCACCATGGCCTCATTCGGTTCCAGTTTACGGAAGCCAATAGGCAGGAAGCAGGCCAGTATGAGGCCGATGACCGACAGGAAGGGCGTACTCAGTTGTTCGTTAGCGAAGGCTACGAAACCCCAAACGCTCAGGGCGATGATAGCAATTTCAATGAACAATGCGATGAAACCATTCATCGCGAAACCTTTGAATTCAAATTCTTTTGTTTCCATAGCTTTATTGTTTAATAGTTTAATGATATTATTTTGATATTATTTTGATGCTGCAAAAATACATTAATTTTGGAATATGCAAGAAAAAAATGCATTTTTTTTGAAAAAAATTTCTTTTTATGCACTATTTTTGCGGTGACAATAGTGAAACAAATCCAAAACTCTATCAATATGAAGAAGTTAGCATTACTTTGTGCAGTGGTCATATCCCTGGCCAGCTGTAGCACTTTGAAGATTGTGGACCAAAACGCAGCCGTAAATGCGGGTGCTGCCGCCGTCCAGGCCTTGACCATTAGCGATGCACAGGTCAAGCAATTGTGCAGTCAATACATGGTGGAATCCGACGGACAGAATACAATTTTGCCCGCCAACAACGATTACACCCAACGCCTCGACCGCATCATGGCACGTTTCCACAACATCAGCAATTTGGACCTCAACTACAAGGTCTACCAGTCCAACACGGTCAATGCCTTTGCCAGTGGTGACGGCAGCGTGCGTGTTTACACCGGCTTGATGGATGCCATGAACGACGACGAAGTGTTCGCCGTCATCGGCCATGAGTTGGGTCACCTTATTAATAAGGATGTCCGCGATGCCTATCGTGCCGCCTATCTCGTCGTGGCTGCCCGTTATGGCATTGCAGCAGTCAACACCACGGCAGGTGCCCTCTCGACCGGCTTCCTTGGCGACCTTGGTCAAGAATTGGCCAGCAACGCCTACTCGCGCCGTCAAGAGACCCAAGCCGACGAGACTGCCTTCCAGTTCTGCATCCAAAACGGTGTGGATCCTTACGCCATGTATCACGCACTCAACGTGTTGATTGAATTGAGTGGCCAGACCAGCCAACAAAGCAGATTGCAAGAATTGCTCTCCACGCACCCCGACACCTACAAACGCGCTGCTCACGTTAAAGAGATGTGCGAGGCTGCGGGCTATAAGATGAACACTTCTGGTACGACAGGCACTAAACCTTCTGGCAATACCACTACGCCGAAGACGGTCAAGCCTTCGCAAAACGGCAGCAATAACAACTCTGGTTCAAACAACACGGGCACCAAGCCTAAGAAGACCGTCACGCCAAAGAAAGGTTAAGGTCTGACCTAATGACAACAAAAAAGCACGGAGGTTTCCGTGCTTTTTTCATTTTCCGAATGATGCGGCCAATCGCTTGAACTTGGCACCGCGCTCCTCGAAGTTTTTGTATTGATCGTAGCTTGAGGCGGCGGGCGAAAGCAGGCAGAGGTCGCCTGGTTTGGCGTGGGCTGCCATGTAGGCAAAGGCCTCTTCCATTGTAGAGTAATAAAATACAGTCGGCCCTTCGACAGGCTCAGGGACCTCGGCTATTAATTGCATCATCCTCTCCCCTGCTTTGCCTGTAAACAAAAGGTGCGGCACTGGATGCGCCTTCAGAAAATCCACCAAAGGCTGATAATCGATGCCACGGTCGAAGCCACCGAGTAGCAGGAAGTCGACGCGCCCCAAAGCCTGACAGGCTGAAATGGCCGCCTGCGGGATGGTGGAGATACTGTCGTTGACGAAAGTCACGCCACTAAAGGTGCCGACAGGCTCCAAACGGTGCTCCAGAGGCTTGAAAGAATAAAGATGTGGGACCAATTCCCTAACATCCACGCCGTAAGCATAACACGCCAGCAATGCCGCCTTGACATTCAACAGGTTATGTTCGCCAATCAGAGGCAAGGCCGTGCAATCGACCAAATCATCAATGTCAAACAAAGAGAACACGATATTGTTGACGAACAGCCTCCAAGCATCCTCCATCAACGACTCATGGATGACGGCCATGTCGTCTTCGCCCATATAGCGCATGATGTTGAGTTTGGCCTCAGCATAGCGTGCCATCGTGCCGAAATGGTCGAGATGTTCCTCGAAGATGTTGAGCAGCACGCCCACTCGGGGACTGTTGTGCACATATTCCAGTTGATGCGCCGAGAGCTCGTAAACCACGATGGAATCAGGCTTGATGTCTTCCATGATGTCGAAGCAAGGGATACCGATGTTGCCCGTAAGGATAGCATCGTGGCCTGAGGATTTTAGCAGATGATAGATGAGGCTCGTCGTGGTGCTCTTGCCTTTGGTGCCCGTGATGCCGATGGTCTGGGCATGGAACTGGCTGAGAAACAGGTCGGTTTGTGAGGTGATTTCCACGTCTTTGGTGTCGAAATCCTTTAAAGAGATGCCTGGCGTTTTGATGACGATGTCATAGTTATACATCGCTTCAAGATAGCCTGTGCCAAAATATTGCACAGTCTCCATTTCGTTCTTGTCGGCCACGGCAACATCCGCATCAGGCAGGTATTTGTTCAGGAAACTCAAAGTCGACTTTCCTTCACGTCCAAAGCCGAGGATGAGGATGCGCTTGCCACGTAATCGATTTAGTATCAAGTCAAACCCACTGCCCATGTCATTCCTGTGTAGGCATGTGTGTTGGAGGGAATCTATGGGCAGTGATGCCGTAGAATTGATTCCTTCATTCAAAGCAGTTTTTAAAATTTGCTCAAATTGGGGAGGCAGGAAATGGTTCGTGTTGAAGCGATGAAGGATTTCATCTACGGTCGGCCCTTCGACAGGCTCAGGGACCTTCGCGGTTGCATTCAAACATGCTCTGACCTCTTCCACTGTGCCGACACACTCGAAAGGCTTCACGGCAGCGGTGCCGTTCAGCTCTTCAAGAATGGGTTGCAGGCTTGTGTCAGCCATCAGGTCTTTGCCGAAAATGGCCGTCAACTTCTCCCTTGAAAGGAAAGGCGACAGGATAATCCATGTGAACAGGCACTTGGGGCATTTGCCGCACCACGAGTCGGTCTTACTGCCTGCATTGCAACTGCGGAACACGGGATGATAAGCCTCGCATTGGGCAAACAGACTGGCAATCTGCAACTCGCTCAATGGACGCAAGAAACTGAAGTATTGCACTTCATCATTCAAGTTCTCAGCCACATAACGACGGAAATCGCTCTCAAACTCGATGGATTTGCTGTACTGGTGATTGATGTTCGTCCCCGGCACCGTCGACTCGTTCGCGCTGTTTTCATTTGACAAGGCGATGTACTTCGAACGGCTTCCAAAGGCCACCAAAATGCTGATGAAAGCTAGCAAAGCTGAAAAAGGCGTGTGACCATTGAGATAGCCTTCAGCATTGAGTTGCAGCATCGTCGGGTCAAGGGTGCGGTTGATGACGATGAACTCATCCTCTTTATAGCCAGCTGTCTTCACACAGTTCAATGTCGCGCCACGAGGATTCACGATTAGTGGAATGACGGGCATTTTGTTACGCAGGCATTCTAAGGTGACTACGGAATCTTTGCCGCCGCCAACTGGCACTAATGCTTTTTCCTCAAAATGTACGCAGCTGCCCATGTCATTCCAACGGAGGTCGTGCGAAGGCATGGAATCTATGGGCAGCGTTATTATCTTCATCAAGTCGTCTTCCGAAACCGTGATACTATTCAAATAGAGAAACTCACCCAATCCATTGTAATATAGCTTTTTCCAAAACGCTTTCTGCGATTCGGTCAAAGCGAAGGGCTTCACCACCACCCTTTTCGGGCATGCGATTTTCCAATAACTCACTAGCTCGGTCATGCCGATTTGGAATGCCAAAGCCTGCAATTGTTTCTCGGTCATATTGTCCCAATCGAAAAAGGGTCTTGCAGGAATCTCCAAAGTTGGGCAGAAATGGTAGCGGTCGTCAAGGTTGAAGTCGAAAGCCAAAGACAAGGCTCCGTTTTCGCGTCTCACCGTCTGTCGTTCAAAGGTGAAGGTTGAAAATTCCCTTCGCAAGGCGTCAAATCTGGATTGATTGTCAGTTCGTTTCAAGACAAATGCGTTTTTATGCCACAAAAATACGAAAACTGCCCCGAATATCGTTCAAAAAACCTATTTTTGCGGTATGGATTTAGGAGAAAAGTTTGTCATTCATAGCAATTCGTTGGAGCCGAAACAGGGTAAAATCTTGATTTCCGAGCCTTTAATGAACGACTTCCACTTCGGCAGGTCGGTCATCTTGCTCATCGACCATGTGGAATCGGAAGGCAGCTTCGGCATCATCATCAACAAGAAGTTGGAGGTAAACGTCAACCACATCGTCGACGAGTTCCCCGACTTCGAGGCTCCTGTGTATTTGGGAGGTCCCGTGGCCGACAGCCAGCTTTTCTTCATCCACACCTTGGGCGAAATGATTCCCGAGTCCTTCCCTATCATCGACGGCCTCTATTGGGGCGGTAACCACGAGACTTTGGCTACCTTGATCTATACGGGCATCGCCAACGAGGACAATGTGCGCTTCTTTCTGGGCTATTCTGGTTGGGATTCAGGACAATTGGTTGACGAACTGGTACGCAACTCCTGGCTCATCGGCGACATCACTGCGGAACAATACCTCAACACACCGCCCGAAAAGATGTGGCAGACCTTCGTGGACAAAATGGGGAATCCTTATGAGATGTGGAAACGTTTCCCCAAGGACTTTCAAGACAATTAAATAAGTATCATCTTAATACATTACAAATGAAGAACTTAAACAAAATCTTCTCAAAGAGCACGCTGCTGATTGCTGCGGCACTGCTCATGCTGTTCACCGGCTGCAAAAAGAAAGCCGAGAGCAAGTACAAGTACGAAACCGTGAAGGGCGACCTCACCGAAGCCCGCATCTACACGCTCGACAACGGCCTGACGGTCTACCTGAGCGTCAACAAAGAAGAGCCTCGCATCCAGACTTATATCGCGGTGCGCACAGGCTCGAAGAACGACCCCGCTGAGACCACTGGCCTCGCACATTACCTCGAACACATCATGTTCAAGGGAACGACCCATTTCGGTACCACAGACTACGAAGCCGAGAAGCCTTTCTTGGACGACATTGAAGCGCGTTACGAGAAATACCGCACCCTCACCGACCCTGAAGAACGTCGCATCGCCTACCACGAAATCGACTCGGTGAGCCAGTTGGCCGCGCAGTATTTCATCCCCAACGAGTATGACAAACTCATGTCGACCATCGGTGCGGAAGGCACCAACGCCTACACCTCTGAGGACGTGACCTGCTACACTGAGGACATCCCCTCGAACGAAATCGAAAACTGGGCCAAGATCCAGGCCGACCGTTTCCAAAACATGGTCATCCGGGGTTTCCACACCGAGTTGGAGGCCGTCTACGAGGAGTACAACATCGGCATCGCCCAGGACAGCCGCAAGGTTTGGGAAGCTCTGAACACCATGCTCTTCCCCACTCACCCCTATGGCACACAGACCACCATCGGCACGCAGGAACATTTGAAGAATCCTTCGATCACCAACATCAAGAACTACTTCAACAAGTGGTATCGTCCGAACAACGTGGCCATCTGCATGGCTGGCGACTTCAACCCCGACGAGGTCATCGCCATCATCGACAAATACTTTGGCAGCTGGCAACCCGGCGAGGATGTGAAACAGCCCGAGTTTGCCGCGTTGGAGCCCATCACCGCACCCAAAGACACCACCGTCTATGGCCTCGAAGCTGAGAACCTGATGATTGGCTGGCGCTTCGACCGTGGCAACTCGATGCAATGCGACACCCTTGAGATGATTGGCACCATGCTGAGCAACGGCACTGCCGGCCTCATCGACCTCGACATCAACCAACAGATGCAGATGCTCTATGCTTGGGGTGGCTCAAGCGCCAACCGCGACTACTCCAGCTTCCTCATCGGTGGCTCGCCGCGTCCGGGACAAACCCTCGAAGAAGCCAAAGACCTTTTGCTGGCCGAGGTTGAGAAACTGAAGAAGGGCGACTTCCCAGACGACTTGATGCCTTCTGTAGTCAACAACATGAAGCTCAACCACTACAACTCAATGGAGAGCAACCAGGCCCGCGCCAATATGTTTGTCAACTCGTTCATCCTCGAGAGACCTTGGAAACAAGACGTGGAATACCTCGACCGCATGGAAGGCATGACCAAGGAGCAAATCGTGGCCTTCGCCAACAAGCACTTCAACGACAACTATGTGGTGGTCTACAAGCGTCAAGGCGCTGACGAAAACCAGAAGAAAATCGACAAGCCTGCCATCACTCCCATCCCGACCAACCGCGACTTCGTGAGTGACTTCGTGACCATGGTGCAGAACACCGTCGTGCCTCCCATTCAGCCCCGCTTCGTCGACTTCAAGAAAGACCTCACCTTCGGCAAGACCGAGGCTGGACTGCCATACATCTATGTACAGAACAAGGAGAATGGTCGCTTCACGCTGAGCTTCCGTTATGAGTTTGGTGACGAGTCAGACCTTCGCTATGGCGCTGCCGCCGATTACCTTGAATACCTCGGCACCGACCAAATGAGCAATGAGGAAATAAAGCAACAGTTCTACAAACTCGCCTGCAACTACTATATTAATGTAGGTGCTCGCAACATCACCGTCACTTTGCACGGTCTTGGAGAGAACATGCCCGAAGCCTTGGCCTTGCTTGAAAACGTGATGCAGAACGCCCAAGCCGACCCGATGGTGGCCGAGATGTGCATACAGCAGATGGAGAAAGCTCGCATGGACGCCAAACTGAACCAACGCAGCAACTTCAACGCCTTGGTGCAGTACGGACTCTATGGCCCCTACAACTCGCAACGCAACCAGCTCTCACCCGAACGACTCCGCCAGCTTGACCCGCAAGAGCTGCTTGACCTCTTGAAGAACCTCAAGAACTACCAGCATACCGTGTTGTATTACGGCCCGATGAGCGAAAAGGAAATGGCCGCTGCCGTCACCGAAAACCACAAGACCATTGCCGAGCTGCAAGCCGTTCCCGAAGGCAAGCACTATGAGTTGCAGCCCACACCAGAGAACGAAATCCTCATCGCGCCCTACGATGCCAAGAACATCTACATGCGCATGGTCCACAACGAGCAACGCCCGTGGAACCCTGACGAGGCTGCTGTGAAGGCTTTGTTCAACGAATACTACGGCGGTGGCATGAACACCATCGTATTCCAAGAGATGCGTGAGGCGCGCGGTCTGGCTTACAATGCCTACGCCGCCTATGTTGAGCCCAATTACACCGACCAGCCCGAGTATTTCTTCACCCACATCATCACGCAAAACGATAAGATGATGGATGCCGTTGGTCATTTCTTGGAGATCCTCAACGAAATGCCTGAAAGCGAACAAGCCTTTGGCATCGCCAAGGAAGCCTTGACCAAGCGTTTGGCCAGCCAGCGCACCACCAAGTTCGGTCTTATCAACGCTTGGCTGAACGCCCAAATGCGCGGCATCGACTATGACCTCAACGAGCGCATCTACAACGCCTTACCCGACATCACCATGCAAGACATCGTGAAGTTTGAGAAGGAACAAATGGCCAACAAGCCTTATCGTTATGTCATCCTCGGCAACGAGAAGGAACTCGACATGAAGGCCATCCAGGAACTCGGCCCAGTTAAGCGCATAAGTACTGAAGAGATTTTCGGGTATTGATTTTGACTATGGCCAGCTATGGCCCATGACCTACATCATAAAAAATGGCCGCTCTCACATATTGTGTGGGCGGCCATTTTACTGGGCCGTCAGTCGGCCCGACTGACGATTTTCACGTTGACTTTGAGTTTTCCTGCAATCGGACCGATTGCAGGCCAAATCAGCTGCACGGCCACATTTAGTTTTCATCCATGATACCGTTTTACGGAATTAATGTGATGACAGCTATCGTTTTTACTGGCCGTCATTCGGTCCGAGTATCGCTTTACTCGTTGTAGTGTCTTCCTGCAAACGGGCCGATTGTAGGCCCAGGCTACTCCATGGCCAAAATTGGCCCTCCTCAATAAGACCCGCTTTGACAGGATTGTTGTCAATGTAGTTGATAACTGTCTCCAAATGTTTTTCATCGCGAATATAACGGTCAAAATACTCATCCATCCAGAAATCACCTGTTCGTCCTAAGATTTTATTTGCCTGATGAGCCGTGTATGAACGCCATCCATGCATAATAGTACTTAAAGTCCAACCCTCTTTGACTTCAATTAAAACATGTACATGGTTAGGCATAATACACCAATTCAAGACATTATATCTGATTCCGTTGAAATGGAAAAGGTTCTCTTGAACCATTGAAGCTATCCTTGCATCTTTGAGAAAACACTGTCCGTATCCAGCATCTTCGTATTTGTCAATGCGTTTACGTAATTCCTCTGCCTTAGGATCATTCGGCAAGGTCATTTCCGTCACTTTTAGTTCTTCTTTCCAAGCATCAATGACTTTCTTTGGCACAGAATCATACAAACGATACGTGATGAATTGCAACGGCTTGTATTCGCGATGAGGAAACTTACCACGATAATGCCAGATTGGCATTTGGCGTTTGTCAGATGGCTCAATTGTTGACATACTTGTTGTTTTTTCTGCAATCGGGCCGATTGCAGGCCCAGAATCACTCCAAGCTATCGCCTGTCTCGCTATCGCCTTCCTTGGCTCTTTGCTCGAGTTCCAGTTTACCGAAACGTAGCGTAAAGCCAGCAGAGATATAACGGCTGTTGAGCATCTTGCGGGTGCTGTCGCTGAGATAGTACGGGTTGGTGTTGCTCGAGCCCGAACCGATCTTGGCACCCCAGTTGAAGATGTCCTGCACGTTGACGAACACCGACAAACGACGGTTGAAGAAGTCGCTGCGGAGACCCATGTTGAGGAAATAGCGTGCTTTGCGCTCGCTCATCAAGCTGATGGTTGGTGAGTTGTAGTTGGCTGCAGCCGTAACTTGCAGACGGTCAAACAACTTGGCCCAAGCGTTGACACGCACGCTCCACGACCATTTGTCTCGCTCATCAATCTGATGTATGCCGTTACGGTCATATTCCATGCGATAACCATAATCATAGAGGTTGGCATACAAGCGCACATTAAAGAATCCCGTGGGACGGTAGGTCATGTTGAGCGAAGTGCCATAACGCCACGAGGTACCCATGTTATAAGGTATGGAATAGCTGACCACACGCTCCAGGAAGTCATCATATTCGGAATCGGTGAGTGAGCTGATTTCATTGGTGCTCCAGCGACCGTAGGCTTCGAGGCCGATGTTGCCGAAACGCTCGAAGAATTTCTGCCATCCAGCTTCCATATTATGGGTATAGCTGTTCATAAGGCCATTGGGGTTACCCGTTGAATAGCTATCATCACCATACCTGCGGAAAGTGGTGATTTCATCCTCGTCGGGATGCGACATGCGCATCGAGTAGTTAAGCTTGATGTTGTGCATACTTTCCGTGCGGTAGGTTAAGTGGATGGAAGGACGCACATTCCAGAAATACAGCGTGTTCTTGTCGGCAAAAGGCATGTCACTGACATAGTCGTAAAAGACACGGTCGGTGCCGCCTCCCACACCCGTGCTGAGGGTGAATCCGCCCCAACGATGCGTCCAGTTGACGTCAGCATTGATTCCCGTCTCTGCGCCATTGAAATGATAGGTGCGCAGCAAGTCGATGCTATCGTAGTTGACACCACTATCGTTGGAATAGAAACGCTTGTAGTCGTTATTGGACTGCTGGTGGTCGGCACGCAAGCCATAGCTTAACTCGCCGTCCTCGCTGTACGGACGATTGTAACGCGCATCCATGTTGAAGCCATAGCCAAACATGTCTGTAAGCTGATACTGGTTCTCGTCAAGGTCGTGATACACATCATAAAAACGATTATAGTATCGATTGGTGGCTCTTTTGCTCATAGTGGAGTTGAGACCTATGCGAAGATTGTGGCCCTTTTCGTCAAACTTCTTGGTGTAGTCGATGCCAAAGTGCCCGAAACCAGATGGGGAAACGGAGGTGTCGCCGATGCTGTAGGCCAATAGGCTATCTTCCAAAAAGAAGGTCTGTTCGTCGCGACGGCTGCTGAAGCTTCTGTTTTTGTTATAGAAGCCTCCTCCGTCGAAAGAGATGTCGCTGGTGGAGTCAATTTCGTAGTCGACGTTCATAAAGAAATTGCCGCTCATGCTGCGGTTGTCCTCCTTCTGTGACGTAGTCCTGTACCATACAGAGTCATACAATCCCTCGGTTGCGGCATCCTCGCGCTTCAGCTCCCAGCTGTCGGTCGTGTTGATTCTATTGCTATAACGGCCCGAAGCAAACAGGTTGACGCTCAGCTTCTCCTTCTTCCACATATAACTCACCCAAGGCGAGACAAAAGGTTGGTTGGAGCCGTTCACGCCAAAACTGATGAACTGGTTGCTCTTGATATGCGCCGATGTGACGATGTTGATGACCGCCTCGGCATCTGTGGCATATTTGGCCGAAGGATTGGTGATGGTCTCAATGCGAGCGATGGCGTTAGCGGGCAAGGTCTGAAGATAGGTCTTCAGGTTCTCCTCGGTAAGTTTCGAGGGCTTGTCGTTCACCCAAATCTCCACGCTCGACACGCCGCGTAGCGTGATGTTACCTTCCACGTCGACCTCCACGCCAGGCGCGTTCTGCAAGGCATCCTCGGTGGTACCCGTCTGGATGGACGGATCCTCACTGACATTGTAAATCAATTTTTCGCCTTCCATGGCATACAATGGCCTTTCGGCAGCCACCGTCACCTCACCGAGCGAAGTAACACCAGGATTGATACGCAAAGTGCCAAGGTTGGTGTTGTTGGTCACCGTAAACGGATGCATATAACTCTCATATCCTATTGCCGACACACGCAGCACGAAAGACCCTTGCGGCACGCCGTCAATCTCGAAAACGCCGTCCATATTGCTGATGCCGCCTTTGACAAACTCCGAATCGATGGAGTCGAGCACGGCCACGTTGACGTAAGGCATATACTCTCCCGTCTTGGCATCGCGCAATACACCGACTACTTGGAAGGTGTCGCCTTCGCGGACTTTCTTCTTCGGTTTGACCTTAGGCATGTTCTCTTGTCCCCACTGACGGTCACCGCCGAAAGGCGGACGGCCTCCTGGGGGACGACCACCGGGAGGTCTGCCACCGGGAGGGCCTCCATTCCCGCCTGGAGGTTGGGCCATACACAATACCGTCAAAAGGACCAAAAGCAGAGAGAACACGGCTCTCAAAGAAAAAGATTTCTTCATCTTACACAAAATTAGGCTGCAAAGGTAAAAAAAAGTAATTTTGCGGTGTATAATTATCAACAAAAACTGTTTTCACGATGAAAAAGCTCGTTTTTACTTTATTGATGGCCATTTGTATGGAACCCGTGATGGCCTGCACCAACTTGATTGTCGGTAAAAAAGCCTCCACTGACGGCAGCGTGATGTGTACTTACAACTGCGACGGCTTCGGTTTCTCCGGCTCGCTATCCTACAGCCCTTCGGGACGACACGAACCTGGCGAACTGATTGAGATTCACGGCTGGGGACCCTCACATAAAGGAAGATACGTGAAGCAGGTGGAATACACCTATAACGTGGTCGGCTTGATGAACGAAAAGCAAGTCACCATTGTGGAGACAACCTTCGACGGAAGATTGGAGCTTGTCAACCAAGAAGGCCTATTGGACTATTTCTCCCTGATGCGGCTGGCTTTGCAGCGTTCGTCCACTGCCCGTGAGGCGATTCGTTGCATGGCTGAACTGGTTGAAGAATATGGGTATAACAGCAGCGGCGAAACGCTTACCATCTGCGACCCCAACGAGGCTTGGATCATGGAAATCATCGGCAAAGGACCTGGACACAATGGGGCTGTTTGGGTGGCGTTGCGCATCCCCGACGACTGCATCTGCGCCCACGCCAACTTGAGCCGCATCCGTCAGTTCCCGTTAGAGAAGCGCTCCAAAAACAGCATTAGCAGCAAGAACCTCAAGAAAATCAACAACCCTGAGGTGGAATGCGTTTATGCCTCCGATGTCATCAGCTTCGCCAAAGAATGGGGCTACTTCAAAGGCAAGGACGAAGACTTCTCCTTCCGTGATGCCTACTGCCCCATCGACTTCGAGAATGTGCGCTATGCCGATGCCCGTGTGTGGAGCTTTTTCAGACATCATTACAGCCACGTGGAAATGGATAAATACCTGCCTTATATCAACGGTGAGTTTGACAAATGCGACCATCTTCCGCTGTGGATCAAACCCGACAAACCACTCTCTTTGCGCGACTTGCAAAACGACATGCGCGACCATTTTGAAGGCACGCCTTTGGACATGACCTCCGACATGACCGCTGGTCCTTGGGGTATGCCCATCCGTCCCCTGCCGATGCATTTTAGCGACAGCGACAGTGTCAACTATTTCCGTGAGCGTCCCATCGCCACGCAACAAAGCGGTTTCACCATGACCTGCCAGATGCGCTCGTGGCTGCCCAATGACGTGGGCGGCGTCACCTGGTTCAACTGCGACGATGCCAATATGGTGGCCTACGTGCCGCTCTATTGCTGCATCACGCAAGTGCCTGACTGTTTCCGTCAGGAGAACAACCCACGCAACGAGTTCAGCGACAAGTCGGCCTTCTGGATGAACAACTGGGTGGCCAACATGGTCTATCCGCGCTATTCCATGATGATAGGCGACCTCCGCAAAGCCCAAAACGAATTGGAAGACTTCTATTTCGCTGACCAAGACAGTGTTCTCGTCGCCATCAAAGACCTGAAGCCTGCCGACCGTCAAAGCTACCTCAACCGCAAGAGCATCGCTTATGCCGACCGAATGATGCAACGCTGGGACAAGTTGGCCAAATACTTGATTGTGAAGTACAACGACCAAATCGAGCGTCGCACCGAAGAAAATGGCGAATTTGCCCGTTGGGGCTATAAAACCCCTGGCTACGACCAACAATTCATCGATGCCATCGGCAAGTCCACCGGCGACCGATATCGACTGAAAGAAGTCATTAAGCGAAGGGAAAGATAAAACAAATGCCGCATCAGCCAGAACCGATGCGGCATTTTTGATTACTCAATGATGGTCTATATTTGAATCTCTCCGTCCTACTCCAATCGGATCTCCTTCCCTTCCGAGATAAGGAATATCGCTATCTGTCCGTTCTCAATGCCAAACTTTTTGGCGGCATCGAGTGAGTCCTCGGGAAAGATACGGGAGCTGTCAAAATAATAGAGACTGTCGGTGGTATCTAGCCAACCGCCTACGATTCCATTGTGCATCATCGCGTGACTGATCACATAATTGAGTTTCTCGCGGGAATGGCAACCCTGTGTGGCCGCATAGGCAACGACGATACCCTCAGTGGGTGTAGTCATGGTGTTGAGGTCGATGGTGAAGCCGTCGGGATGGCTCAGGCTGTAGGTCCAGACTTGGTTGGATAGTTCTTCGGTATAGTTGTACTTCACAAGTTCCTTTTTTTGGAAACATGAAGTCAGCACGATGCCGCAAAGCACAAAGGCAGCAAATAATCGAATGAGGTTCTTACGCATAGCTTTACTTTACCAAATAAACGGAATCACTTTGTATTTCACCCGCTGCTTATATTCCTTATAACCGTCAAGGCCTTGCTCCAAAACGACTTCCTCGTTGCGGATACGCTTGGCAATCATGGGGATATCTTACCTAATCACTCTCGTAAAAACAGGAGCCTCATCCCCAAAAACCGTCACATAAACCGTCATCTCGCCCGCTGGAGGCATGTTGGGACGGTCCTCACGAGGAAGATCAACGGCGGTGAACTGGTATTCCACACCGTCAGGGATTGTGCGCGAGGCTACAGTCTTGGCTTGGGCGTGCATCATCGGATAGTCACCCACGGCGGCATTGAAGATAGCAGCTTCTTCTTCGGTCACAGGATGCTGCTCGGGGAATTCCTCGAGCTTGACAAATTCTCCCTCCAAGAAACCGTTGGCTTTCAGGAACTGGTCAATCTCTTTGGGCATGGCTTCGAGACGGGCGGCACGAACACCATAGCCAGGAAGGATTTCCGCATTGGGCTCAGCTTCAGCCAAATCCTTCACGCTTGACTCCAGACCGCCACTGCCGAAGGTGCAGAACGGGACGACTTTCTTGCCGCCCAAATCCACTTGATTCAACCAGGTGAAAACAGGTGGTGCGTATGTGCCGAACCAAATCGGATAACCGAGGAAGACCACGTCATAGTCGGCGACATTTGCCTTAAGGGGTTGAATCTCCGGGAAGGAGCCTTCGTCGAGTTCTTTCTTGCCACGCTCAATAGTGGCTTGGAAGTCACCATCATAGAGTTCTACGGGGACAATCTCCTCAATGTCGGCACCAAGTTTGGTGGCAATCTCCTGTGCCACGCCTTTGGTGTTGGAGGTTTGGGAATAATAAATGACAAGCACCTTGGGCGTCGTTTCCTTTTGAGCCTCTTCTTTTGCGGTTTCTGGCTTGGGGCCGCATGAGACGGCGGCCAGCGTCACGGTCGCGAGGACCAATGTCAATTTCAGGTTTTTCATGTTTGTAATGTTTATAGTTTGTTCATTTTGTCTTAATTTTTCCTCCCTGCCGCATCATGGCATCCCACCAACGGGCAGGCATCAAGGTATGGGCTATCCTTCCAACGATAGAAAAACGCCCTATGCAATATCTTGACTTCGGATGACGGCTGTTGACGGCACGACTGATGGCCTTGGCAATAACCATCGGCTTCGAAAGCATATTGGTCTTGTAGAACCAATCTATGTTATTGGCCCACTGCGTGCCAACTACTTCATAAGCCGTACCCGCCGAAGATTCCTTCAGATGCTTGGCTGCGATGGGTCCCCAGTTGGTCTTGATGGCACCCGGCTCTATCATCACCACGTCAATGCCATAGGGCTTCATTTCCATGCGCAAGGCATCACTAAAGGCTTCAACAGAATATTTGGTCACGTTATACCAGCCACCCATATAAATCACCATTTTACCCGCTATCGATGAGGTGTTGACGATGCGGCCACTCCCCTGCTTACGCATATGGGGCAGCACCAACTGGGTCAGCCGCGCCAAACCGAAGACATTCACCTCCACCTGCCGACGCGCTTCCTCAAGCGGCACCGTCTCAATGGCACCGAAAAAGCCATAGCCTGCATTGTTAATCAACACATCAATCCGACCTTCGGCTTGGATGACTGCCTCGACACCTTGCTGCATTGAGGCTTCGTCGGTGACATCCATCCCAAGGACTTGCACGCCATCGACTTTCAAAGGCTCCATCAGTTCCACCCTACGGGCGGCGGCATACACCTTATGACCTTGCTGCGCCAAAATCTTGGCTGCATCAAAGCCGATGCCGCTGCTGGCGCCCGTAATCAGAATGACTTTAGCTTGCTTCATAATGACTGCAAAATTACAAAATCCCGTATTGTTTCCAAAAGATTCATGTTTTTTCCCTATTTTTGCCGCTTCTTTTTGAATAAGGTAGAACCGCGATGAACACTTACAAGCACGAAGTGAAATACTACGAATGCGACCGCATGGGCGTGACGCATCACTCCAACTATGTCCGCTTCATGGAAGAGGCTCGTGTCGACTGGCTCGACCAGCTGGGCTTCGGCTTCGACAAAATCGAGGCGGAGAATGTCTTCTCGCCCGTCATCTCGATTTCATGCGAATACAAACGCCCCACCACGTTCAAGGACATCATCGAGATTGAGGTGAGCATCTGCAAGATGAGTGAGATGAAGTTTGAGTTTGACTACACGATGCGTGTTGAAGGTAAAGTGGTCTGTGTCGCTCACAGCGTCCATTGCTTCATCGAAAACAACCGTCCCGTCGCCATTTCCAAACGTCTCCCCGACTTCTTCAAGGCACTGACCGATCGGATATCACACCCTGTTTGAAAAAACGTTGTATTTCTTTTCCTTAACTTTCCGAAGCAAAGGAAAAAAACCGTACTTTTGCACCCTCATTTTTTAGGCTAAAACCGTATTTGGAAAAACGTCTAATAATGCTTTATAATTAATTATAAATCAGATTTTTAATGCATAAAATTTTTGTACCGATTTACCGATACTTCGATAAACATAAGACCTTGATGTATCTCATCATGGCCGTGTCGGCGTTGGTTTTCCTCATCTTTGGACTCCAACTCAAGTACGAGGAAGACATTTCCAGGCTCCTTCCCTCTTCAAGTGTCGAGAGCCAACTGGCTTTCAGCTCCATCGAATTAAAGGACAAGGTTTATATCCAAGTGACCTCGGCTGACGAGAAGCTTTCGCCCGATGTGCTGTGCGAAAGGACCGACGAGTTTATTGACTTGCTCTTTGAAAAAGACTCGAAAAGTCACTACATTTCCAATGTGTTATACAAGATGGAACCTGAAATGGCCCTCAATGCTTTGGATTTCGTGCTGGAGCACATCCCTTCGTTCATCGACACTTCAGCATACCACGACTTCGAGAAGGCGATGGAACCCGAGGCCGTTGAGAAACAAATGTGGGTCAACTATGAGCAGATGATGGAAGACGAGACAGGCGACATCACGCAAGCCATTGCTTACGACCCGCTCAACTTGCGCGGTGCCGTGCTCGGTGACGCCATCGAAGGTGCCGTCGGCAATTTCAATCTTATCGACGGTCATCTTTTCTGCCCCGACAGCACCGTGGCCTTGGCCTATCTTGCCCCTGCTTTCCGCTCGCTTGACTCCAAGTCATCCACCGAGTTCAGCCGCATGTTGAAAAAGGCACAAAAGGAGTTTGAAGCCTCCCACCCCGATGTGAAAGTCTACGCCCATGGCGACGTCATTGGCAGCGTGTCGAACGCAGGCCGCATCAAGTCGGACCTCATGGTGACGGTAGGCATTTCCATCGTATTAATCCTGATATTGATTGGATTGTGTTTCAGAAGTTTCCCATTCATTTGGAAACTACTGCTACCCATCTTCTATGGCACGGCATTCTCCCTTGCCTGCATCTATTGGATCAAAGGCGGCATGTCGTTGATGGCGCTTGGCTTGGGTGCCATCGTGCTTGGCGTGGCCATCAGTTACTGTCTGCATGTGCTCATCCACCATTTCTTTGTCGGCGACCCCGAAAAACTGCTTTTGGACGAGTCGACACCCGTGTTCTTGGGTTGCATCACCACGGTGGGTGCCTTCTGTAGCCTGCTCTTCACCGACAGCGATTTGCTCCGCGACTTTGGCCTGTTTGCCTCATTCGCTTTGTTGGGCAGCACTATGTTTGCCCTTATCTTTTTGCCGCATTTCCTGCCCAGACGCCATGCCGATGCCGACAGCAAGACTTTCCGCCGCATCTCGCGCCTCAACAACCTACCTTTCGACAAGAAACCCTGGTTCCTCGCATTGATAGTGGTTATCATCATCGTGGGCATCATCTTCTCGCCTAAAGTAAAGTTTGACAGCGACTTACGCAACCTCGACTACAACTCACCCGATGAAGTAACCGCCGAGGGCCTTTTCAACGAAAAGAACAACGACGGTTTCTTCCACCTCTATTTTGCTACCGTCTCCACCGACATCGACGAGGCATTGGAAGCCGACAAATCGCTGATGCCCATTTTGGACTCCATGAAACAGAAAGGCTACGTCCATAGCTATACCGACATGATTCCCAAACTCTTCATCACGCAGAAAGACCAAGAGCAGCGCATCGCCGCATGGAACACTTACTGGACTGACGAGCGCAAGAGCGAGGCCATCCGCATGGTGGACAAAGGTGCGCATGACTTCGGCCTCGACCCAATGATGTTCTACGATTTCAAGGAATTGCTCAACGCTGAATATGAACCTGCCTCTTTGTTGGAAAGCGGTGTGGTGCCTCCCAACTTGCTCGGCAACTTCATTGAATGCAATGCCGACAACCAATACATGGTGTTCACCGACGTCGCCATGCGCTTCGACGAGAAAGACATTGTGACTGATGCCTTGGTCACCAACCCGAAGACCTTCGTTTTGGAGCCGTTCTACTACTGCAAGAGCATGGTGGAGGTCATCAACGACGACTTCAACATCGCCGTTTGGATTTCATCGCTGTTCGTGCTATTGATTTTGTTGGTGTCGTTCCGCAATATCATCACCGCCTTGCTGTCATTCATCCCTATGGTGCTCAGTTGGTTTATGGTGCAGGGTTACATGGCCATCATCGGGCTAGAGTTCAACCTTGCCAGCATCATCATCTCCACTTTCATCTTTGGTGTGGGTGTTGATTACAGCATCTTCATCACGGAAGGCTTGCTCACGCAGGCGCGAACAGGCAATTCGGATGTGCTCACCTGGCACAAAGTGGCCATCTTCTTCTCGGCAGCTATCCTTGTCATCGTGGTGTCGTCGCTCCTCTTCGCCGTTCATCCCGCCATTCGGTCCATCGGTCTCAGCACCCTCATCGGAATGGCTTCAACGATAATGATTTCCTACGCACTCCAGCCGTTTGCATTCTGGCAGCTGATGAAGTGGCCGTGGTATAAGAAGAGCGTGATGAAGGGCGGACAGAAAAAGTGAAATATTCCTCACCAAATCACCCATTTCCTTCAAACATCAGAATGGCTACTCTACAATCTCGGCAAAGAGATTTTTAGCAGTAATTTCGCTGTGTACCAAGGAGGAATGCAATCCTTTTGACAATCCTTTTGGAGTAACAAAAGTGAAGACAATGCCTCTTGAAATGCCAGTAAGTTCCATGAAGAGACTTTTGCGCTCTAATAATGTTTGTCCGTATGCTTTTGTTATGTTATAGGGAATCTCGGAAAACTTCATCTCAACAAGATGGATGATTTTGTCAGCTCTCTTGATCACCAAATCTATCTGTCCTCCTTTTCTTTGGTCGCCCTTCGACGGCGTGAACCGCCATGACGAAGCCTCAGTAGCCATACCCGAAATGCCTAGGCCTTGCTTAATATGAGGCAGATGACGTAGGCAAACTTCCTCAAAGGTAAAACCCTCCCAAGAAGCAACTCCACGGTCGGTATAATGATGCTGCCAGTAATGCTCGTCTCGCGAACGATTCCCCTCAACATAACGGAAATAGAATAGCGTATAAAAGTCAGCTAGACGATATAGCGTAAGTTTGGTCTTGTTGCCAAACTGGGCATACGAAACAATAAAGTCACAGCGTTCAAGGTTTTCCAGCATCTTTGAAAGTCCGCCACCACTGTATCCCGTTCCCTTTTCTATCTCATCACGTGTAAATCCTTCTCTTTTGTTTGAGAGTAATTTCACAATGGAAATATAACGATCAGCTTTATTGAAAAGGGCGTTGTACAGTTCGTTGAACTCATCACTCAAATCGCCTCCACGTCGAAAGATTAGCGAATCAACGTTTTGAGGTAGACTTAGTGAGGGACGTAATAGACTCAGATAATATGGCACACCTCCGAATAGCATATAACTTTGCAAAATCTGGTAGTCATCCCAATCGAAGCCGTGTTCTATGAGATAGGCCTTACATTCGTTCAAGTAAAAAGGTCGTAAGTATATCTTATGAGTAATCCGGTTGTGAAGTCCTCCTTGGTTGTCCTCCAGCTTTTCCTTCATCCAGCTGGTGGCACTTCCACAAGCGATAAACACGATGTCATCACGATTCTGCACCCAATTGGACCAAAAATATTCTAGCTCGTCGACAAACTCGCTACCTTGCGTGTCAATCCATGGCATCTCATCAAAAAAAACGACTTTTCTTTTTTCCTTACATTGTTGCAAGTATTCTTCCAACTGCAAAAAAGCCTCGTGCCAGTTTTTCAGTTTGGGGATGTTTTTATCACCCGAATAAATAGACAAGGCTTCTCTGAAGTTTTGAAGTTGAACATTTTTCTTTTGACGATGTGCTCCCACATAGTGAAAGCTGTACGTGTCGTTAAAGAAACGGCGGACCAGAAATGTCTTGCCGATACGACGACGGCCATACATAACAACAAACTCCGAGCGGTTGGAATCCAGAGCCCATTGAAGTTCCACCCATTCTCGTTGGCGTCCAATTAGTTTTTCTTCTTTTATCATCTGTCGTAATTTTGATGCAAATCTACAACATTTTTTCAAACCAACAACGAGTTTTTTGTCCAAATCTAATAAAAAAATATAGATTTGGATGAAAACTAAACGATTTTTGTCCAAAAGTATGGTAAAAATAGTGGATTTGGACAAAAATTCAAATTATCTAAACTAACATTTCGGCTTGGAACTATTTGAATCTAATAGGGTGTTTATCCTTTTTGAAAGATTTCCAAAAAATCCGTATTTTTGCAGATTTTTTGAAAAACATTTGTAATGCAAAAGACAAATGAACTCGATAGCCTGACTTTTGCCACGATGCTGCGCCAA
>CAMYXV010000023.1 GCA_947303055.1 uncultured Bacteroidales bacterium
CTGTGCCCTGCAAGCGTATCGGTGTGGCCGTCATCGGTTTGGAAGTGCCCCATGCGCACATCCACCTCATCCCCATCTCGCAAGAAGGCGACATGGACTTCAAGAAGGAACATGTACACATGAGCGAGGAGGAATTCCGCGAGGTGCAGAAGCGCATTGTGGAGAACCTGTAAGGGAGATTCCCCTTCGGGGAATGGAGATAGCAGATCAGTATGATGCGGCGGCTTGTGACGCTTACGATTCGTAGGCTTTACAGGCCGCCGCTCATTAACAATATTTCATTACTCCATTCCCCGAAGGGGAATCTTTGTTTATGGATTATTTTGTATTTTTGCACATTATAATCCAAAACAATGAAAACAATCACCTTGTTCATTTTGGCGTTTTGTGCTTCAATAGGCGCATTCGCTCAAGATTTGCTTTGTGGCAACCTTAATTACAAACCTGAGGTGCAGACCGTGCTGCTTTATGCCGATGATAACCAACTGAACGACCCCATCATCCCGCTGGAAGACATGATGGGGCGTCTTACCCTTTCATTCGACATTATCGATGGTGAAGGCGAGGTGCTCAACTACACCTTCATCCATTGCAACCACGACTGGCAACCTACAGAAATTCAGCGTATACAATATGCTTCGGGATACGAATCGGACCGTTTGGACGACTATGCGTTCTCGCGCAACACCTTGATAGATTACGTCAACTATCAGCTCAAGTTTCCGAGGGAGGAGATGATGCCGCTCATTTCAGGCAACTATCTGCTCATCGTTTTTGGCGACGATTTGAACGACCTGTATTTTACCCGCCGTTTCATGATTGTCGACGAGAAAGCCCATGTGGGTGCCACCGTGCCACGCTATCCCGATGACCTGACGCTCACTGACACACACCAGCAACTCAATGTCAGGGTGAATATGTCGAACTATCTGACTGGTAACACGCAACTGTACAGCTTTTTGACTATACGCCAAAACGGTCGTTGGGACAATGCCGCCGAAGGACTGAAGCCCACCTATGTCTATCCCGACTACATCTCGTTTGAGCATCATCCTCAAACCGTTTTTGAAGGTACTAATCAGTTTATTAGGTTCAACACGAGCAACTTCTATTTTCAGTCGGAGAATTTGGCCCACATCCGTCAGACTGACGAGTCCTTTGAGATCGATATTGCCACGGCCGAGTCGTGGGCGAAGAAGGCCTACACTTCCTATGAGGACATCCATGGTGAGAAATTCATCTACATTGAGGACGAAAACTTGGACAATGCCACTGAGGCCGACTATTGCCGCGTCAATTTCTTCTATAAGAGCGAGGCGCCGCTGACCCATGAAGACCTTTATATCATGGGCGCACTCAACGACTGGTGCTTCAATGAGAGCAACAAGATGACCTACGACTATCGTTTGCATGGTTACACCTGCTCCATGGTGCTCAAACAGGGTTATTATAACTTCATGTTCGTCACCCTTGACCGTCAAACCCACGAAATCATGACCGACCTGACGGCAGGCAACCATTGGGAGACCAACAATGTCTACAAGCTGTATTTCTATTTCTACAACACCCTTAAGGGCTATGACGAACTGATTGGTTATTCAGTAGTCAATTCCCATTGACGTTTCACGTCATTGCGAGTGAAACGAAGCAATCTAGGGTGAAAGCTAATTAACTAGATTGCTTCGTCGTTCCTCATCGCAATGACGCAAAGCGTTGACAAAACAAACCCAGACATGAGTCAACTTACACCCGATAGAATTACCCTTTTTGCTGAAATCCTGTTGCCGATACCGGTGCCAGGCACCTTCACCTATCGTGTGCCCTTTGCGCTGAACGACCAAGTACGCGTGGGACAAAGGGCGGTAGTGCAGTTCGGCAAAACCAAAATCATGTCAGGACTCATCGTCGGGCTGACCGAGAAAGTGCCGTCGGTGGAAGTCAAATTTCTGATGGATTTGCTTGACGACCAGCCGATTGTCAACGAGAAACAGCTGAAGTTTTGGGACTGGGTGAAGACCTATTACATGTGTCACACTGGAGAGGTGATGCAAGCCGCCTTGCCTTCGGCACTGAAACTGAGTAGCGAGACTACTGTGGCTCTTTCGCCCGATTATGTCCTTGATTCCGTGGCCTTGAACGACTTCGAATACCTCATCGTGGAAGCGCTGCAAATCAAGCCGAAAATCACCATCAGCGAGGTGAGCAAAATCATCGGTTTCAAGAAGGTGATGCCGTTGGTGCATTCCATGATGGAGAAAGGCATCCTCGTGATGGAGGAAGAGTTGAACGAGAAATACAAAGCCAAATACGAGCGTTTTGTGCGGCTGTCGGCGGAATATCGCGATGAGGCGAAAGTTCATGAACTGATGGATAACCTCACCAAACGTGCCTACAAGCAGTTGGAGGTCCTCTTGGCTTTTATCACCCTTGGCGGCGATGCCGACAACGACATTATGGCCAAGGCTTTGCTGCAAAAGGCCAATGCCAATTCCACCATCTTGAAAACCATGACCGAGAAAGGCATCTTTGAGGTCTATGAGCGCAAAGTTAGCCGGCTAAAGGAATTCAAGGTGCAGACCGATGTGGACAGCATCCAACTCACAGAAGCCCAGCAGAAGGCCTATAAAGGCATTAAGGCGGGTTTTGAAGCAGAGAAGCCTGTGTTGCTTCATGGCGTGACTTCAAGCGGTAAGACGGCCATTTATATCAAATTGATCAAGGAAGCCATTGACCGAGGCAAACAGGTGCTGTATCTCTTACCTGAGATAGCGCTGACGGCACAAATCATCAACCGCTTAAAGGAATACTTTGGCGACAGGTTGGGCGTGTATCATTCGCGTTATGGCACCAACGAGAGGGTAGAGGTGTGGGAACAGGTGCGTGACTTCGGGCAGACGCAGTCACAAAAGCACCAAATCATTATTGGCTCGCGCTCGGCCATCTTTTTGCCTTACTCCGACATTGGCCTCATCATCGTAGACGAGGAGCATGACAGCAGCTTCAAGCAAATTGACCCTGCACCGCGTTACAATGCCCGCGATGCCGCCATCGTCTTATCTGCCATGCATAAAGCGAACGTTGTTTTGGGTTCAGCTACACCGTCGTATGAGAGCTATTACAATGCCTTGAACGGTCGCTATCATTTGGTAGAAATCACCGAGCGTTTTGGCGGGGTGCAGATGCCTGAAATCATCTTGAGCGACATGCGCGTGGAGCGTCGCCGCAAGACCATGAAGGCCGACTTTGGTAGCACACTCCTTGATGCGATGAAGGAGACTTTGGACGAACATAATCAAACCATTTTATTCCAAAATCGGCGCGGTTTTTCGCTACGTTTGGAGTGCGATGAATGCCATTATGTGCCACAGTGCATCAATTGTGATGTGAGTCTCATCTACCACAAGAGCCAAAACGTGTTGCGTTGCCATTATTGCGGTTACACGGCTTCAGTACCAACCGAGTGCCCCGTTTGCCACAGCACCAACATCCGAATGCATGGCTTTGGTACTGAGAAGATTGAGGAAGACTTGAGTCTCGTCATGCCCGAAGCCAAAGTTGCCCGCCTCGACTTAGACACCACGCGCTCGAAAAACGACTACCAAAGCATCCTTGAAGCTTTCCAGGACCATGAGACCAACATCCTTGTGGGCACGCAAATGGTCACCAAAGGCCTGGATTTCGACTCGGTGAAGGTGGTGGGCATCCTCAATGCCGACAACATGCTCTCCTATCCCGATTTTCGTGCCTATGAGCGCAGTTTCCAGCTGATGGCGCAGGTGGCAGGTCGTGCAGGTCGCAAGGGCAAGCAGGGCAAGGTCATTATTCAGACTTACGAGCCAGCGCATCCCGTGTTGCAGGATGTGTTACGTAACGACTTTCGAGGGCTCTACGACAAGCAGATGGTCATTCGTCGCCAGTTCGGGTATCCGCCGTTTTATCGTCTTATTCTCATACGTTTGAAACATAAGGACTACCAAAAACTCAATCCAGCTGCAGCGGAATTGGCTTCGATGCTGCGACCTATTTTCAAGCAAGACCTGCTCGGGCCGGAATACCCTGTCGTTTCAAGGGTGAAGAACTTGTATATCAAGCAGATGATGGTGAAGTTTAGACGTGACTACAACACGCAAAAGGTGAAGGAGTTGATTGCACAGCAGATACATCTGTTCCAGCAGAATTCCGAGTATAAGGCGGTACAGGTGCAAATTGATGTGGACCCGATGTAGGGCGGTTGTAGGGCTGTCACACCGTGGCAGCCGATTGCAGTCCACAAATTTATCCAACAAATCCAACCTAAGTTTGCCCAAAATACGCTATTTTTGCATTTTCTAAAACGAGCAAACTAATCCCTTACATGAAAAGACAACTTCTTGTTTTACTGACACTTTTGTTCAGTCTTTCGTATACCTATGCCGCTATTACAGTGAAAGGTCGTGTTGTTGACAATTCCACAGGCCATCCCATGGAATACGCCACTGTTCGCGCTTGCACTTTGCCAGACAAGACTTTTGTGTCGGGTTGTGTCACCGACCCAACAGGACACTTCACAATGGAACTCGAAAAAGGCCGTTATGAACTTGAATTCCAATATATGGGCTTTGTCACGGCCTACAAGAACATCAACCTTGACGGCACAAAAAGCACGGTCGATGTAGGCAAGCTCAACCTCTCACCCGATAGTCGCATGTTGAACGAGGTGAATGTGGTGGCCGAGAAGAGCACCTACGAAATGACCCTTGACAAGCACGTGTTCAATGTGGGTAAGGACGTGGCCAACACTGCCGGCAACGCCATCGAGGTGTTGGAGAATATCCCCGCCGTGTCGGTCGACGTGGAAGGCAATGTGAGCCTTCGTGGCGACGATGGTGTGCGTATCCTCATCGACGGCAAGGAGTCGGGGCTTTCGGGCATGAGCACTCAGGATGCTTTGCGTACCTTGCAGAGCGACATGATTGAGCGCATAGAGGTCATCACCAATCCTTCGGTGCGTTACGATGCCGAAGGCTCCGCAGGCATCATCAATATCATTCTGAAAAAGGACAAGCGTCAAGGCTTCAATGGCGCGGTCAACATCAGAGGAGGCTATCCTTGGATGTACGGTGCCAGTCTTTCGGGCAACTATCGCCTGAAACGCTGGAACCTCTTTGCCAGTTACGGCTTCAACAACCGTCGTAATATAGGCGGTGGCATCAATAAAACCAAACGCTTCAGTGATATCGTTGACGGAGATACCATTTTCACCCAAATTACCGACCAGACCACTGAACGTAGGATGAACCGTATGGGTCACAATGTGCGTGTGGGTGCCGATTATTACATCACTGACCATGATATTGTGAGTGCTGCTTTTGTTTACCGTTACGGCAAGTTGCAGACGCATCCTGTGGTGCGTTATTCTGACGAATATCCGATTTGGGACTCTGCATCGTATGACGTTCGTGCTGAGGATTATTGGGAATATGACCCCATGTATGAGGTTACTTTAGACTATGACAAGTCTTTTGAACGCAAAGGTCGCAGTCTGAAAGCCAATGTGCGTTTCTTCACCAATACCGAGAATGCGGGCTCCGACATCAACGAGTCGCTCTATCCTAATGCGGATGCGCAACAAGCTTTTTGGACCATCTATCAGAAGACGGGTAATGACCAGCGTATGCGCAACCTGCAGGCCAGTATCGACTATGTGCATCCCTTCCTTACCAAAGCTCAATGGGAAATTGGCGGCAAATACACCAACCGCAATATTTTGAGCAACGACAGTGTATGGGAGAAGAATGACGGCATTTGGGAGCCTTTGGACAACTATTGTTACGATTACGAATATAGCGAGCAAGTGGCTGCACTTTACACCAGCTTGGGCAATGAGTGGGGTCGTTGGTCGGGACAAGTGGGTCTGCGTGCCGAGATGACGGACATCATGACCAACCTGAAAGGCTATGCCCACGATGGCAACGACTCCATCAACGGCGGTAAGCCATACTTTGATTTCTTCCCGAGTGCCCACATCAATTATTCGGTGAATGAGTTCAACCAGTTCCAGGTGAGCTACACGCGCCGCATCCGCCGCCCGGGCTTTTGGCAGATGAGTCCCTTCCGTTCTTATAACGACAACCGTAACATCCGACTTGGTAACCCCGCCTTGACGCCCACTTATATGGACAGCTACGAGTTGGGCTATATCCACTTCTGGGATAAGGCCAGCTTCAACTTCACGGCCTATTACCGTCACGGCACCAATATGATACGTCATTACACCTATGAGAATGATGGCGTGTTCTATAGCATGCCCATCAATTTCGGCAAAGCCGATGATTTCGGTGTAGAGATGGTTGCTCAAGGCCAGATGACAAAGTGGTGGAACCTGAACGGCAATGTCAACTTCTTCCGCTCACAGTTCAATGGTAAAATCAACGACAAGGTCTACGATGATGCTACTTGGATGCTCTTTGGACGTGCCGTTTCGAAGTTCAAGGTAAGCGATTGGTTCGACCTTCAGCTGACGGCACATATCATGGGTCCCCACAAGGAGCCCTTGGGCATGCGTAAAGGCAATTGGTGGATGGACCTTGCCGTGAGCAAGGAAATCCTGCACGGTAACGGCACTATTACTTTCAACGTTCGCGACTTGTTCAACAGCCGTAGTTGGGGCGGCGAATCGTGGGGCGACGGTTTCTGGCAATACAACACCAGCACATGGAACCGGCGTTCGTTCTCGCTCAACTTCAACTACCGCATTAACCAGCAGAACATGAAGCGCGGCCGTCCCGATGGTGAAGGCGGAGGCGATGATGAAGGCGGAGGCGAAGAACAACAATCCGATGAAGGCTATTAAAATGAAAAAACCGTCACAAACGTGGCGGTTTTTCGTTAAAATAGAGACTAACATCTAACTTATTCGTGCACAATCACCAAGCGTTGTGTCATTCCGTTGCTTGTTCTCACGAAATAGATACCTTCTTGATACTTGGCAGTCGGGATGACCATTTGCGATTCCTCGGAAAAGAAGGTGTCGACCTCTTGGCCCAACGTGTTGTAAATGGTTACTACCCCAAGGTTTTCGCCTCTGAGGGTGACGCTTTCATTAGCGGGGTTGGGGAACAAAGTCAGCGTGGTATTGATTTCATCTATGCCCACGGTTGATTCATAGATAATGTCGACTTCAAAATTGCCCGCCGAAGTGCTGATGTACATTTTTCCTTCGAATGATTCTTTTACAGGAACATCGACATAGACTTCCACGGTAGCAGACTGCCCTGCGGCTACTGACATGCCTTCGGTGACATCTTGACCATTATGCATGCATCGTAGTTCAAAGATTGGGTCGGCGGTGAAAGCATTGACAGTCACATCGTCAGCGGTCATATTGGAGATGGTCAGCAGGCCAGGTTCGTAGGTCTCACCATCGTTGTAGATGTGCATGGTTTGCGGATTGACGGTCAAGGTACCTGTACAGTCGTGAGGTTGGAGACCGTTTTGCTGCATGGCATTGACCACATCTTGTGCCGAGAAAGGATAGAGATCCAGCAGTCCCTGGATAGGAATGCTGCGGTCGGGCATGATGAGGACAAGCGTGGGACAGGCATTGATGCCATAGAGTTCGAAGACTTCGTTGCCGCCGCCATCCCTTCCGACGGTAGGAAATTCAACACCATATTCGTTGGCCCATTGCTGACAGACGGCATCGCTGTCGATGTAAGAGATTTCGATGTAAAACACATCGTGTAAATTGCAGCCCATCTGGGTATAGGACCCCGTGATGTAAGGCGAAATCACCTGGCATTGACCGCATGTATAGAAGAAGAAGTCGATGAAAACGGCCTGGCCTCGGTCAAGGATTTCAAAGAGGTTGTAGGTCTGTCCGTGGCAGTCGGTGACGGTGAAGTCGACGGCTTCGGTAAGGTTGGTCTGTTGTGCGCGAAGACCTGCGCCAAAGAGCAGGAACGCGAGGAGGATGTAGAGTTTTTTCATGGTTTGTAATTGTTCAAGGTTAAACTTCAATTTCTACATTGGCTGTAAGCCATCAGCCGTCAGCTATTAGCTTGGTAGCATTTTTGCTGATAGCTGACGGCTATATTTGTAAACTAAAAAAACGCATTATTATTGTTTGGAAACCAGCTTCACGCTTTCACCATTTTCAGTCGTCACGCGTACCATATAAACACCAGTTTGATATTGGTTCATGTCAAGAGTGGTCATGTTTCCATTAGCATCGCTATCGTAAACCACTTGACCAAGAGCGTTCAGCACGGTGATGTGATTTATACCTGATGCAAGGATATTCACATTGCCCGTAGTGGGGTTGGGATATACGGAGACGGATTCGTTGTTTTCGCCAATCCAATCGTAACCGTCGACATAAACCCATGTCAGCCAGCTATATGCTTCGCTGCTGACAGAAGCCATGTCCATCCAGCCATACCCATCGATACCAATCCAACGGCTGTTGGGGTTGCCCACATCGGCGACGGCTGGAGCGGGATATTGAATGGAACCGTCATGGTGGAAAGTCAGCCAAATGTTTTGCATACCATCGATTTCGACAGGAGTATCGAGCCTGAAGGTGACCACGCCGCCGGCAGTGCCTGTGATTTCGAATTCTTGAGTGGAAACTAACGTTTCCGGAGCAGTCTCACCGCCAATGTAGATATTGATGGTGTAATGAGTGGCAAATTGTTCCTCACCTGCATCGAAAAATCCGAACTGGGTAATGGAGCAGCCCTTATACTCTTTCATCAACTCTGCGGGTAACATGTAGCCCCAATTGAAAGGCATCCCGATACCAATCATGCTTGGTGACGAATAATCACCGACATAGGAGAACCAAGAGCCCTCTGAAGGCAATAGGTCTTGCGGAATCTCAATATTGTTCATTTCGATGGCTTTCAATTGGATCTCGCCACGGTTTTGTGCCTGTGTCATGCCGATTAAGGCAAAAATGCACATCAGAAAAAGGAGTACGTTTTTTTTCATACGAATAAAGTTTTGATGAATGGTTATTTATTGATGATAATGTCTTCGCGAATGTGTGTGATGATGGTGTTGCATTCTTCTTGGTCGTCATAGAAGAAGAGCCATATTGTGCGATTGTCGTAGTCGGCGGCGGTGATGTAGCCGATGTGACCATGGCTTTGGGCATTGTCCATGATGCGGTCGCCTTGCTCTTTTTGCTGTTGCAGAAAGCCGTAGGTCGCTGAGCCTTCGGCTCCTGAACTTGTCGAAGGAATTGAAGCGTCACCATTCTCCGCACTCGTATTTGCTTGAATCTTTTCCTCTATCAATCCGACGACGATGGCGCGTGAAACGGTCAGGATATAATCATCGTAAGTATTGTCGGAGGCTTCGTGTTCTATCTCGCCTTGACCGATGATGATGGCGGTGTTAGGTAGCAGCGAGTCGGGAGCTTGGAAACTGTTCATGATTTCACGGATCTTATCGGCGACGATGAGGGTGTATTTTTCGATGTCTTCTTCTGGTATCTGGCTGAGGTCGGTCAAGGTGTCGAGGATGGCATCATCCAAAAAATCGGCTTCGATGCCGACACCTACAGAAACAAATTTGTCGTCGCTTGGACAATTCAATTCAGCGGTGTCGTAAGGCATCAAGCCGAAATCTTGTTTCAGCGTTTCCCAATCAGCTTCTTCGCTGGCTTGTAGCATCAAGGCATCGATGCATTTCCCGTTGATAGTGAGGTCGCCGAGATAGGCCACGGTTAGGTCCTCATTATCGGCATACTTGCAATACAACTCCAATGCTGCTTTTTCACATGCTTTTGTCTCGGGGGCTTCAGTCCTCTCTTTGCAGGCTGACAGCCCTATGGCAAGGAATACTGCGAGATATATGAAGAAGTTTTTCATCGTTTTTGAGTTTTGTTATTTGATGACTTCATTGGCCGAGAGCATCACTTCTAGTGCCGAACAGCCATTGTTGCAGAGGAACCGGACGGTCTGCCCCTCCACCTTGACTTCCTTGGCCTCGGGCAATGAGCTATTTGTTTCATCTTGGCGATTCAGGCCGATAGCAGCCACTCCAATGGCGATGCAAGCAGCAGCGGCATAAGGAATCCAGCGGTTGCGACGATGGGAGGGGAAGGGGATGACATTCACCTCTGGCATATCATGGTTTTCTCTTGCCTTCTTGGTCCAACGCAAAAGAGTCTCGTCGTCAGGCATTGCCTTTTTGGCCTGCTCCTGCCACTGCTGGCGACGTTTCCATTGGGTCTTGAAATCGTCGCGTTTGGAGTTGTTTGTTTCCTTTTTTATCTCATTGTCTTTCATTGTGATATGGTGTTTTCTCTTTCGTACATCTGTTTGAGTTTTTGTTTGATGCGCACGATGCGCATGGCCACAGCCCCAACCGAATTACCTGTCATGTCGGCGATTTCCTTGTAGGAAAAGCCGTCCAAGAAGGCGCGAATGATGGTGCCGCTTTCTTCGGGAAGTGTGTCAATAAGTTGTTGCAGTTGCTGATAACTCTCGTTGCTCGGTTCATCGTCCTTATCATCCACACTGACGGTCTCGATGGGCTCCGTTCGCGGACTTTTGACATCTTTGCGTCGTAGCATCAGCATTGTGTTGGTCGCCACGCGCCATACCCAAGTTTTTTCCGAACTACGCCCTTCGAAAGTCCCGAAGCTTCGCCATAGGCTAACCAACACTTCCTGCATGCAGTCTTCTGTCTTCCAAGCTTTTCCGACATTGTAATCGGAACAGATATGCCAAATCATTGCCTTATGTCGAAGCACAAGGGCGTTGAAGTCAGCTTGGGTTGTTTCGGCATTGCTTGTTACGGTTCCGTATGATTCGGAAGACTCCATTCTTTCTGCGTGTCTTTTTCCAGTTTAGGTGCAAAGGTTATCTGAAAAATAACACGACGTTGTTTTTTTTCAAAAAAAAGACGATGCGTTGTTATATTATTCTCTTTTTATGCAACTAAATAATAACGAGAAATGTTTTTTCTATTGTGTATTCAGGACTATTAAAGCTATCACTTAATATTCAACAATTTAAAAAGAATCAAGTATGAAACGAACAGCTATCTTTTCAGTTTTAGCCATGGCACTCATGTTGTTTTGCCATAATGTTTTTGCCTATGATTACTATGTCAATGGCATCTATTACCGCAAAGTCACCCAACAACTTCCAGGAGGAGGCTGCGGCGAAACCATTCTTATCGTAGTCAACGACGACTATCCAAACACCTATTCGGGCGATGTCGTCGTTCCCGAATCAGAGACCATCAACGGGGAATCATACAGAGTAACCTATATCGGAAGTGAAGCTTTCTACGGTTGCGAAAACCTGACCAGTGTCACTCTGCCCAATACCATTGTGAACATCGGTTTTCATTCGTTTGCAGAGTGCCCTCTTTTGGAATACCTTGAGATCCCTGCCGGTATGCGGCAAATCAACTCGAATGCTTTCAGTTCCTGTGAAGAGCTTGATTACATCTTCATTCATGCCACGGAGCCTTTCTTTCTTTGGGATGATGCCTTTGCCGATATCAACGACCATGTGCATATCATAGTACCTTGCAACTGTATAGAAGCTTTTGAAGCATCCGAGGAATGGGAAGGTATTCAACTTTATGACGACTGTGGACATGTGGGCGTCGGGGAAGCTGAAACGGTCATTCTGAGTGTTTACCCCAATCCCGCTTCGGAAACCCTCACCATCGAGGCTGATGGCCTTGTGACTATTATCGATGAAATGGGTCGCGTCGTAAGAACCCTGTTTGTGAAGAGGAAAGAAACCATCAGTTTGGAAGGTTTTTCAAGTGGTTTTTACTTCGTTAAAGCTGGAGATGTAGTGAAAAAGCTTTTTGTAGAGTAAAAAGTATAACTTGTTTTCGAGAAAACAATTCCGGATGCTTTTTTGTATTCGGAATTTTTGTTTCAGTATGAATCTTTTTAGATAAAAACTCCTATCTTTGCGGCATAAATCTTTGCGCATATGATTTCTTTTTTCCAACCTGATAATCAACGTGTTATCGCTGTTGATTCTAAATCCGAACTTTCAGGGGAAACCATTTCCAAACTCACATGGCTTTTCGGTAATGCCGAAAGAATCGAAAAAGACACGGTGAAAGGCCATTTCATCGGACCGCGTCGTGAGATGATTACGCCTTGGAGCACCAACGCTGTCGAGATTACTCAAAACATGGGTATCAAGGGCATCATCCGCATTGAGGAGTTCCATAAGGTGGACTCGAAAAAGGCACCTTACGACCCGATGCTGCAAAACCGATACGAGAACCTCGACCAAAAGGTGTTCTCTGTCGACCGCAAGCCTGAGCCGCTGAAATACATCAACGACATTGAGGCCTACAACCAGCAGGAAGGTTTAGCCCTGAGCGCAGAGGAAATGGATTATCTTAAAGGCATATCCGCAAAGATCGGGCGCAAACTGACTGACAGTGAGGTGTATGGCTTCGCGCAAGTCAACTCCGAACACTGCCGCCACAAGATTTTCAATGGCACTTTCGTCATTGACGGCAAGCAAATGCCCAACACGCTGTTTGCCCTCATCAAGAAGACCTCGAAGATGAACCCTAACCGACTGGTGTCGGCCTACAAGGACAATGTGGCTTTCATTCTCGGCCCCAGAGTGGAGCAGTTTGCTCCAGCCGAGCCCAACAAGCCCTCGGCCTTCCAAATCAAACCTATTGAGACAGTGCTTTCGCTTAAAGCCGAGACACATAACTTCCCGACTACCGTGGAGCCCTTTAACGGAGCTGCTACAGGCACGGGCGGCGAGATTCGCGACCGTCTGGCCGGTGGTCAGGGCAGCTTGCCTTTGGCAGGAACTGCCGTTTACATGACCTCCTATCCCCGCACGGAGCAAGGTCGTGAATGGGAAAAGGACATCGAGCCGCGTAAGTGGCTCTATCAGACCCCTGAAGAAATACTCATCAAGGCCTCCAACGGGGCCTCCGACTTCGGCAACAAGTTTGGCCAGCCCCTCATCAACGGTAGCTTGCTGACCTTTGAACATAGCGAGAAAGAGACATTAGGCTACGATAAGGTCATCATGTTGGCCGGCGGCATCGGTTTTGCCAAAGTGAAGGATGCCAAGAAGTTGGAACCCGAGGAAGGTGATGTTATCATCGTCCTTGGCGGCGACAACTACCGCATCGGTATGGGCGGCGGTGCCGTGTCGAGTGTTGATACTGGTCAATACAGCAATGCCATTGAATTGAATGCCGTGCAGCGCGCCAACCCTGAGATGCAGAAGCGTGTGAGTAATGTCATCCGTGCTATGGCCGAAAGTGACCATAATCCCATCCGCAGCATCCACGACCACGGCGCAGGTGGCCACCTCAACTGCCTCTCCGAACTCATCGAAGACGCAGGTGGCGTGGTGTATGTTGACAATCTGCCTATCGGCGACCCGACGCTTTCCGACAAGGAAATTATCGGCAACGAGTCGCAGGAGCGTATGGGTTTGCTGGTCAACAAGAAGGACAAGGATATCATCAAGGAGACCGCTGAGCGTGAGCGTGCCCCTTATTACGAAGTGGGCGAGGTGACGGGCGATGAACGTCTGCGTTTCGTCCGCAAGAAAGGCAAGGCTCCCATTGACTTGGCTATTTCCGACTTCTTCGGTAGTGCGCCTAAGACGGTGCTTATTGATAAGACCAAGCCTTATCATTTCAAGAAAATCAGCTATACCAAACGCGATATACACAAATACCTCAACAACGTGCTGCAAATGGAAGCCGTGGCCTGCAAGGACTGGCTCACCAACAAGGTGGACCGCTCTGTGACGGGTCGCGTGGCACAGCAGCAATGTGTGGGCGAGGTGCAACTGCCTTTGAGCAACCTTGGCGTCAGTGCCTTGGACTACAACGGCAAACGCGGCATCGCCACAGCATTGGGTCACGCCCCGATAGCGGGCCTCATCGACCCTGCTGCCGCTTCGCGCCTCTCTGTTTCTGAGGCTTTGACCAACATCCTCTGGGCACCGATTGAAGGCAATCTCGAAGGTGTCTCATTGAGCGCCAACTGGATGTGGCCTGCCAAACAAGAAGGCGAGACCGCCCGACTCTATGAGGCCGTAAAGGCCTTGAGCGACTACTGCGTGGCTTTGGGTGTCAATGTGCCGACGGGCAAGGACAGCCTTTCCATGACGCAGAAATATCCTGATGGTGAAAAGGTCGTTGCTCCTGGAACGGTCATCGTTTCTGCCGCAGGCGAGGTATCGAACATACGTCAAGTCATCCGTCCCGTGATGAAGACCGACGAAAACACTGAGCTTCTTTACATCGATTTCTCGAAAGACGGCTTTGAACTCGGTGGTAGCAGCTTCGCCCAAAGCATTGGTGCTATCGGTCAAGCTACTCCCGATGTGAAGAGTGTCAACTACTTCAAGAAGTGTTTCAACGCCATCCAGAAACTCATAGAGCACAACTTGATTTTGGCGGGTCACGATGTTTCGGCGGGCGGCTTGATTACCACGCTGTTGGAGATGAACTTCGCCAACACGACCTACGGTATGAACATCGACTTGAGCTCTTTCGACAAGGAAGACCTGATGGCCGTGCTGTTCTGCGAGAAGCCCTCAGTGGTCCTCCAAGTCTCCAACGACGGCATCGCCAACCGCATGTTGCGCGAGCTGGGCATTGGTTTCAAGATGATCGGTAAGCCCATGGCCAAACGTCAAATCAATATTGCTCATAGCGACCACAACTATATCTTCGACATCGATGTGCTGCGAGACACTTGGTTCAAGTCGTCGTACCTGCTCGACCGCAAGCAGAGCGGTCCGCGCAAGGCTATGGAACGCTTCATGAACTACAAGAAACAGTACCTGCACTACAGCTTCGGTCGTGGCTTCACTGGCACGGCGGCCAGCCTTGGTATTGATATGCACCGTCGTAAGCCCACAGGCATCAACGCGGCCATCATTCGTGAGAAAGGCTGCCAGTGCGACCGTGAGATGGCTTACGCCCTTTATCTCGCTGGCTTCGATGTGAAGGATGTCACCATGACTGACCTCGCCACAGGCCGCGAAGACCTCACGGATGTGAACATGATTGCTTTTGTAGGTGGTTTCTCTAACTCCGACGTGCTGGGTTCGGCCAAAGGCTGGGCAGGAGCCTTCCTTTACAACAAGAAGGCTAAGAAAGCCCTTGACGACTTCTATGCCCGCGAGGACACGCTAAGCCTTGGCGTATGCAACGGCTGTCAGCTGATGATGGAACTCGGCCTGCTCTATCCCGACCACGAGGAGCACCCTGTGATGATGCACAACGACTCGCACAAGTTCGAGTCGGGCTTCCTCAATGTGGAGATTGCCCAGAACGAGAGCGTGATGCTCAAGTCACTGTCTGGTCGACGCCTCGGTGTGTGGATTGCCCATGGCGAGGGTCGTTTCTATTTCCCCTGTTACCGCGACAAGTACAAGATTGTGATGTCATACGGTCAGGACGAGTATCCAGGCAACCCCAACGGCAGCGACTGGTCTACTGCTGGCATCTGCTCCAACGATGGGCGACATCTCGCCATGATGCCCCACCTCGAAAGAGCCTTCCTACCTTGGCAGTGGGCCTTCTATCCTGATGAGCGCAAGAACGATGAAGTCTCGCCTTGGATGGAGGCGTTTGTGAATGCTCGCAAGTGGGTGGAGGAGAATAGGAAGTAAAGTATTTAGGTATTTGGGGAACAAATCTCACATAAATCTGAAATAAGGATTTAGTGAGAAGGGTGTAATTTTGCACCTATGTTCAACATCAAAGAACTTCGAGATTACTATAAAAACATACAAACCATGCTACAAAAAGGAACGAAAGCCCCGTATTTTGAGGGCAAAGACGAGAACGGTAACCTTGTCAAACTGAGTGATTTTGCTGGAAAGAAACTGGTGCTCTATTTCTATCCTAAGGACAGCACACCGGGTTGCACTGCCGAAGCCTGTGACTTGCGCGACAACTACGAGCGCTTCCTCGCTTTGGGCTATAACGTGTTGGGTGTCAGTCGCGACAGTGCCGCCTCGCACCAACGTTTCATCGCCAAATACAACCTGCCTTTCCACCTCATCGCCGACACTGATTTGACCATCCTGAAAGCCTACGAGGCTTGGGGCGAGAAGAAGATGTATGGCAAAGTGACTGAAGGCACATTGCGCACTACCTACGTTATTGATGAAGAGGGCGTTATTATCGATGCTATCGGTAAGGTGGATACTAAGAATCATACAGCGCAGATATTGTAAGCTGAATGTCTGAACTGAAAACCATATTGTCCGGCCGAATCAGTGGAGGCGATGCCCGAGCCTTGGCTGGTGGTGACTTCAAGGAGGAACTGTTTCAGTTGCTCTTCGATGACGACAAGCGTACTTCCAACAATGCCGCTTGGGTGATGACGCACCTGCCCAAGACGGCGGATGCTTGGCTGGCGGAACGCCAAAATACTCTCATCGACGAAGCCATGCGCACCGAGAGCACCACCAAGCGTCGTCTCATTATGAATCTCTTGGATAGAACGTCTTTCGACCCTGAGAACATCCGTACCGATTTCCTTGACTTCTGTTTCAACACCATGCTTTCCGATGAACCCATCGGGGTGAAGTCGTTAGCAATCAAACTAATTTATGCACAAAGCGTCCACTATCCCGAGCTGCTGGAAGAGTTCAACACCGCGCTTCAGATGATGGAACCCGAGGTGCTGCCGGCTGCGTTGAAGCATCTCAGAGGCAAAATGCTGAAAAAATGATCCATTACGGGTTCCTGAGCACTGAACTTGTCGAAGTGTCGAAGGACCCACCGTTAACCTTAAATGAACAACTATACCATGAACACTCAATTCACTATCCGTCCTGCAAAGCCCGAAGAGGCGGGCCTTGTCCTTGAATTCATCAAGAAACTTGCCGTTTACGAGAAATGCGCCGATGAAGTCGTGGCCGACGAAGCCACTATTTACCATTCCCTTTTTGTGGAGCATTCCGCCGAGGTGGTCTTTGCCGAAGAAGATGGCGCAGCTGTCGGCTTTGCTTTGTTTTTCCACAATTTCTCCACCTTTGTCGGGCGTAAAGGCTTGTATCTCGAAGACTTGTTCATCCTTCCCGAGAAACGCGGTCGTGGTTATGGCAAAGCCCTGCTGAAATACCTCGCCAAGATTGCCGTGGAGCGTAACTGCGGCCGCATGGAGTGGATCTGCCTCGACTGGAATAAATCCGCGTTGACGGTTTATCGCAGCATCGGTGCCGTGCCGATGGACGAATGGACCGTGCAACGCTTGGACGAAGCGGCCTTGCGCAAATTCGCATCGGAGGAAGAATGATGAACGTATTCCGCTATCTAACACCTGAAGATTTCGACGACCTGCTGCTGTATACCGATGGCGAGGTGCTAACTGGTCTGTTGTTTGCAGGTTCGTTTAATGAACACAAACAATTATCAACTGCTGTAGAGACACAACATTTTACGTCTCAACCCACCATAATCCGTGATACCTGCCGCTGGTTAGACATCTATTTCTCCGGTCGTCAACCTGATTTCACGCCTGCCTACCGTATGGAAGGCCTAACGCCTTTCCGTAAGGCGGTCTTGGATGTCGTTAGCGAAATACCTTTCGGGCAAACCATGACCTACGGAGAAATAGCAAAACGCATTGTAGAGACGTTTCCCGAAACGTCTCCAAAACCCCGAAAAATGTCTGCGCAGGCGGTTGGCGGTGCGGTAGGTTGGAATCCCATCTGCCTCATCGTACCCTGCCATCGGGTGATGGGTGCTAAAGGCAACCTCACGGGCTATGGCGGAGGCATACCCAATAAAATCGCTTTGCTTAAACTAGAAGGAAGTCTAATAATTTAGTTCTTCGGTGCCCCTCCACCAAAATCATCGTATAAGATATTTTCGGGCGCGACACCCAAATTGTCAAGCATCTTGACCACGGCGGCACTCATTGGGCCAGGACCGCACATGTAGTATTCGATGTCCTCGGGGGCTCGATGGTTCTTTAAATAGGTGTCGTACATCACATTGTGCACGAAACCAGAGGTATAAGGCACGCCAGCCGTATCGGCAGCGGGGTCGGGACGGTCCAAGGCGAGGTGGAAATGGAAGTTGGGGAAGTCTTTCTCGAGCTGGCGGAAGTCGTCGAGATAGAAGACCTCGTTCAAGGCACGGGCACCATAGAAATAGTGCATCTCACGGTCTCTGACATTCAAAGTACGCGTCAAATGCATGATTTGTGCGCGCAAAGGTGCCATGCCTGCACCACCGCCGACCCAAATCATTTCGGGCAATTGTGTAGGGCTGTCACACTGTGGCAGCCGTACATTATTGGCCGAATGATCTTTAACATGGAACTCGCCATAAGGCCCCGACATCAGCACCTTGTCGCCAGGTTTCAGCGAGAAGATATACGACGAGGCAATGCCTGGGTTGACATTCATGAATCCTGATTTGTCAGCCTTGAAAGGCGGTGTGGCGATACGTACCGTCAGCATGAAGACGTCACCCTCGGTGGGATAGTTGGCCATGGAATAGGCACGCACCGTTGGCTCGGTGTTGACGCAACGTAGGTCGAACATCTTGAACTTTTCCCATGAGGGAAGATATTCATTGCCAATCAGCTCCTTGTCAAAATCGGAGTATTTGATGTTGAACTTCGGAATCTTGATTTGGGCATAAGAACCAGGGATGAAGTCCATGTGCTCACCCTCGGGTAGCTGCACCTTGAACTCCTTAATGAAAGTGGCCACATTGCGGTTGCTGACCACCGTGCATTCGTATTCCTTGACATCCAGAATCGACTGCGGCACCATGATTCTCAGGTTTTCCTTCACCTTCACCTGACAGCCCAAACGCCAGTTGTCTTGGATCTGCTTGCGCGTAAAGAAACCGACTTCGGTGGGCAGGATGGTGCCGCCACCTTCCACTACACGACATTTGCATTGCCCACACGAGCCTTTGCCGCCGCAAGCAGAGGGTAAATACACCTTCTGCTCGGCAAGCGTGTTGATGAGCGTATTGCCTACGGGCACGGTCAGTTCCTTGTCGTCGTTGATGGTGATTTTCACCTCGCCCTTGGGCATGAGTTTGTTGCGTACCAAGAGCAGCAGGGCAACGAGCAGAAGCACGATGCCTAGGAAAACTGCGATGCTTAATATGAAGGTTGAAGTGAGGTTCACTTGTGTCGAAAATGATTTGCAAAAATAGGCTTATTTCCGTTTCAGTCAAGAAGAATTGCTAACTTTGCAACAAATTAAACACTTACTGCCATGAAACTCTCAAAAGACCAGAACACTCTATTGATTTATTTAATATGTTACATCGCTGCGATGATCGTGTTCAACGCCTTATTGCTCATTTTTGGGAATAGGACCTGGGAGGACATTTGGCCGACTGCACTTGGAATGCTCATCGGTGCGGTTGGCATGGGCGTATTTCTCATCATCGGCTCCAGAGTCCCAAAGAAGAAAGACGAAGACAAGGAATAAAATCAGAGTTTTATTCCCATAAACGCCATAAAGGCGATACCCATTAAACCCGTGATAATAAACGAGATTCCTACACCTTGAAGAGCTTTGGGAATCTTGGAATAGCGAAGTTTTTCACGGATGGCGGCGATAGCCACGATAGCCAATAGCCAGCCTATGCCTGAGCCGAGACCGAACACGGCCGCTTCGCCCACATTGCTGAAGGCGCGCTCCTGCATGAAGAGCGAGCAACCCAAGATGGCGCAGTTCACTGCAATCAGCGGGAGGAAGATGCCCAAAGCGGAATACAGCGAGGGCGTGAAGGTCTCGATAATCATCTCTAAGATCTGCACGATGGCGGCGATGATGGCGATGAAGAGGATATAGGTCAAGAAACTCAAGTCGACGGTGGCGAATCTTGGACTAATCCACGCCAACGCACCAGGTGAAAGCAGATATTTGTTAATCAAGTAATTGACAGGAACGGTAACCACCAACACGAAAGTAACGGCCAAACCTAAGCCTGCACTTGTTTTCACCGTCTTCGAAACAGCAAGATAAGAGCACATACCCAAGAAGTATGCGAAAATCATGTTGTCGACGAAGACCGATTTGATGAACAGGTTGAAGTATTCCATGGCCGCTTAGTTTTGGTTGTTTTCCTGCATTTCAGGGTTTCGCGTACGTTGGATCCATATAATAATGCCGACTACGATTAACGCCATCGGTGGTAATATCATCAAACCATTGTTCATATAGCCTGCTTCATAGAACGACTGCGGGATGACTTGATAACCCAACAGCGTTCCCGAGCCAAACAACTCACGGAAGAACGCCACGATGATGAGTATCAAGCTATATCCCAGTCCGTTGCCCAAGCCATCCAAGAACGATTCGCCTGGTCCATGTGAGAGTGCGAAGGCCTCCAAGCGCCCCATGATGATGCAGTTGGTGATGATAAGACCCACATACACTGAAAGTTGCTTGCTAACTTCATAAGCGAAGGCCTTCAAGAATTGGTCAATCATGATGACCAAGGTGGCCACTACCACGAGTTGCACGATGATACGTATTCGCGAGGGGATGCCCTTGCGCAGCAACGAGATGATGAGGTTGGAGAGGGCGGTCACAATCGTCACAGAGGCGCCCATCACCAAAGCAGGCTTGAGTTGGGCGGTCACGGCAAGGCATGAACAGATGCCCAGCACCAACACGGTTACAGGATTGGTCTTGCGCAAGGGTTCTATGACGAGTTTCTTCAGGTTGGACATGACTTATTCTCCTCTTGCTGCAAATTTCTTCAAATATGCCGAATAATTTCCCAATGTTCTGTCAATCATTTCTTTAACGCCGTTTGAGGTCTTGGTGGCACCTGTGATGGCATCAAACTCTATTGGTACCAAGTTGCCATTGTCCATGATTTGCTTTCTGGCAAACTGACCTTGGAACTTCTCTGAGGTGATTTCGCCTCCCAAGCCAGGGGTTTCCGACTTGTGGCTGAAAGTGGCACCTACCACCGTCTTGCCATCGGAGGCGATAGCGAGGTAGCCCCAGATGGGACCCCAAAGTCCGTTGCCCTGCATAGGGATGACGCTGGTCTTTCGGTCGATGACGAACACGGGCAGGCCTTCATCGTTTTCGGTGGGATTTCCGTTCTCGTCTAACATGAACTCCGATGTGCAGTGTTTCTCAAAGAGCAGTGCCGCATTCTTGGTGCTGACATCGGGGATGCCCGCCGCCGTAAGGATGTTGATACGTTTCTCGTTTTTCTCGTTGCGGTTTTGGAAAGGCTGTAGCCACAGCGCCGTTACCGCAAGTAACACCGCTACGATGACGATTAAGATAGTGGCGTACAAGAAGATATATCGGTTGCTGTTAATGTCTTTTTTCATGGTTTGGCGGTTTTTTGTTTGACAAGAGCGCGTTTTTGGCGCATTTTGATGTTACGTGCCACAACGCAGTGGTCGATGAGCGGCGCGAAGCAGTTCATGAGCAGGATGCTGAGCATCATGCCTTCGGGATAGGCGGGGTTGATGACACGCAACATCACGGCGAAGATGCCGATGAGCAGACCGTAAATCCATTTGCCGATGATGGTCTGTGCCGCCGTGACAGGGTCGGTGGCCATGAAGACCGCACCGAACATAAAGCCGCCCATAAGGTAGTGGTAGTAGAACGGCAACTGCATGTATTCGTTGGCACCGATAGCGTTGAATAACAATCCCATGAGACCGCCGCCAACGATGACGGAGAACATGATACGCCAACTGGCGATACCCGTTAGCAATAATATAATGGCGCCCAACAATATGGCAATCACTGATGTCTCGCAGGTAGACCCTGGAATGGTGCCAATAAGCATATCCAAGGCAGATGCCGAAGGTCGTATTCCAGCAGCCAGTTCCGCTAATGGTGTGGCGCTCGTAATGGCATCCGTACCCCAAAGGTCGGCGGCAATCCATACGCCGTCACCTGACATCCTTGTAGGATAGGCGAAGAACAGGAAAGCGCGCGCCACCAAGGCGGGGTTGAGGAAGTTCATGCCCGTGCCGCCGAAGACCTCCTTGCCGATGATGACGGCAAAAGCGGTAGCGAGGGCAAGTTGCCACAAGGGCGTGGTGACGGGCACAATCATCGGGATGAGGAATCCCGTGACCAAAAAACCTTCGTTTACCTCGTGATGACGTATTTGTGCGAAGGTGAATTCAATGCCTAAACCGACGATATAGGACACCGCCAACATAGGTAGCATCCGCAGGAATCCGAACCAGAGGCAGTACCACCAACTGGCCACAGAGCCCAATTCGTATGGCCAATCCGTTGCATGGAGCGAGGTCTGATAGCCGATGTTCCACATACCGAAGAGCATGGCGGGAGCAAGTGCGATGACGACCGTGATCATGGCGCGTTTCAGGTCGACGGCGTCGCGCACATGGCAACCGCGCTTGGTGACCCGGTTGGGTGTGAAAGCAAAGGTCTCGAAAGCTTCAAAGGTGCTCTGAAGCCAAGCGAATTTGCCGCCTTCCACGAAGTTCGGCTTGATCTTGTCAATGAAACGACGCAAATTATTGAACATCACACGGC
>CAMYXV010000024.1 GCA_947303055.1 uncultured Bacteroidales bacterium
CCACCTTCTCGCGCTCAAGGATGAGCAGGCCGATGTAAGCCCCGCCCAAGTCACCGCTGACGCAAAGCAGGTCGTTCTTCTTCGCGCCGTTGCGGTAGACGATGTCCTCCTCCTTGGCCATGCCGATGACTGTGATGGAGATGACGAGGCCCGTCTTGCTGCTCGTGGTGTCGCCACCCACCATGTCAACATGATAACGCTCGCAGGCCAGGCGGATGCCGGCATAGAGCTCGTCCAACGCCTCGGCGGAATAGCGGCTCGACACGCCCAACCCGATTACAATCTGCGTGGGGGTGCCGTTCATGGCGTAGATATCGGAGAAGTTGCTAACAGCTGCTTTGTAGCCAAGATGCTTCAAAGGGCAATAAGTCATGTCGAAATGAATGCCTTCGACGAGCATGTCGACCGAGACAAGTGTGCGGTAGCCTTCGTGGTTAATAACGGCGGCATCGTCGCCGACACCCTTCAGCGAGGATGCATTACGCAAGGGGAAGTCTGCAGTCAGTTGGTCGATGAGGCCAAATTCGCCGAGTTCATTCAAATCGGTCAAAGGGTTGGAAGTCTTTTCTTGTTCCATCAATGCTGATTTTTGTTGCAAAATTACAGATTTTTTCTTAATTTTGCAGCGTTATGACACGTGCAGAATACATAAAACAGCATGCCCCCTTGTTTTGGTACACTCCGGAAGCCAAGAAAGAAGAAATCAGCGATAATCTTTTGGTAGAGACTATCCTTAACTATGGTACAATGGAGGATGTGAAGGCACTGTTTGACCTCATGGGCATGGAAAAAGTGGCTGATGTCTTTTTCTCTGCAAAAGGGCGGCAAAAGCTGAATTATTTCCCTCAAATATACAACTTTTTCACCTTGGTCTTCAACCGTTATGTTCCACAAAGAAATCCTGAATGACAAGCAAATTGAGCTCTTGCCCTTGATAGGGGAGTTCAAACGGGAATATTACCTCGTTGGAGGTACTGCCATAGCCCTTTACCTCGGCCATCGGCGTTCCATAGATTATGATTTGTTCAAGTACTCAACACTCAATCGCAAGAAAAATCTTGATAAAATTCAGTCTCATGGCTACAAACCGATTGTCTCATGGAATGTCGTTGATCAAATGAACCTGATTGTCAACGAGGTAAAGCTCACTTTCTTTCAGTATCCCTTCCAAATCAAGGCGGACAATGTTTTTAACAGTATCATTCGTATCCCCGACTTGTTAGACTTAGCGGCCATGAAAGCATACGCATTGGGCAGGAGGTCAAAATGGAAAGACTATGTGGATTTGTATTTCTTGACAAAAGAAAAGTTTTCGTTAGATGAGATTAGTTGTAGAGCCATTTCGATTTATGGAGATCTGTTTTCCGACAAGTTGTTCCGCTCACAATTATCGTATTTCGAGGATATTGACCATTCAGAAGAGGTGGAATATCTCATTCCTTCTCCGCCCTCAGAAGAGGAAATTAAAGAACAATTAGTTTCTATTTCAACGGCTATTGAATTGTAAGACGAAAAAAAGCCATCAAATGATGGCTTTTTTTGTGTGGTCCCACTAGGGCTTGAACCTAGGACCTACTGATTATGAGTCAGTTGCTCTAACCAACTGCGCTATGGGACCGCAAAAAAGCACGACCAAAGCAAACATTTCCGCCTTTTTTCTTGCTTTTTGCGCTGCAAATTTACAATTTTGCATCGAATTAGACTGAAATTTTCTCAAAAATGAGCGCGAAAATCAAGAACATCATCTTCGACCTCGGCGGCGTCATCCTCGACATCGATGAAACCATCGTATATAAGGAACTCGAAAAGTTGGGCATCAGCACCTCGGAACTGGCTCGTTCAAAGGAGTTTATGGACATCATGAGCAAATTCGACACGGGCATCTACACCGCCCCCACCTTCCGTAAGAAAACGAAAGCTCTCCTCGGACTGGAAAAAATGACCGACCAGAAATTCGACTCCATCTGGAACGCCATGCTTTTGGACATCCCACGCGAACGCGTCGAAGCCATCGAAAAGGTGAAGAAACACTACAAGATTTTCTTGATGAGCAACACGAATGTCATCCATTATGATTTGTATATCAGGGATTTGCAGTTACGTTTTGGCTATAACGAGTTTGACGAGCTCTTCAACAAGTCCTATTTCTCCTTTGCCGAACACCTAGAGAAACCCGACCCACGCTTTTTTGAGCTCATTCTTGACCATGAAGGCCTGCTGCCTGAGGAAACCTTGTTCATCGACGACACGGAAAAGAATATCAAAGTGGCCCAGTCATTGGGCATTCGCACTTATCATATCCGCCGTGATGAGTTGGTTAGGAATTTGTTTGAGAATGGAGTTTTGAAGGAAGGGGTGGTATTGTGAGATTCCCTACGGGAATGGAGAGCAGTATTTTTGTATTCAGCGGCGGCAGGTAACGCTTACAAACCGTATAAGCTAAAAGCCGCCGCATATTAAGTAAATGACATAACTCCATTCCCGCAGGGAATCTAATAATATCTTTCTATCTCACCCAAGATCCTTAAAACCTCCTCAACGGAAAGCGTATCCATCAACCTCATCTTGAATGGCTTAAAGTTTGGTAAACCCTTAAAATAGGCTGACCAATGTTTGCGGATTTCCAATAGCGCGATATGTTCGCCTTTCCACTCGATGGAACGCTGCAAATGAATCTTACTGACACGCACACGCTCCTTCACATCGGGCAACGGCAACTCCTCCCCTGTTTCCAAGTAATGTCTTATCTGACTGAAAACCCATGGGTTGCCGTAGGTAGCGCGGCCTATCATCAAGCCATCTACACCGTAGGTGTCTTTGAAATGCTTGGCTGAGGGGCCATCCACCACGTCGCCATTGCCGATGATGGGGATATGCATCCTTGGATTGTTTTTCACGGCTCCAATAAGAGTCCAGTCGGCGGGCTCGCTATATTTGGTGGTGCGCAGGCGGCCATGGATGGTCAAGGCGGCGATGCCCACGTCTTGCAGGCGTTCGGCGATGTCGACGATTTCGCGGTGTTCATTGTCGTAGCCGAGGCGGGTTTTTACTGTCACGGGGGTGTTCACCGCTTCCACCACGGCCTTGGTGATGGCCACCATCTTGGGGATGTCGTTCATAATGCCCGAACCAGCGCCTTTCGAGGCCACTTTCTTCACCGGGCAGCCAAAGTTGACGTCGATGATGTCGGGATGGGCGGTCTCGGCATAACGTGCCGCCGCCACCATGGGCTCGACGGCGTTGCCGAAAATTTGTATGCCTACGGGCCGCTCAAACTCCTCAAAGTCCAATTTCTTGATGCTCTTCACCGAGTCGCGGATGAGTCCGTCGGCGGAGATGAACTCGGAGTAGACCACATCGGCACCGAACATCTTGCAGACATAGCGGAACGGCGGGTCCGACACGTCTTCCATCGGGGCGAGGAGCAGTGGATAATGCTCGAATTCGAGGTGAGCAATCTTATACATTGAGGTTATTCTTATTGACTCGGCCCTTCGACCCTTCGACGAGCTCAGGGCTCAGGGACCTCGCTTTTTTCGATTGCAAAAATACAAAAAGTGTATCTTTGCGGCAAAATTTCATTTCCCATGAGCGAAAATCCTTTTATCGAAAACCTGAAACAATCCATGGGGATGCGGGTTTTTATTTTTCTTGTCATTTTATTGATTAGCACGCTAATAGGCCTTGCTTTGGCTGCTATTTTCTTCTTTGCTGGTGACATTGGGATAAAAATCGGACAAGGCATCAACTCAATCATGATGTTTGTTGTGCCTCCTATTGTGTATTATTACCTTACGCGCAAGGAGCACCGGATGCAAAAGTTAGGATTCCGCAGCCTTACTCCACTATGGTGGCTCATATTAATTGGTGTGGCCTTGATGTTTGTCTCGCTGCCTGTCACCAATCAGCTGACCTCATGGAACGAATGCTTGAGCTTTGGCAAAAGCTTAACCTGGCTCGAAGACTGGATTAAATCATTGGAAGAAACTGCAAAGGCAGCAACCGAAAAGATGCTGAATGCGGATACCGTCGGCGGCTTTTTGCTCAATTTGTTGATTGTCGCACTGATTCCCGCCGTAGGCGAAGAACTGACTTTCCGAGGCGTGTTGCAACAATCGCTGACCCGCAGGATGAACCCGCATGTTGCCATCATCCTTTCGGCGGCCATCTTCTCCTTCATCCATTTCCAGTTCTACGGCTTCCTGCCCCGCATGTTTTTGGGCATGTTGTTAGGTTATATGTTCTACATCAGTGGCTCGCTGTGGCCCAACATTTTGATGCATTTCGTCAACAACGGCATGGTTGTCGTGCTTTATTACCTCAACAATAAAGGCATCATCAACGTGGATGTGGAGCATTTCGGTGAAGACTGGAGCATTTGGCTCTTCGTGGCGAGTGCCGTGGCGACCGTTGCGCTGATTGCCTGGAGTTGGAAAAAAGCACAGCCAAAGCAACCCACCGAGGCCGCTCTCAAAGCTCCGCTTACAGAAAACGATTAAAGGAACTTATCCAAGAAGATAAAAGGCATCAGCGATTCGACGCCGTCGAAGACCATGACGGCACCCGTATCGCCTTGGCAGAGCACACGCAACGGGCGTTTGGAGAACTGCTCTACCTCCACCATCACCTGACGGCAAGCCCCGCAAGGGGCGACAGGCTCGGCGATGGCTTTCGTGTCCGACCATGCCGTTACCGCCAAAGCCTCGAAAGGCACACCAGGATATTGTGCCATAGCCCCAAACATGGCTACACGCTCGGCACAAAGGCCGCTGGGATAAGCCGCATTTTCAATGTTGTTACCCAACACGATGGCACCATTGGCCAGTCGAACCGCTGCACCCACATTGAATTTGGAATAAGGTGCATAGGCATTGCGGGCTGCCTCATGGGCACAACGCATCAAGTCAGCGTCCTGTTTCGGCAGTTCTTCCATCGAATCATAAACCTCGTAGGGACAAATAAACTGTTCTTTCCTCATCTTGGCTTAGTTTTCATACATGATGCCGCAAAGATAAGGAAAATTTCATTACTGATTGACATCCATGCTTTTTTGTGGGGCAGCAAACAACAGCAAAGCTTCAAAGAATGCGAATAGTGTGGCACCGGCTTGGGTCTCTAAAGTGTCCTCGGAAAACATCGAGAGCAGCATGATGCAAAGGAACACCACATACAAATAAGTGTGATTCCGCTTCGACGAAAACCAAGGATAAAGCAGGACGAACAGGAAAAATGCCAAGCCCACCAGACCGAATGCCACCGCAATGGCAAGATATTGATTGTGAGCGCGGAAACGGTATTCCTCTTTCAACGGAGAATGAATCTCGTCGTAAGTTTGAGCAAAGGTCTGCGGCACATCACCTGTACCCACACCAAACCAAGGATGCTGCCCGATGATATGGCACGAGGCCCGCGTGAACTCTATGCGCTGCGAGAGTGAACCGCCATTGGGATTGTTGAAGCGACGGTAAAGATTATATTCAAACAAGGTGGAAGAAAGTCGGGAATGCAACCCTGGATGCTTCCAATTATTATAGTTGGCCACACCTTGCTCAATGTTGTGAATATCTTCATCGGTCAAGGCCATCACACCTTGGGCATCTTTGCGGAGGTCTTTGGAGGTTAGATAACGCGCCAAAGTTGCTTCAAGATTCTCGCCGTTGGCGGTAGTGCCGTCAAAAGGCAAGTCGCTACGCTGTGACCATGCCTCCTGTAATTCGGTGCGACAAAAATACAACCCCACATATTTACCGTCCTCAACGGGATAGCTTATCGTGTCGTGCCAATAATAGTTGCCTTGGGCAGTCTTTTTTTCCAATGCGCTGAAATCTACAGGCTTCACCTCCATCATCGGCTTGACGGTACGCAAGGCCACCAAAGCAGCAATTGCCAACAACAATAAGGCCGCGACACCGATGCCAATACGCCATCCCCTACCCTTTTTCCATCGCAGGAACGCGTAAACGGCTGAAACGATGACGACTGCGGCCAGAATCACATAGCCCGACAGGGATTCGAAGATGTAGATTTGGTAGATGAACCAAAACAAAAGGAACCATTGAAGGAAACGGTCTATGGCTGTTTTTAGGCCGAATGCAGGGATGGAGTTGGACGGCCCTTCGACCCTTCGACCCTGCTCAGGGACCACAGGCTCAGGGACCTTTGCTTTTACGATGTACCAACAGATTATTGCAATACAAAATACGATATTTAGGCAGAACCGGATATGGCTGATAAAATGGGAAATCTCACGAATGTCTTCATAATCGTGTCGCCAGTAGGATGCGCTGCTGAACAATGTGGCGATGAAAACCGACAGCACATAAACGAGCATGACGAAATCGAAACGCTTGCGGTCCAAAGGCTCCATGCTTGACAGGACAAAGGGCATGACAAGAATGGGTAGCTTGACGCGAAGGTCTTTTAGGGCATATTCGAAGTCGGAGGTCCATAGTAGGCCTACTACGTGCATGAGGTAGAAGGCTACTAGGAGAAGAGCGGCTTTGTTGTGGAAGAAGCGGGAGAGTTTGTTGTTGATGGACTTTGTACAAAGTCCATCAACAAACCAGACGAGGACAAGCCAGAACTGTGACATGCCCATGAGGAAGGGCGAGAGGGTGAGGCCGACGGCCACCATCAACAAGCCCAAGAGATAGGCTTGGTTCAGATAGGGTCGTATGGAAGCCTGCGAGGTCATCACTTGCCGCTCAAGATGCTATGGTATTCGTCCTTGCCGTTGGTGTTGAGCAGGATTTCAAAGGCGCGTTTCAAGTCGGGGTCGTCTTTCAGAGAGGCAACGATGCGGCCTTTCTGATAATAGTAGCGTCCCACAATTTCGGAACGCAGCAGTTCCTCAATGTCCTTACGGTTGCTGAGCAGGTCATTGGCCTTTTCGGCAGCGAGGTTCTTTTCTAGCTGATCGATTTGCGGCTGAATCTGGTCCAAATAACCTTCTTCCTTAGCCGTTTTCTTCAGTTTCTCGATGGCTTTCTCGCTCTCGGTGGTGTAAGTAAAGTTCTTGTCTTTCACAAACTTCATGAAATCCTGATAGGTAGCCTCGTCGATTTGGAAACGGTCTGCTGAATCGATACTCTTGTGCTCGCTGTAGAACTTGTTGGCATAGTCGAAGATGTAGTTTTTACCATAAAGATAAGCCGTCACCGTGGCATAGGGGTCACGTTCGACCTTCACATCCGGGGTAATGCCGTGACCTTCGTAGACTGTGCGACCTCCAATGGTCTTAAAGGCCTTGCCGAGGGTATCGTTTTTCGTCTGAGTAGTGTCTTTCTTATGCGAGTAGTCAATCTCCTGGATGCAGCGACCGCTGGGGATGTAATAATGCGCCACCGTGACCTTCATCTGCGTGTTATAGCTCAGCGGTAAGATATTCTGCACCAATCCTTTACCAAACGTCCTTTGTCCGATGATGACACCGCGGTCGTAATCTTGAATGGCGCCTGCCACAATCTCACTGGCCGAGGCACTATTGCCATCAACGAGGATAGCCAACGGAATCTCCAAATCCACGGGGTCGTTGGTGGTAGGATGCATGCTATTGGCCGTGGCAGCCTTGCCTTTCATGGAAACGACAGGCTTTGCTTTGGGAATGAACAAGTTGACGATGTCGACAGCCTCGTTCATCAGACCACCGCCATTGCCGCGCAAGTCGAGGACAAAGCCCTTCAACTGACGGTCTTTACGCATCTCCATGAACTTCTCTTTCACCTCCCTGGCAGCATCACGGGTAAAACCACTCAACGAGAGGTAAGCGATGCCATTGTCGAATACCTTATAATAAGGTATGTTGTCGATTTTCACCTTCTCACGTTTCAACTTGATTTCCAAAGGCTTCTCCTGACCATACCGCTTGATTTTCATCGTCACTTCGGTGCCAGGCTGTCCCTTCAGCAGGTTGCTGACCTCTTGCGTGTTCTTCTTTTTGCAGTCCACGCCATTCACCTCAAGGATGGCATCGCCAGCGATGATGCCTGCTTTCTGTGCAGGCCAGCCATAATAGGGCTCGGAGATACGGGTGAACTCACCGTCATATTGAATCAGCGCGCCAATGCCGCCGTATTCGCCTGTGGTCATGAACTTGGCATTCTCGATATCCGACTCGGGGATGAAGACCGTGTAGGGGTCGAGGCCGTCAAGCATGGCTTTGATGGCCGTCTCGTTGAGTTCGCCCGGGTTGATTTCGTCGACATAGTTGAGGTTGAGCTCACGGAGGAGGCTGTTGTAGATGTCGAGGCTCTTGGCGATTTCGAAGTTGTTTTGTTTCTCTTGGGCGAAGAGGCCGAGAGGCAGTAAAAGTGCTAAGATGAAAGCAGCTAGCGATATTTTCTTCATTTTGTTCTATTTGTTTTCAATTACTATGTTTAGTTCCCCCTTCGGGGAATGGAGTTCTGTTCTTATGTATTAAGCGGCGGTATCAACAAGTTACCTCTTTGTAGCAGTTCAAACCGCCGCGGTTAAAAACATGACTCCCCTCCATTCCCCGAAGGGGAATCTCATTCACGGGACTGGGTCGTAGCCACTGCCGCCCCAAGGGTTGCAGGAGAGAATGCGCTTGAAAGTGAGCCAGCCACCTTTGAAGAAGCCGTATTTCTCAATAGCCTCGATGCCGTAGTTGGAACAAGTGGGCGTATAGCGACAACTCTTCCCAAGCCATGGCGACAAGGTCACCTGATAGAGCCTGATCAGCAGAATCAGCAACTTAGCGGGCAGTTTTGCTATGCGCTTCATGGTTAGTAAGCTGAGTCGAACTATAGTTTTTTACAATCTCTTGAACGGCTTTCTTCGTCTTGGCCAACATCTCCTCGTAGCTGTGGATGACCGTAGCCGTATAGACTAACGCGACATCCACCGAAATATTATCCCTTTGGCAGATTTCGTAGAGCGGAGCCTTGTTGCGCCTCCATGCTTCACGCATCAGACGTTTCACACGGTTGCGTTTGAAGGCATGATGAAAGCGTTTTTTGGAGACGGAGACCAGTACCCGCACAGTGACAGAATGGCTTTCATCATGTCGAAATAGATAAACGACCCGATATGGATACACACTGACGCCACGCCCCTTGTCGAAAAGCGCCTGGATGTCGTTTTCTTTACAGATTCGTTCGTATTTTGGGAGTCCCTCCGTGGCCGTCATGGCTTGAAACGCTTTGGAAGACAGGAGGTTTACTTCTTCTTGCTCTTTTTCTGTTCAGCAACGATATACTCCTCGATGGCCATGGTCATAGAGTGAGCTGTCTGTGTAGGTGCACGGAAATTGAGTTCAAAACCAGCGTCGATGATGGCTTGGCATGTGGCATCGCCGAAGCCACCGATGGCCACCTCTTTCTGTTCGAAATCGGGGAAGTTCACTTTCAGTGACTGAATACCCATGGGGCTGAAGAAGACCAGCATGTCGTAGTCACTGATTTTCACCACATCCTTCAAATCGGCGGGAACGGTGCGGAACATCACGGCCTTGGTGAAGTTGAGCTTGGCAGCGGTCAGCAGGTCGATTGTGGCATCGGAGCTGATGTCGGAGCAGCAGTAGAGGTATTTCTCGTCCTTGTGCTTCTTCATGATGTCGATAAGGTCATTCAGTGTCTGGTTGCCGTAGAACACCTTGCGCTTGCGGTATTGCACATAACGTTGCAAATAGAAAGCCGTCGACTCGTTGATGCAGAAATACTTCAAAGTCTCTGGAACAGCGTAGCGCATTTCCTTAGCCACTCTGAAGAAATGGTCGATGGCATTGCGACTAGTCAAGATAATGGCGGTATATTCCGGGAGTTTGATGTGTTCTTGACGGAGTTCGCTTGCCGTGACATCATCGAGCTTGATGAACTTCTCGAAAGTGAAGTTCACACCGTATTTCTTCATCATGTCGGCAAAAGGCGTCTTCGAAATGTCAGCAGGCTTGGGTTGCGACACCAAAATCGACTTAATCTTCATCTTTTTCTTCTCTTTTAGAACGTCTAAAATACTCAATTATTCCTCCATCCAAGCATCCTAACTCGCTAAAATACAGCTCCCTGACTAAAATAACGCCAACCTGCGGTCACGAGGGTTGCAATGGGTGCGATTTCGAGGGCGCAAAAATACAAAAAAATATAAAACGAAGACATTTTTGTTGCAATCCGAGTCTCAATTATGCCCAAAACAAGCCTGAAAACTGCCGCTAATCCCAATAAACCAAAGCCAATCCACACAAAATATTTAATTGGATTATAAATCAAAAGTAGCACGAGAGGAATCATTGCAATAAGCGTGAAGATGGAAATGGAAAACTGGACGGTCATCTGCCGGTCGACAGTATCGCGGGTGTTGAAAAGCCAGTTGACAAAATGCAGCATCAGATAGCGGAACAGTACCCAACCCGCCACGCAGGCACAGAGCGTCCAAAACATCGGCCAATTGTTGTATTTCAGCACATCGTGTGAAAGTATCACACAGCTTTTCTGCACAAAAAGGGCAATGAGCAGGATATAGCCCAACGTGAACGAGACACAAAGGAAGCTACGCAATGGATTCCACTCACGCAACAGCTGGTTGGTGTGGGCCACGCCACTCGGCACCGACAAGACCTGACGGAACTGACGCGGATAAAGCTGCTTGTTAATCACGATAAGCAACAGCATCAGTCCCAACAGAGCAAGATTCCAGCCTTGAAAGATTTCGTAGCTCATGCGTTCCAAGGGCATCAGCGTGCCATGGAAACCCGAAGTGATGAAGCTCGGCACCACGCTATCGCGGACAACAGTATCCACAACCTGCACTGAGTCAACAGGTTGAACTGTATCAAAGAGGGGATTCCTATAGAATATGTCGGGGTACTGAGGCATGAAAGGCTCGTTTTTGCGCTGCAAAAATAATGGATTATTTGCAAATCAAGACAAAGTTTTCCTAACTTTGCAGGTCTATTCTTTGAAATCAACAATTAAACAATAATCAATCAACAATTAAACATCACAAAATGGATTTAATGCAAGAAATCATTGCCAATGCCCAAGCCAACAAGCAGCGCATTGTGCTCCCCGAGGGCGATGAGCCCCGTACCTTGAAAGCCGCCGACCAGCTTCTGGCCGATAACGTGGCAGATATCATCCTTATCGGTCCCGCCGAAAAGATCAAAGAGATGACCGCTGAGTTTGGTCTGAAAAACATCGACAAGGCCCGCATCATCGACCCGAAGAACAACCCTGACAAGAAGAAATATTCCGACCTGCTCTACGAGCTGCGTAAAGCCAAAGGCATGACCCCCGAACAAGCCGACGAGCTGGCTCAGAACTTCATGTACCTCGGCATCCTGATGGTCAAGGCTGGTGAGGCTGACGGTCTCGTCAGCGGTGCCCGCAGCACCACGGGCGACATGCTCCGTCCCGCCCTGCAGATCATCAAGACCGTTCCTGGTGTGACTTGCGTCAGCGGCGCCTTTACGATGTTCCTGCCCGAAGGTTGCCCCTACGGCACCAATGGCCGCATGGTCTTCGCCGACTGTGCCGTCACGCCTATGCCGACCGCAGAGCAACTGGCTGAAATCGCCATCTGCACTGCCGACACCGCCAAGGCCATCGCTAAGATCGACCCTATCACCGCCATTCTGAGCTTCTCCACCAAGGGTAGCGCCAAGCATGAGGTGGTCGACAAGGTCATCGAAGCCACGCGCATCGCCAAGGAACGCCGTCCCGACCTCCTCTTGGACGGTGAACTGCAAGCCGATGCCGCCATCGTGCCGTCAGTCGGTTCAAGTAAAGCCCCAGGCAGCCCAGTCGCCGGCAAAGCTAACACCCTCGTGTTCCCTTGCCTTGAAGTCGGTAACATCGCCTACAAGCTCGTCCAGCGTCTGGCTGGCGCCGAAGCGGTCGGCCCCGTGCTGCAAGGCCTCGCCAAGCCCTGCAACGACCTCAGCCGCGGCTGCTCAATTGACGATGTTTACAAACTGGTGGCTATTACCTGTAACCAAGCTATTGCACAAAAACAAAAATAATCATGAAGATATTAGTATTAAATTGTGGCAGCTCTTCTATCAAGTATCAGCTGCTGGAAATGGAAAATGCCAATTCATCGCGCCTGCTGGCCAAGGGCTTGCTCGAACGCATCGGCCTCGAAATGGGCGAATTCACCCACAAATACAATGGTGAGAAATACTACGAGCAACTCCCCATCCCGAACCACACCGAAGGCATCAAGCTGGTGCTGAAGGCTTTGGTCGACCCGAAGATGGGTGTCATCAAGGACCTGAAGGAAATCAACGCTGTCGGTCACCGCGTGGCCCATGGCGGTGAGTTGTTCCCGAAGAGCGTGCTCATCGACAAGAAAGTCATCGAAGGCATCGAATCATTGACCGACCTTGCCCCGTTGCACAATCCTGGCAGCCTGCAAGGCATCCACGCCATGGAAGAAGTGCTCCCCGGCATTCCGATGGCCGCCGTGTTCGACACCTCGTTCCACAGCACCATGCCGCCTGAGGCTTACCTCTATGCCGTGCCTTACGAGTACTATGAGAAATACCGCATCCGTCGTTACGGCTTCCACGGCACCAGCCATAAGTACGTGGCCGAAAAGGCTGCCGCTTTCGTCGGCAAGGACTGGAAGAAGTCGAAGATTGTGACCTGCCACCTCGGCAGTGGTGCTTCCATCGCCGCCGTGGAATACGGCAAGTCGGTGGAGACCTCCATGGGCTTCACGCCTGTTGAGGGTCTCGTCATGGGCAGCCGCACTGGCGACCTCGACGTGGGCGTCTTCATGTACATCATGGACAAGGAAGGCTACACGACCAAGGAGATGAACACCTTAGTCAATAAGAAGTCCGGTCTCGTGGGCATCACAGGTGGCAAGCAGGACATGCGTGACGTGCGCGCCGCCAAGGAAGAAGGCGATGAGCGTTGCACCTATGCCTTCAACATGTTCGCCCACCGTGTGAAGAAATACATCGGAGCCTACATGGCCGTGATGAATGGTGCCGACGTCATCGTGATGACGGGTGGTATCGGTGAGAACGCCTGGTTCATGCGTGAGGCTATCCTCGAAAATATGGAAGGCCTCGGCATCGAGTTCGACGCTGCCATGAACAAAGAAATCATCGGCGACGCTGGCGTCATCAGCACGCCCAACTCCAAGGTCACTGTGGTGGTGTATCCTACTGACGAGGAGTTTGTGATTGCTCAGGATACTTATAACCTCGTGACGAAGTAAAGCTTGATGAACGGAAAAGGGCGCCGCGGCGCCCTTTTTTTTGTTATCCCCTGTCGTAATGTGGCATATCCTCCGGCAGGATGATGGAGAACTCAACGAGACCCCCGACGATTTGCTTGGCATCATCCTCATACCATGGCGTCTGATAGATGAGCTTTTTCTTGCCTTTCTTGGAAATCGTATAGACATTGGTCGCGGCATCATCAAGCAAATGCTGTATGATTTGCCGAGAGCGCTCATTGTGGCATTTCATCAAATCGCGGCCTCGTGCATCACCGTTCACCTCAAGTGAACTGTCGTTCTGATATAAAATCTCGCCGTCTTTGGCACTAATAGTGATGGCTATATTCAAGCCTTTGAAATAATCAAGTTGGTTCATAGTGTGTGTATTTTTTCGGCAAAGATAGAATTTTTCTAACTTTGCAGCGTTTTCTTTTCATAAGGAATGAAAAAACTTTACCAATATATCACCAAATCGTTTTTGGGCACCTTTGTACTCACCTTTTTCATCGTGGTATTCATTTGGGTGATGCAATTCGTTTGGCTATATGTTGACGACTTGGTCGGCAAAGGTTTGGAAATCAAGATTATAGCGGAGCTTCTTTTTTATACCTCCATCACTGCCATACCCATGTCGCTGCCCTTGGCTTTGCTGTTGGCCTTGTTGATGTGTTTCGGCAACCTCGGCGAGCACTATGAATTGGTAGCCATGAAGGCCTCAGGCATCTCCATGTGGCGTGCCATGCGGCCCTTATTGACTTTTGCATTGGCTCTCAGCGTATTGGCCTTCTTTATCTCCAATAGCCTCATCCCTATTGCCACGCTCAAATGGCGCACCTTGCTCACCGACGTGCAACGGCAAAAGCTAGCTTTCAACATCAAAGAAGGGGTGTTTTACAAGGACATAGACAACTTTGTCATCTTCGTGGAAAAGAAAGGCAAAGATGGAAGCCACATCTACGGGGTGAAAATCTACGACCACTCTGACCATTACGGCAACACTAAAATCATCTCGGCCGACTCGGGCATGATGGCGATGAGTCCCAACCAGCGCAACATCATTTTTACGCTTTACAACGGCTACAACTACACCGACCTGACCCCTGAAAACTACAAGGAAACGAGACCTTTCGAACGTATGTCGTTCAAGCAGGAACAGATCAAATTCAGTCTGGCCTCGTTCGATTTGACCCGCTCGAGTGAAGACATGTACAAATCCTACCAACAGATGATGAACATACGCCAACTCTCCAGCTCACTAGACTCACTCGAACGACGCTACGACAGCAAACAAGAAGCCTTTACTCAAGGTTTCTCACGACGTTGGGGCAACTATTACAGCCTGCGGACTGGCGTCCCGCCAGAAGGTATCGTCAATCCTCTTCCCGACAGTATTGCGGCCGATACCAACATCGTCCTGAGTTGGCCATTGCTCGCCCGTTTTGACCAAGAAACACGGAACATCATTATTGGTATGGCAATAGGCAGCGCCCAAAACGCCAAAGACAATATTGCTTTCAACAAATTGGACCTTGGCACACAAGTCGAGAACATCAACAAGCACCGGAAGGAATGGCACAAGAAGTTCACCTTGAGCATCGCCTGTATCATTTTCTTCTTCATCGGGGCACCTTTGGGTAGCATCATCCGCAAGGGCGGACTAGGCTTGCCCGTAGTCATTTCCGTGGTGTTTTTCATCATCTATCACCTTATTTCAACCATTGCCGAGCGCATGGCCGTCTTCGGTGACCTCAACATGTTCCTCGGCGTATGGCTCTCATCCCTTGTACTGTTACCCGTCGGCTTGTTCTTCACTTTCAAGGCCACCACCGATGCTGCCCTCTTCGATGGCGACAGCTGGAAAAAATTCTTCCAGAAACTATTCCGCAAAAAACGCAAAACTGAGGTTGAAACACCTACATAAACATATCGGCTGCCGTGGTACGACAGCCCTACAAAGCAACGATTCAACATGAAAATACTCCTACTCTGCAACAAACCTCCCTATCCTGCCTCGGAAGGCGGTCCCATGGCGATGAACAGCATTATCACAGGATTGCTGGAAGCGGGACATCAAGTCAAGATACTGGCCGTCAACAGCGAGAAATTCAACGTAAAAGAATCGGACATCCCTGAGGAATACAAGAAGAAAACTGGCATCGAACTGATTGATGTCGACCTGAGCATAAGACCTCTGAAAGCCTTCCTCAACCTGTTCACCAAGCGGTCGTACCATGTTGAGCGGTTCATCTCCAAGGAGTTTAGGGATAGGCTTATCGAACTGCTTGAAAAAGAGCAATTTGACGTGGTACAGTTGGAAATGCTGTATATGACTCCGTATGTTGCCGACATCCGTGCCCACTCAAAAGCCATGATTGTGCTACGCGCCCACAACGTGGAACACAAAATTTGGGAACGCATTGCCAAGGAGACGAAGTTCTTCCTCAAACGCTGGTATATCAGCCACTTGACAAAGACCTTGAAGGAGTACGAACTCAATGCTTTAGAGACTGTCGACGGCATTGCCGCCATCACCCGCAAGGACGCTGCTTTCTTCAGAAAATACTGCTCCAAGCCCATCATTGACATCCCTTATGGCGTTTACCCTGAGGAGTTTACACCAAAAAGCGAGATTGAAGGCAAGCCCAAGTTTTACCATATCGGTTCCATGAACTGGATGCCCAACGAGGAAGGCATACGCTGGTTCATCGACGAAGTGTTGCCCAAAACCGTGGAGAAAGTACCTGGTTTCGTCTATCATCTGGCAGGTCGCAACATGCCTGAATGGCTCACCACATTGAATGACCCGCATGTCAATGTCATTGGCCAAGTGCCTGATGCCAAGGCTTTTGTCTCCGACCACGATGTAGCCATCGTCCCTCTGCTTTCGGGCAGTGGCATCCGCATCAAAATCATCGAGTCGATGGCCATGGGTAAGACCGTCATCACCACCCGAGTGGGTGCCGAAGGCATTCTCTATGACGAGGAAGTGAACATCATCATCGCCGAGAACAAAGCCAAGATGGTGGAAGCCATCCGCAGCATCAACGAGAATCCACAGATAGCCGTCAGAATCGGTCAAGCGGCACGCAAACTCATCGAAGAGACCTACGACAACCGCAAAATCATTGCCCGCCTGCTGATGTTCTATGAGCAGATTCGGCCAGGGAGCAAGATTAGTTTCTTGTAATTTTCTTATCTTTGCCCCCTAAATCCGATGAGATGAAGATATTTGTACTCCTGCCCCGCATTCCTTACCCGCTCGAAAAAGGCGACAAGTTGCGGGCTTTCAACCAGATAAAGCAGCTCTCCAAGCACAACGAAATCGTCCTCTGTGCCTTGAATGACGATTCGAAAGTCAGCGAACAAGATGCTTTTCATGCCCTTCAACCCTACTGCCAGTCCATCAACTTCATCAAAATCACCAAGCCCCAAATCGCATTGGGTCTCGTTCGCGCCTTTTTAAAAGGATGGCCTATGCAATGTGGTTATTTCTTCAACCGCAAGGCTGCCCGAAAAATCGATGCCTTGATCGCCAAACACAAGCCTGATATGCTCTTCGGTCAGTTACTCCGCGTGGCAGAATACATCCGACACAAGAAACTCACAAAAGCCCTTGACTATCAAGATATTTTCTCCTTCGGCATGAAACGCCGCGCCGATGTCGCTTCGCCCATCACTCGGCCTATTTATAATATGGAATACCGTCGCCTGAAACGCTACGAGGCTGCCATCTTCAACGATTTCGACGTGAAGACTATCATCAGCGAGCCTGACAGAGCCTTGTTCCCGCATGAAAAACGCGACAAAATCCTCATCATCCCCAATGGCGTCGACCACGACTACTTCAAACCGCAAGAACACGAGAAACTATACGACCTCGTCTTCACTGGTAATATGAGCTATCCGCCCAACGTGAACGCCGTGGAGTACTTGGCCAATGAGATTATGCCCATCGTTTGGAAGACCCTACCTGAAGCAAAACTCTACATCGCTGGCGCCACCCCCGACCCGAAGGTGAAGAAAGCGGCATCTGACAAAATCTTCGTCAGCGGCTGGATCGACGACATCCGCGATGCCTACGCCCAAAGTCGTGTCTTCATTGCCCCCATGCGTATTGGCACGGGACTCCAAAACAAGCTGTTGGAAGCCATGTCGATGCGCCTACCCGCCATCACCTCACCTTTGGCCAATGCCTCGCTTGGTGCAAAACCTGACGAAGAAATCCTCATCGGCAGCAATGCCGAAGAAATGGCCCAGCACATCATCATCCTCTTGACCGACAAGGAAAGGGCTGAACGCATTGCCCAAGCGGGGTTTGAGTTCACAAATCGCGTTTATGACTGGGAAAAGGCAACAGAAAGGATGGAGAAGGCCATGGCTTCCTGTTATTGAACAGAGTACGAGAACTATGTCGCTTTAAGCCAACTAAAGAATCTCTTTACCCCACCACAATATTCACAATCTTCTTAGGCACATAGATAACCTTACGCACCTGCTTGCCCTCAATCCATTTGGCGGATTCAGGTGCGGCGAGCACGGCGGCTTGAACCTCTTCGGCACTCATTGTGACAGGCAGCTCCATGTTGAAGCGCATCTTGCCATTAAAGCTGATGGGATAATTGAAGCTGTTCTCCACCGTCTTGCTCTCGTCGTAAGCGGGGAATGCGGCATTCACCACTGAGGTCTCATGACCCAGCAGGTGCCACAACTCCTCGGCGATATGCGGTGCGTAAGGCGAAATCATCACCGTCAAAGGTTCAAGAATCTCGCGCTTGTTGCACTTCATGTCGGCCAGTTCGTTGACGCAAATCATGAAGGCCGAAACGACCGTGTTGAACGAGATGCTCTCAATGCCCTCCTCTTCCTTCTTGATAAGCTTGTGCAGGCTCTTCAGTTCGGGCGCAGTGGCAGGCTCATTGCTGACGTTGAACTCGTTGTTTTCGTTATGGAATAACCTCCAGAACTTGCGCACAAAACGGAAGGTGCCTTCGATGCCTTGCGTATCCCACGGCTTGGATTGCTCCAAGGGACCAAGGAACATCTCATAGAGACGGAGCGTGTCAGCGCCGTATTTCTCTACAAGGTCGTCGGGGTTCTGCACGTTGTATTTCGACTTCGACATCTTCTCGACTTCGTTACCGCAGACGTAAATGTCGTTACCGTCCTTGTCCTTCTCGAAGATAAACCACGCGTCTTTCAGGTCGTCGCGCCACTGGCGGAAGGCCTCCACATCAAGGATGTCGTTGTGTACCATGTTGATGTCCACATGAATCGGGTCACTGAACAGTTCACGGTCTTCGCAGTTTTTGGAGATATACAATGGGCCTCCTTTGAAGCCTTCTCCATCAACGAACGTGGGGACTTCCTTGCCATCAATCATGTCTTTAATCTTCTGTTCCACTTTGTGCGTGCCTTGTGCACAATCGTTCACCATTTCGATGATGGGTACCAGCAGCAGTTTGTAGCCTTTGCTTTCGGCATACTCTTTCCACGGTTCGGCCACCTTCTCAAGGTTACCCATACGATTGATCTCAACGATGATGCCTTTCTCGGGGCAGAAGAAGTCGAACTGACGGCGACCATCCTTGAAACCTTTAACGAACTCAACGCCCAACCTCTTGTCCTTAATAATATTCCAAAGGTCGTACTCACATATCTTCTCCAAGTTGACGCGATAGACAAAGCTGGAACGGCCTTGAATCATACCTTGGTTGATCATGCGCTGGAACGGCTCGTCCTTGCATGACAAACCAATGTCATACAAGAACTTACACCAGAAACGGCTGTAAATCAAGTGGCCAGTGGCATGTTCGGCACCACCAATATAGAGGTCAACGTTTTGCCAATAGTCGTTGGCTTCGCGGCTGAAATATTCCTTGTCGTTGTGCGGGTCTTCGTAACGGAAATAATAACCGCTGGAACCGGCAAAGCCCGGCATGGTGTTGGTCTCGATGGGATAGCCTTCCTCGGTGACCCAGTTCGTGGCACGAGCCAAAGGCGGCTCACCCGTCTCGGTAGGCTTATATTCGCTGATGGCAGGCAACTCAAGCGGCAGCTTCGACTCGTCCATGGCGTAAGGCATGCCGTCCTTGTAATAGATCGGGAACGGCTCGCCCCAATAACGCTGGCGGCTGAAGATGGCATCACGGAGGCGGTAGTTAGTCTTGCCCGTTCCGACGCCCAGTTTTTCCAGTTCTTCAATCATGCGCTCAATGGCTTTCTTGACCGTCAGGCCGTTGAGGAAGCCCGAATTGACGAGTTCACCGTCCTTAGCATCAAAGCTTTCGTCCCAAGTATCGGGGTCAGTCGGCTCGGTGCCAGGTTTCTTCACCACTTGAATAATAGGCAGGTTGAAATGACGAGCGAAGGCGAAGTCGCGGCTATCGTGGGCAGGCACGGCCATGATAGCGCCCGTACCGTAACCCATCAGTACGTAGTCAGCAATCCAGATAGGCAACTTAGCACCCGTGATGGGGTTGATGCCGTATGCACCCGTGAAGGCGCCGCTCACCTTACGCACCTCAGCCATACGCTCGCGTTCGCTGCGGTTCTTGGTGCGGGTGATGTATTCCTCCACCTCGGCGCGCTGATCGGGCGTAGTGATTTCGCTCACCAGCTCATGCTCAGGAGCAAGCACCATGAAAGTCGTACCGAACAAGGTATCGGCACGAGTAGTGAACACCTCTAAATCGATATCTTTACCGTCAACTTTGAAGATAACCGAAGCACCCATTGACTTGCCGATCCAGTTACGCTGCAGGTCTTTCACCGACTCGCTCCAATCGACGGTCTCAAGGCCTTGGAGCAGACGGTCGGCATAGGCTGTGATACGCAGTTGCCACTGCTTCATCGACTTGCGTTCCACGGGGAAGCCGCCACGCACCGAGAGGCCGTCGGCCACTTCGTCGTTGGCGAGCACTGTACCCAAGCCTGGGCACCAGTTCACCATAGCCTCGGCTTGATAGGCAAGGCGGTAGTTCATCAGCACCTCTTGTTGTTCCTTCTCGCTCATGGCCTTCCATTCGTCGGCGGTGAAGCTCAGCGGCTTGCTCTCGGCCACGTTGAGACCTTCGGTACCTTTTTCCTCGAAACGGTGTATCAGTTTGCTGATGGGTTGGGCTTTCTGGCAGCCGTTGCAGTAGAACGAGTTGAACAGCTGGATGAAAGTCCACTGCGTCCACTTGTAGTAGCCCGGCTCGCAGGTGCGCACCTCGCGATCCCAGTCGTAGCAAAAGCCGATCTTGTCCATCTGCTCGCGGTAGCGGTTGATGTTCTTCTCGGTAGTGATGGCTGGGTGAGTACCCGTTTGAATGGCGTACTGCTCCGCAGGCAGACCGTAGGCATCGTAGCCCATTGGGTGCAGCACGTTGAAGCCTTTCAGACGCTTGTAACGCGCATAGATATCGGAGGCGATATAACCCAGTGGGTGTCCGACATGCAGACCCGCGCCCGAGGGATACGGGAACATGTCCAAGACATAGAATTTCGGCTTATTATGGTCAATATCAACCTTATACACTTTGTGGTCGCGCCAATACTGCTGCCACTTTTTCTCGATTTCAGTAAAGTTATAGTCCATACAACGAGGTGTTTTTGCTATTTTTGAAAGAAACTGCAAAAATACAGTTTTTTAGAATGTAACAGCCGCAAATTCTTGACCTAATTGATGGATTTGTTGCAAAATCTGTTGTTCTCGTTCTTGGGAAGGTTTTTTGAATCCATTGATATAGTTACGAAGCAATCCAGCATTAATACCTGCCTTCAATGCAAACTGCCCCACGTTGATTTCTGGATGGGTCAAGAAAAAGCGTTGCAACTCAGAGGGTTCCGCCTCATCGTAAGTGAAACTCTCAAAACTGACATCCACATCCAATTCCCGCCAATGGATGCCGATTGTACTGATTTCATATTCTTCGCGTTCCGAATCAGAAGCCTTCAACAAATCTTTATACCAAAGTAGCGATTGGCGATACGTCTTTCCATCATCGCCAAGGCCATAGAGCCACTCGCCTTCAAACCATATTTTATTGATTTTCATCTTCTTCTGGTTTAAAGATTTCATACCAACGATTGATGATTATATCGGCATTCTCGTGGATGGCGCGTTCAATACGTTTCAAGTCGTTCGCTTTGATGTTATTTGAACTCTCAAAAACGAAGCCTTCCCCATCCCAAACGAATTTGGCATCTCCGTTATGGCCTCTTACATGCACATGAATAGGCTCATGTTCATGGGAAAAGAACATGAAAATAAAACCGTACTGTCTAAATAATTCTGGCATAATCAATTGGTTTAATTACGCCGCAAAGATAGGTATTATTTTTGATTCCCCAAAACGATTTAGACATAAAGCCGCAAAGCCCAGCTTATATTTATGGGTTTTTAAGGAACGAATTGACTGCGGACAATTAAACATAAAGCACCCGCTTTGACCATCTTTATCACAAAACAATAGGCAGCCTCGTGAGCTGCCTTAGTTTTATAAAATCAATTTTTGATAACATTACTACTCCGACCCTAAAACCTTAGCTTTTTCTTTTTCGTATTCCTCCTGTGTTAGTACACCATCATCAAATAGTTGTTTTAACTCTCGAAGTATTTCTGCTTTTGACTTTGTAGGAGCATCTAAAGGTTCTTTATTCTTTTCCTCAGGCTTGATGGTTGATTCTTTTTTAGGAATTGCTTTGTATGTGATGGTATATAAGAAATTGTCATAATCAATTTTGCTTACTCCTTTTTCTGTCACATCAGGTTTCCACCAAGCGCCAGTACAAGCATCCACCACAACACCCCATGGCAGAGGAATGTAATTAGGTGTAATACCTGTCCAACCAACCAGTGTTCCTACGAAAGCCCACCCACGGAAAGCTTTTTTTGTAAAATGTGTTGTTTCAGGTTCACAATCTTCTTCTTGAACTGTGATATCCAACTTGTTGGCATCTCTCCTTTTGACTAAAAAATTAGCTTCTCCCTGTCCCTTAAACTCACCATTAACACTAATAGATGCATTAGGATGGTTGGGGACTTGGACTTTCGCATTGTATTTAGCACCACCAATAATTGTTGCACAACTCGAAAAAGATATTGCAATTGATGCAAAACACAGAAAAACAAACAATTTCTTCATCCGTTTTCTTTTTGGCTTCCAGTTTCAAAAGCGCAGGGATATCCTTCATATCCCATTTGATTGACACAAAAGAAGCGTGGAACTGAATACCCATCTTTAAGT
>CAMYXV010000025.1 GCA_947303055.1 uncultured Bacteroidales bacterium
TGGCAGTAGTCGGAAAGAACATCATCTTGCAATCCGACATCGAGAACCAATACATTCAATACCGCTTGCAAGGTATGGCCGAAGGTACAGGAAAAGAAGTGCGCGCCCGTATTTTGGAAGACTTGTTACTTCAGAAACTCATGCTCAATCAGGCTGAAATGGACAGTATCACCGTCACCGACGAGCAAGTGGAGGCCCAGATGGACCAACGCATCCGTTATTTCGTCAGCAGAATAGGTTCGCAGGAGAAGATGGAAGAACAATTCGGCAAGAGCATGTCGGAAATCAAAGAAGAGGTGCGTCAAGCCGTGAAAGACCAGATGCTGCAAGAGCAAGTGCAGTCCAAAATCATGGAAAACGTGGTGGTGACACCGAAAGAGGTGAAAGATTTCTTCAACGACATCCCGAAAGACAGCCTACCCACCATCAGCCCGAGCTATGAAATCGTTCAGATTGTGAAGCGTCCACCAGTCAGCATCGACGAGAAACTGCAAGTGAAAGACCGCCTCTATCAAATCCGCAAGCGCATCCTCGAAGGTGAAAGCAGTTTCGCCACTATGGCAGTACTCTATTCCGAAGACCCAGGCTCAGCCCGTCAGGGCGGCGAACTCGGCTTTGCCGGCAAAGGCGTGTACGCCACTGAATTTGAAAACGTGGCCTTCAATCTTCGTGATGGTGAAATCTCCGATGTGGTGGAGACAGAATTCGGTTTCCACATTATTCAATTGATTGAACGCAGGGGCGAGACCATTAACTGCCGCCATATCCTGCTCACCGCGAAAGTGCCTGTCGAGGCTTTGGAGAAAGCCCAAAACCAACTCGACTCGGTGGCCCAACTCATCCGTAACGGAGACATGACCTTCGAAGAGGCCTGCAAAAAATACAGCGACGACGATTCGAAGAGCAACGGCGGCTACCTCAACAACGCCGCCACGGGAGGCAACTGGCTCAGCCTGCAAGACATGCAGGAGTTGGAAAGCAGCTATCCCGAATACAAGAACCTGGCTTTCGTCATCAGCCGCCTCGATGTAGGCGAAATTAGCGACCCTGTGCCGATGACCACCAACGAGAACAACGATGCTTTCCGCCTCATCATGATCAAGCGGAAGACAGAAGCCCATCAGGCCAACTTGAAAGAGGACTACAACCTCATCCAGAATTGGGCCTTGGGCCAGAAACGCCAGGAAGCCATCGGCAAATGGGTGACCAACAAAGCCGCCAAGGCCTACATCCGCTTGGACGAGGCTTACAAGAACTATGATTTTTATTACGATTGGAATTTTCAATGACAAACTACGCTTCAGATGTCGACGGTGCCAAGGCATTGGTCGAGAAATATGAGACCCTCCGCAAGGAAATCGGAAAAGTCATCGTCGGACAACATGACATCATCCACAACACCATACTATCCATTTTCTGTCAAGGCCATGTGCTGCTCGTGGGTGTGCCTGGCTTGGCCAAAACCCTGTTGGTCAACACCATCGGCAAGGCCTTGGGCTTGAGCTTCAGCCGCATCCAGTTCACCCCCGACCTGATGCCTTCCGACATCGTGGGCACCGAGATTTTGGATGAGTCACGACAGTTCAAGTTCATCAAAGGTCCTGTTTTTGCCAATATCGTCTTGGCCGACGAAATCAACCGTACCCCGCCTAAGACGCAGGCCGCTTTGCTTGAAGCCATGCAGGAGAAGAGCATCACCGTGTCGGGCAAGACCTATAAATTGCAGGAGCCGTTCTTCGTATTGGCAACACAAAACCCCATCGAGCAGGAAGGCACCTATCCCCTGCCCGAGGCCCAGTTGGACCGTTTCATGTTCAACCTCATGCTCGATTATCCGTCATACGATGAGGAAATCGACATCGTGAAAAACACCACCGTGGGCAATGTGACCGAAGTAAATGCCGTGTTGTCGCCTGAGGAGATTTTGTATTTCCAGCAACTGGTACGCCGTGTGCCCGTGCCCAACAATGTGTATGAATATGCGGTGAACTTGGTCGCGAAGACCCGTCCCAACACTGAGAAAGCCCACGAATGGGCCAACCGTTACCTCAGCTGGGGTGCCGGTCCGCGTGCGTCGCAATACCTCATCATCGGCGCCAAGGCCAACGCTCTCTTGACGGGCAAATACTCACCTGACATCGAGGACGTGCAACGCGTCGCCGTCCCGATTCTGCGCCATCGCATCATCAGGAACTATACTGCTGAGGCGGAAGGCGTTTCGATTGAGGCAATAATTGACCAGTTAAAGTAAGTGTTAAGGTCCCTGAGCCTGTCGAAGGGCCGACCTATTAGAAAGGGTTCGTATGTGTTACATGTACATATTGGAATGCTCTAACGGACAATACTATGTAGGTAGCACTCACGACCTTGACCTACGAATAAAGCAGCATCAAGCAGGAGAAGGCTCTGTTTTTACGAAGAAGTACTTACCTATAAAACTTGTTTACTACGAAGAGTTTCAACGAATTGATGAAGCTTTTCGCAGAGAGCACCAAATTAAAGGCTGGAACCGAAAGAAAAAAGAGGCGTTAATCAACAATCTGCCAGAAAAACTACCAGAGTTATCAAAGTCGATAGATAAACAAAACAATAAGTAAACCGGCCCTTCGACAGGCTCAGGGACCTTACTCCGCTACTCTATTGGTTCTCCACCAATGAATTTGAAACCCCATTTGCGTTCTTTCACCAAATCGGGCACGGTTTCACCGCCCAAGCGCACATAACGCTTTATCGTCATCCGCGACGAAAGCACCCCATAACCGTCATCAATGAGGGTAAATTCATTGTCGCCACCTACGAAACCGTAACTAGGATCGTTTTCATAGATATATTGCTGCAGCTTCCTACCACCAGCCGCAATAGTGACTTCAACAGGATAGTCCTCGAGGTATCTCTTCAAGCCCACAACATTTGTGTCGCCGCCAATAAAATCGTTCAGCCTTTCATAGAAAGCCTCAGGCCGATAGGTGAAGATAAAAGCTTCGCCATCCATGTTTGAGGAAAGGTTGCTTTCAAAAAAAGTGCCCACATCCCATGTCATGGTACGCGGCACCGAATCGTCTTCAGGCGTGCGTTGTTCCAAGAAAGTGAACGACATGCTGACATCATAGAATGAAGCGTTGATAGCTGGATAGAACAGGAAACGCCGAGGCACCATTCCGAAGTATTCCTTCGAGAAATTGACGGCCAAGCTCTGGATGTCGAAGCTACTGTTGCCCACCACATCGGTCTTCGTAGTCAATGTGCGATCAGGAAGGTCGACTATAAGCTGATAACTGTAACGATTGTTCACCCCATTCCAGTTCAAAGGCTCGGTGGTGTAATACAACTTTTGGTCGGGCGCATAGAAAATGCCCTGCTCCTTATTGTGGATAGTGATGGTGTCGAGGATGATTTCACGGACGCTGTCGCCGTTGCAGTATTCAACGAGACGGGCATTCAGTCTGCCAGCATAATTGCTCGAATCGGGATTGATGGCCGATTGATAGGCGTCGCCTTGTACATAAAAAGCACGTGTTATCTTGATGAAATTGGTGTCGGCCGTAGCATCAAGGATGCCATAAACGATAGGAACTTGCTTGTAGTCGGCATAAAGGTCGATGTCGGTCGAGCATGAAGACAATAAAGCCAATAGAGACAAATAAAGCAATAGATAGAGTCTTTTCATCTTCGTTTGTATTTCAAATAACGCGACAAAATTACAAATAAAAACATTTTAAACAAATAATTTCCGCTTTATTTGAATATTTTCCACAATTATTCCTCATCCACCAAAAACACTGCCACCTGGCGGATGCCACTGGCACCGATGACTAAGGTCTGCTCGATGTCGGTGCTACGGCTCGGCCCTGTGATGAAGGTCAGTTGTGAAGGTTTTCTCTTGGCATACTTCCGTTTCACCGTCTGGAAAGCGCTACGCATTCCGGGGACGATTTGCTCCGTGGTGGCATACACCAACAAAATGTCAGGCAAGGCATAGGCCTCACGGGTCTGCGTCAATGTGTCAGAGAGGACGATGCTGCCTGTTTGCGCCACCAAACACTCGCAGCCTGTCAGACTGACAAGCTTCTGCTTGGGCTCGCGCTCCTTGCTCTCAGAATATGGAATGCCGTATTTATCCAACAAACGCTGCATGTCGGGGCTTGAACACCACAACGGCTCCCATCCGTTTTCGGGTGCCAGTTGTTTGATGCACTCAGCAAACTCGGCTTCGCTCTCCAAATAAACGAAGATGCCACCATGCTCTTTGAAGTTCTGCACAAAAGTGATGGCCGTACCATCCTCTTCCTTGATAGGCACCCAAGTCTCGGTGCGTTGGTCAATATCCTTGAACAAGGCTTCCTGCCGCTCGATGAGGGCATTGCGCACCTTGGCAAGCATCTGCTCCTTGAAGGTGGCGTCCTTGTTTTCTCCTTTGTTATCCCAAGCCATGCGTTATGCGTTTTGAGATTCGTTTTCAGGTTGATTTTCAGATCGGCTTTCAGCCGCTTTCAGTGCAGCATCCTTCAGCTTCTCATCTTCCGAATTGTTCCACGGACGCTTGCCGAAGATACGCTCCAAGTCCTCGCCGAAGATGACCTCCTCCTCGACAAGTTTGGTGGCCAACTGAGTCAAGCCCTCACGATGATCGGTGAGGATGGAGATAGCTTCCTGATAGGCTTTCTCGATGAGTTTGCTCACTTCCTTGTCGATGGTCTCGGCGGTCTTCTCGCTGTAGGGCTTTGTCAGGTTGTAGTCCTGCTGACCCGTGGAGTCGTAGTAGCTGATATTGCCTATTTCGTCGTCTAGACCATAATAAGTCACCATAGCGAAAGCCTGTTTGGTCACCTTTTCAAGGTCGGACAGGGCTCCCGTCGAAATCTGTCCAAAGATCACCTGTTCAGCGGCACGACCGCCCAAAGTGGCAATCATCTCGTGATACATTTGTTCCTTGGTCGTAATCTGACGCTCTTCGGGCAGATACCAAGCAGCACCCAATGAGTTGCCACGCGGCACGATGGTCACTTTCACTAAAGGATGGGCATATTGCAGAAGCCAGCTCGTTGTGGCGTGACCCGCCTCGTGGAAGGCGATGACCTTCTTTTCTTCAGGTGTGATGATCTTATTCTTCTTTTCAAGACCTCCAATGATGCGGTCAACGGCATCTAAGAAGTCCTGCTTGTCAATCTCCTCCTTGCCTTTACGGGCAGCCATCAGTGCGGCTTCGTTACACACGTTGGCAATGTCGGCTCCCGAGAAGCCTGGGGTCTGTTTGGCCAAGAAGTCCTTGTCGACATCCTTGCCAAGCTTCAGACCACGCATGTGCACCTCGAAAATCTCCTTACGACCCACAATGTCGGGCAACTCCACATAAATCTGACGGTCGAAACGACCGGCACGGAGCAAAGCCTTGTCCAAAATGTCGGCGCGGTTGGTGGCGGCCAACACGATGACACCCGAGTTGGTGCCAAAGCCGTCCATCTCGGTAAGCAACTGGTTCAACGTGCTTTCACGCTCGTCGTTGCCACCCGTGATGGCACTCTTGCCACGGGCACGTCCGATGGCATCGATTTCATCGATGAAGATGATGCACGGCGCTTTCGATTTGGCATTACTAAAGAGGTCGCGGACGCGCGAGGCACCCACTCCTACAAACATCTCCACAAAGTCGGAACCCGAAAGGCTGAAAAAAGGCACATTGGCCTCACCAGCAACTGACTTAGCCAGCAGGGTCTTACCCGTTCCAGGAGGGCCAACCAGCAGCACACCCTTCGGGATTTTTCCGCCTAACTTGGTGTATTTCTCAGGATTCTTCAAGAAGTCCACGACTTCCATGATTTCCACCTTGGCCTCTTCCAAGCCTGCCACATCCTTGAAAGTCACATTAACGCTACTGCTGTTTTTGTCATACAGCTGCGCCCGCGACTTACCGATGCTGAAAATCGAGCCGGCGCCACCGCCCATGTTGCGACCCATGCCACGCATGAGAATGATATAAAACACAACGATTAACACCAAAGGTATAATCCATCCAATGATGTCAGACATCCAATTATTGCGTCTTACATTAGTGATATACACGGGGTTAGACACTTCCTGTTGGGCATTCTCCACCATCTCCTCGAACCTATCCAAAGAGCCAATCTTATAGGTGTAGTTTGGTGTTGCAGTGAATCCATCGGAATTGGGAATCACCTCAGGGAAATAGACCGACAAGCCTTTCTGATTCAGATAAACCTCGGCATCCTCGCGGTTGACAAGTTCAATCTTGCCAATCTCACCCTTCTTCAGCATTTCGATGAGTTTGCCCTGGTCGATTTCTTCTTGTGGTGTAACCGCATCCCTGCCCAAGAAATTCAGTCCGATGAGGACGATTGCCAAAATGGCATAAATCCACATGATATTGAATCGCCTTTTGCCATTAGGCTTTTGGTTCGGTTGGTTAGGCTGAGCAGGCTGGTTCGGGTTGTTGCCAGGCCCTTGAGTCTCGTTATTATTCATTTGTAAACAATTGATTTTGAAACGATTATTCTTCAGCCGCTTTCACGATTCTTTCGGCATCGGCCCAAAGCTCTTCCAATTTGTAATAACTCCGTTTCGATTCCAAGAATACGTGAACGACGACATCCACGAAATCTATCAAAATCCATTCCGTATTGTCGCGGCCCTCCACATGGTAGGGCTTGCTATGCGTTTTCTCATAAACCAGTTCCTCCACCTTGTCGGCGATGGCATCCACTTGCGTCTTTGAAGGCGCGTGGCAGATGACGAAATAGTCCGTCACGGCGGTGGTGATTTCCCTCAGGTCGAGGGTTACGATGTCCTTGCCTTTCACGGCTTCCATGGCCTCTATCGTCGCGGCCACGATTTCTTCCACATTATCGTTTTGATGTCTTATTCTCATATTTTGAATTAAATAATTTGCAAATTTACGCATTTTTAGGATAACACACCAAGTTTGACAAAAATTCACTATCTTTGGCCCATAAAAACCATATAACCATGAACGAACTTGAGACTTTGTTTTCCAAAATCACGACCTTTGTTTTCGATTACGACGGCGTGATGACCGACGGAACCGTTTTCAGTGACCCTAATGGCCAACCGTGGCGCGCCACCAACGTAAAAGACGGCTATGCGCTGCAACTGGCCTCAAAACTCGGCTACAAAGTCGCAGTCATCTCAGGCGCGATTTGCCCCTCAATGGAGGTGAGAATGAACAGCCTTGGCGTAACCGATGTCTTCACCGGTGTACCGAACAAGGTCCTGAAACTCAAAGAGTACATGAACAGAAAAGGCCTCTATGCCGAACAGATCATCTTCATGGGCGACGACATCCCCGACATACAAGTCATGAAAGAAGTGGGGCTTCCCGCCTGTCCTGCCGATGCCGCTCCTGAAGTAAAGGAAATCAGCAAGTTCGTCAGCGACCGACCTGGCGGCAAAGGAGCGGTGCGCGATGTGATTGAACGCGTGCTGAAAGTGCAAGGCAAGTGGATGACGGAAGAGGCTTACGCATGGTAAAACCCCTCAAGACAAAACAAAAAAAGTCCTCTGAAACCAGAGGACTTTTTTTTACGAATTGAATTACCTACAGATTAATTCAGCGTCTTAGTCCACATATTTCTGAATTGCTGGGCAACAATCACGTTTTGAGGATTCTGTGTGGTGAAGTCACCAAGAAGAGTTTCACCATCATAGACCTTAACGTTAAAGCCGTTAGCCAAGACACCTTCAGGAAGGATAAACGTAAAGTCTCTAGCCAAATCGCCGTAGCAAGTCTGCTTGGCCTCGCAAGTCATGGTGATGACATTGGTAGTGCCTTCAAAGACATAGCTCAAACCATTCTTGGCATAAACCATATCACCAGCAATATTTTCATTAGCAGTAAGGACAATTCTGTCAATTTGTCTGGATTCATTTTCAGGAGCCTTGAATGACAGGTTCAAGAAGCCACAATTGCTTTGGAAAGCGAAATTGGAGCCCTCGTTGAAACCAACCATTGGATAGACATCGTCGACAAAACTACCAATTGGAGTATAGATTTGTTCGGCAGGAACATTCAGTCTCACACCTTCATCATCGACGACGGCAGGATAGAAAGCAACGTAATCGGCAGTTTCGATTTCTTGCATGAACGTAGCACCATCACCTTCTGCGGTAAAGGTAGCAACCTTATCGGTAGCGCTGATGAGGGTAAAATCCATATCTTCACCGGCAGCATTGAGGACAGTAATCGTATTACCTTCATCCCAAACCAAATCCATACCCTGGACATGAGTTCTAGCATCGGTAGTGGTCTGTGGCATGGTAGCAGTGAAAGACACTTTTTGGGTATCATTCTTCTTGCATGCAGTGAAAGCAAGAGCAACAAGGGCGCAAAGACCCAGCATTCTTACAACTTTTTTCATTTTTTTACTCTAATTTTAAATTTGACATTAATTAATTACCAATTACCAGTTTCCACCATCTGTGGTGAACGTCATACCTGTACCAGTGAAATCAACCGGTTCGGGAATAGAAGCGCACAGTACGCCTTGCGTACCCAGTTCAATGACCTCCATCTTGGGAGCTTCATACATTTTTGTTTGTTTCATTTGTTTGAAATTTAAATTGTTTATTAAAAATGTTAATTAATTGATTTATAATTACTTAAAATTATTTCTGCTTATTTTTCTCTATTTTTCACGCTGCAAATATACGAAGATTTATTTTACTGGAACAAAAAATTGAAAATTAATCGAAAAATTAATCGAAAAAAATCATTGCACAACAATCCTACGATTTAACTCCACCCCGTCTTCGTCCACACAACGGAGACGGTATATGCCTTTCTCCACATCGATAGGCATCTGGTGGTTGAGACGCGTCTGGCCCAAAAACTCATCGTTTAAGGTCCAGAAGATGGTCTTTTGCGGGTTGCGATGCGCAATCTCGAAGATGACCTGCTGGCGGTCGCCTCGGATGCCGATGGGGATACTCACCTTGGCATCGCTTTTGGGATAGACGAAAGCCATCACCTCATCGGGATGGGCGGTACCACAGCCTGGATAAAAAGCCGGCAAGGGTCGGAATAAGGGCGAGTGTTTTTTATAGAACCACTCCATCACCGGCGGCAAGACATAATACACTTCATAACATTTCTGGTCAACGGGATAGCAGTCGGGGCGCACCTGATACTGCCGCGTCTCGTCCAAAAACACCTTTTTATGATAAGGGCACACGCCCGTCTGGTTCTCCACATTGCAAACACGGATCTTTTTTGTGTTCTGGCAATACTCCGACTTGGGATACCCTGACTCGGCACAGACCTCAATCTCAAGGCTTTCCATGGTGTTGGCTGGATAACGATAGCTGTCATTCAATTTACTGACCACATCAAATAATATCGGCGCCGCCACACCGACACCAGTTAGTCCAGGACGACCTTCACCATCGGAGTTGCCTACCCACACACCCACCACATAATGGTCGGTAAGGCCCACCGCCCATGCATCCTTGAAGCCGAAGCTGGTACCCGTCTTCCAAGCTACCTGTGCCGAGGAAGAGAAGCCTCCCCACCCTATCTGGCTCGTAGGTCGCGTCAAGCCTTTCATCACATGGAAAGTCTCGGCAATGGCCTCTGCCGAAAAAGGCGATTCCTTTTCTTCAATCTTCTCATTAAAGCTCTCATTAACATACGAAGCCAGTTTCCTTCCCATCTTGGCATAAGCGTTGGTGATGTCGAAAAGTGATGCTTCTCCCCCTCCAACGATGAGCGACAGCCCATAATGCTCGGCATCGAAGACAATACCTTTCAATGGAAGTTGTTTGAGCAAAGCATGAAAACGTTGTTGGCCATACTCGCGTAACAGATGAACAAATGGCGCGTTCAACGAGTTTTGCAATGCCTTGTCGGCAGGCACGGCTCCCCAATACTCTCCGCTATAGTTCTTTGGCGTGAAGCCTGAGAGGCTCATTGGGATGTCGGGCAAAACCATCTGGGGCAGCAATGTGCCTTCGTCCAACATGGCGGCAAAAAGGAACGGCTTCAAGATGCTACCCGTCGAGCGTTGCGCCTTTACCATGTCGACCATGGCGGCATCGGAAGCATCGCTGTTGTTGCCTACGTAGGCCACAATTTCATCATTCAAATAATCAACAATATAAACTGCCGCATTGTCGATATTATTCATCACATTGGCCTCATGGTGACGGTGCATGATGTCCAACACCGAGCGTTGCAGGTTGCTGTCAATAGTAGAAGCAATATGTTCCCCATGATGCTGTCGATCCTGGTCGCTGAGGTAATGGTAGGCCAACATGGGCATGTCGAAAGGACGGTCAGGGATGTTTTCCATCATGGCCAGTTCGGCATCTTCCTCAGAGAGTTTGGGAACATTAAAACGCTCAGGAATAAAGGTTTTGGAATGCGGCAATCGCTGTAACAGCTCATTACGTTTCTGTTCCAACCGGTTGCGGGAACGGCCTGGGTGAATCAAGGCAGGTGAATTGGGCAACACTGCAAGGGTGGCTGCCTCGCTCCAAGAGAGGTCGTCGGGTGTGGTATGGAAATAACGCCACGCCGCCGCGTCGATGCCGACCACATTGCCTCCGAAGGGCGCATTGGCGGCATACATATTAATAATGGACCTCTTGGAATAGTGCAGCTCCATGCGCATAGCCAAGATGACTTCCCAAAGTTTCTCCGCATAGGTTCGAGGCGGATTGTCGCGCGATATGCGCACCACCTGCATCGAGATGGTGCTGCCCCCTCTGACCACTTCCCCTGCCTTCATATTATCGATGAACGACTTCACGAACGAGACTGGGTTGAACCCTGGATGGAAGAAAAACCAACGGTCTTCGTATTCCAAGAGGCAGGCGACGTATTTCGGGGAATAGTGGTTGGTGGCGGGAAAACGCCATTGTCTGTCGTCGGCAATCTTCGCGCCGAGGAGTTCACCGTTTCGGTCCGTCAAGACTGTCGAATACGGTTTGTCGAAGCGCGGGACGGAGATGCACAAGAAGGCAATGAAAAGGCCCGCAAGAGCCCAAAGCACGATTCTCGTCTTCTTATGTCTTGCGAGCCATTCCATAGAATTCCCATTCACCTTACTTCACCACACACCCACGGGCGGGCACCTGATAGAAGATCTCGGCATTGTACATGTCCTCGCAACGCACGGCAGGAATCATGTAGTTACCTTCGTAAGTGGCGTTGGCCTTCAAAGTGAAGGTTTTCTTTTCACGCGGCCACAGGTCGAAGTAGAAGTAGGCGCGGTCGTCGCGGAGGTCAATGTGCTTGGCACCTTCGTTGCCAGTCATATCGCCACTCAAGCGGTCATTCACCAGCTCCCAGCCCGAAGGCAGGTAGTATGACAGTGCCAGCTCCGTGACTTGATACTCACTCGGATTGGTCACCGTCATCTGCACCCTGAGGTCGGTGCCAGCGGTCAAGTTGGTCAGGTTGACCGGATTGCCATTCTTGTCAGTGTAGCTCACCGTCATGTTGATGAAGTTACCGCTCTCGTTCATGTCGTATTCAGCAACCGAAGTCTTGGTGAACAGGTTGGCAATCATCTTTTGGTCGGTGTTGTTCTTGATTTCGACCATGTTGCCGCCCAACTTCGGCGTGAAGGCATAGCCCACCGAAGCCGTGTTGGCGTTCAGCGTGCGCTCCTCACCGTTCACTTTCACCGTGGCAGAGAGGTTGGTCTTGTTAAGTCCCATCTTCTCGGCGTACTTACCCAAGACGAAGAGCGAGAAGGCCGTGGTCTGGGTATCCAGCCAACGATTACTGCTCAACACGCGGCACACGCTGTTGATGTTGTTCTGCACTGTGGCTTGGTCGACATCGCAAAGCATTTGGACATAGGTCAAGAAAGCAAGGTCGCGGGTGCGGGAGCCGAAAGAAGTGTAGTAGTCGGACATTGCCTGGCCTTCCTCCACATTGGGCAGCAGATTCTGAGCAATGCTGGTCTTACCCGTCTGCGCAAAAGCAGCAGCAGCCAAAGCCTTGGTCAAGTCATAGCGCATATCCAGCTCCTTGAAGCGGTTCATGGCACCCATCTCGGCTTTACCAGCCAATGACAGCACGAAGAGACGATAGGCCTGAATGGTCTCGCCCTGCTTGTAGTCAGGATTGTTCTTCCACTGCTTGGCGCGGTCGGCTTGATATTTCAGCAGGCCGTCCAAGAAATACTGCGGCACATTGTAGCCTTGCTTGTTGGCTTCCACCAAGAAATGCAAGGCATAAATCTCCGTCCACGGGTCGGTGTAACGGCCACCAGGCCAGTTGGTCATCGAGTTGTCGGACTTCTGATAGGCCTTCAGGTTATTGATGGCCCATTCGATGTTGCTGCGCATCTCTGCTTTTTCCTTATCATCGAGTTGGATGAAATAGTTCAGATAAAGCTGCGGGAAGGCCTTCGAAGTCGTCTGTTCAAGGCAACCGTGCGGGTAATCCATCAGGTAATCGATGCGGCCAAAGAGGTCGACAGGCAGCAACGAAGACACGGTGATGTTGCCCTGCTGCGTTCCTGCTATACCAGCAAGTTCAAACGGCACGCTCACTGTCTGACCTGCTTCGATGTCCTTGGTTATCGTATTGCGACGTTCGGCGTAAGGCATACGAATCGGCATCAGCGTCGAGGACTCGGCAGTGTAGCCCTCACCAGTGACGGAGACCTTCAATTCGGCATTGCCCAAAGTCTTGGGGATGTTAGTCCTCACAGCAATCAGACCCTCGCCGTTGCCGTCAATCTGCACCGTAGTCGGCAGGCTGCCAATGGGTTCGAGGTTCTTGTTGTCGAACTTCACCTGCAAGGTCTTATTCTTCATTGTCGGGGCTTGTACCTGTACTTTGAGGTTCAACTCATCGCCAGGAGCCACCACACGCGGTGCCGAAGGATAAAGGTTTATTGGGTCAACGACGGTCATCCGCTTCTCGGACGAGCCGAAAGCCTTGCCATTTCCCTTGGCCACCACCATAAAGCGCAAAGCACCAGAACATTGAGGCACATCAAAGCTATGGGTATTGGTCTCGCCACCCTTCAGCTCGAAAGGTCCCAAAGTGACCGCATAGGCCTTGAAGCGCTTGTCCAAAGTGATTTCCTGGTTAAGGACTCCGTCACCACCGATGGCATAGACGGAACCCAACTCACCGCTGAACGCATCGACGATACTGGCGTAGTTGTCCCAAGTGCGGACGCTCAACGCCTGCTTACTGTTGAAGTAGCCGTAAGGATTCGGCGTTGAGAAGTTGGTCAGGCCGAGGATACCTTCATCGACGATAGCTAAGGTGTAGGTCATGCTTTGCTTATTGGCTTCGCTCACCTTCACGTCAATCTTCTTCTTGGTGTTGGCCGTTTCGGGAATTTGGATGTTAGGTTGCAGCTGCAGCTTCTTGTTCTCCACCTTCACCGGCAACACACCATAGAGGCGAATCGGCATATCATTGTTGGCATCATGCGGCTGAATCAATGCCACATAAACATACACGTTCGGAATCATTTCCTCGGTGGCTTTGATTTCCACCTTGCCTTCCTGACCGAGGTTGTCCACAAACTGAGTCAACAACACACGGTCGTTGGCTTCCACTGTGACAAGCGCCTTGGCTTTTTCGTTGGCGGGGAAGGTCACTACAATATTGTCGCCCACCTGATAGCTATCGGCTGTAGCCTTCATCGCCAGTTGTGCAGGCGCACCCGAAGCGGATGAGGAATGTCCATAGCCCCAGTCGAAGGAGATAACCTTGGCGAACGTGTTGCCGCCCTGCTTGTCGTTGACGACAAAGAGGTAACTACCCCATTTTTCGTTCGGCACATTGAACGTGACCGAAGTCGTGCCGTTGCAAGTCAAAGTACCGTTCTGCCAAGGTGCCTTGTATGTGCCAGAGGCATAGCGTTGCAAGGAATAATAATCCTCGCTCGACCACCACCAATAGGAATCCAACTTATAGAGAGCATACTCCAGTGAGACCGCCGATTTGTAAGCCTCACCGTTCTCGCCCACCATGGCGATATTGAACTTCCAGTCCTTGTTGGTATCGTAATAACTACCGTACTTTGATGAGGTTTCAGGCAACTCAACGCCCACATAACGCTCGTAGGGTGAGAGTTTCGTCTTGAAGGAAGCAATGCTGAAATCACCTCCTTGCTCAAAGACCTTCACCGTGAATGTACCGTTCATCATCTGAGCGGCATACACATTCTTCAACGGGCCGAAACCGACATTGGCGATGCCTTCAGCGTTTAACTGACCGCTGAAAAGCGACAGCTCTTGGGTCTCAAATTCCTGAGTCTCGTTGACAAAAGTATAATCAGCGAAATTCTTGAAAGTGGTCTCACCTTCACGTAATTTCACATCCACTTCGGCCTTCAAACCATTGGCTTTCATGCCGTTGAGCCATCTTGAAACGAGGTTGACTCGCTCATTGCGCGAGATGCTGACCAACTCGGGAAGATCAAACTTGATTTCCAAACGGTTGGGTTTCACCGTCTCCACACGGAGGTTCTGGGTGATGGTGCTCGTGCCCACCTTGAAACGTGCCGTCCACAGACCCGTCTCGTCGGCCACATTGGTCGGGACGGTGAAGCAGTAGATGTCGTTCACAGGCTTGGTGTTCACCTGTTTGGCATAAAGGCGACCCGTGGCATCCAACACTTCAAGGACGACAGGGTAATCGGCAGGAATGGAGCCTTCAAAATCGTTGAGCATGAGGTTGAGTTGCAAGTCATCGCCTGGGCGCCACACACCTCGGTTGGAGTAGGCAAAAGCGGAAACACCTTTCTCGACAGCCTCGCCAGAAATATTGAATCGGCTGAACGACAAGGCATTGCCATCGTTCAGCTTGATGACCGACTTGCTGCCTTTCTTGTCCGTCGCCACCACAAATGCGGGACGGTTAACGCATTGCAACTGCACATGGCCTTGTGCATCCACACTGCCTTTGGCCAGTTCCTGCTTCTGGAAGTTGTAGGCTTTGACCTGCGCACCCGAAGCGGGTTGAGCATTTGAAATCTGATAGACATACACATCCACTAGATCATTGCGGCCCATCTTGGCGGTCACGGCAAGGTCGCTGACGACAACGTTCTTCTTCACCTCTACATAGTTGTAAAAATAGTATCCGTTGGGATCGCCCCATTCGCCATCATAGTTATACTCCTTGTAGTCGTAAGCCTCGCCGTCCCAATATTCGGCTTCCCTGACATCATTTTCAATTACAGCTTTCTTCATCTCCTCAGAAGCAAAGGTATAGTCAGCTGGACCGAAATTGAGGCTCAGCTGATACATCGCGCCAGGTTCTACCTTGATGTAATCGGAAAGCACGATGGGGAAGGTTTTCCATTGGTTGGCATACGGATTGTCGATGGCGAGACGCACCTTCTTTTCCAGACGACCTGCTCTGCGCACATTGTAGGTCTCATTCAGTTCGTTTTCCTGCAAGAAGGAAAGGATGTTGTCGTCGAAGATACGGACAATCCTCAGTGTCACCGCGTTGAGGCAGATAGCATCGAAATAAACGGTGGTCTCATCCACATTGGGAATGATGACGCCATCATCGGTCCAACGCACCTTGGGCAAGTTGTCGGTCAAATCGAATGGGAACTGATATTCGCTTTGAAGCACCATTCCGTTTTCGGCACGAATGCCACTGCCGACCGTCATGTTCATGTCCTCCAATTGATATCGATACAAGTTAGACTTGTCAAAATAGAAGTCAATCTTATTTCCCTTAATGTCAGCCTTATAGCCAAATTTTTGATTGAAATTGACAAAACCGGCGAGGTTCTGGTTTTCCTTCAGCGGCTGCGAGAAGAGGAGCGTGCCTTTGCTGGCCGCCTTGTCGACATCAAACAGCACAGGCTCAAAGGTATCCTTGGCATAGACGGTCAAGCTACGTTCCATCTTGGCTTTGCAGTCCAACGCCTTGCCGTCGAGGACGACAGGAACCTCATAATTCGCATTTTTACGCTGGAATTTCTGCAATTCAAAGTCATAGACATTGTTGCCGACATAGGCAACCTGAACAGGATGACTCTTGCGGAAAGACTCATCAAACAGATTGACGACCTCGTCTTGGTCGACGGGCACGGCAAAGGCCAAACGGATGAGGAAATCCATCTCTTCATTTGAAGTGCAGATAGGTTGCACCGCAACGAGGCTGAAGTTTTGGCGACGCACACCGAAGCCAAACTCAAGCATCTGGTCGGAGGCCACATCCACGAAGTCCGACATCTTGAATTTGCAGACATAGTTCTGGTTCTTGTCGATGTTGTCGTACTGGAAGCCAATGGTGTTCTCGTCAATCCACACGGCTTTACCTTTCAAGGCAGGCGTGAAATTGAAAGCCTTGGCGGAAATGTCCTCGCCGTACTTCACCTTGAGCATTTCAGGATTGCTGAAACGCACCACGATGGGCTCACCTGCAGCGATAACCCCCGAGGTATAGCTGTCCAAGAAGGGCAGCAAGTCCTGACTGATGGGTTGGATGCGCTCAACGAAAGTTTTGCTTCCACCAGTCGTTGTGGTTCCTTTCTTGCCGCAAGAAGGCAGAAGGCCAAGTAGCAATGCGCCGACAATCAGGCAGATGCTACCGATTCTTTTCATTCTCTGTTTAGCATTCATATCATTAAGGTTTTAAAACTTATTATTCGAGAGTACAAAAATAGAAAACCTTATTGAAATAAAAAAGCCATTTTCTAAAGAAAACAGCTATTTGTTGAAAAAAAACGTACACACCTTTACGAATCAATACTTCGCCTTAAACGTCAATCCCAAATAAAACCTGTCCACAGGGTCGTTCACCCAGAGGTCGTTGTCCATGCGGGCGAAAGCGGAAAGCGAGTATTGCCGCGCGAGACGGTAATCCACCGAAAGCACCGTGCGCAAGTTGTCGAGGCCACCTTTCTTGGGGTCGTTGGTGAGCCAAAACAGCTCGGTGGAAAGGGCATATTTGAAGCGGCTGTTCATCGGTTGGTAGGTCACCTTCAAACGATTGCGCCAATACAGTCTCGGATTGACACGATGCTCACCCGTGCGCTCATCGAAGAAAGTACCCATAGCCTTGCTCCGCAGTTGGAACTTGAAACGGCGGTAGTCCTCGGTGTATGTCACCTGCAAACCTAAACGGCCACGGTTCTCGTAATAACCTCTGTCGTTGTGGCGACGGATGTAATCCACAGTGAGACCAATGTTCATGCGGTTGTGCAAGCAGCTGTAATCCACGCCCACCGAATTGAGCCAGCGGTCGAACTGAGTGAAGTTATGGTCGAAACGCAACTCCTCCTCCACCGACATGCCGAAGGGACCAACCAGACCCACCTCAGCCTCTGCCGAGACGATGCCACCGAAGTCGGTCGTGCGCTCGCTCTGCGCGAAGGCCATCACCGGCAGCAACAACAGCACTATGTAAAACAGCTTTTTCAATCGAAATCCTTCAATTTGGTAATCGTATCAATCGTATTCACCTCGTCATCAATAGGCTTGTAATACACCTTCACGAAAGCCACGTCACGCAGGTAGTCGATATGACCCACCTCTACCTTACTGATATCCAATCCCGTGCGTTCGATAAGGTCGGCCTTCAGGTCTTCCTCCTTGCCGTGCTTGGTGTTCTCGATGCGGTCGTAAAGTATGATTTTCGTGGCCGTGTGTTTCAACAATTTCGTACCATCGAGGAGCCAAATAATAAGTACCACAAGCAGGTTGACCATAAGCAACTCGGAATAGCTAGTGGAAAGTGCCATGCCATTGACGATACTCAGACCCATAATCACAAAGAGGTAGGTCATCTCACGGATTTTGATGGTCTCCGTTCGGTAACGTATCATGCCGAAAATGGCGAAGAGGCCCAAGGCATAGGCGATGTTCATCTTCATGTTCTCCATCAGCGAGATGATGAGGAAGATGACCGCTGCGAACATGATGAAGGTGAAATAATAATCCTTGCGGTTGGCCTTCTTATAGTAGAAACAATGGATGATGACCCAGCAGACGATGATGTTGAACACAAAACGGATCAAGGTCGTCCAAAGGCTCTGGGCATCGAAAAGCGGCACGCCAAGGAAATCCATGGTGGAGGCGCCGCCGCCAAATTCTCGCGCAATGTCAGGATCAAAGTCCTGCATATTGATTTGTAAGGGTAACATATTGTGTTGTATTAATTCTCGTTGGTAGAGACGCAAAATTTTGCGTCTCTACATGATTTCAATTTCTCTATTCTTCTCAATTTTTTCTTAAACCGGTTCTGCTTCACCTCAGGACGGGTCAGGCAGGTGCCGATGCAGTATTTGCTCACCTTGAAAGGTCTGATTCTCAATTCAAAGAGCACGTCCTTCAGCAGGGAGTGGGCGCGACCGTCTTGCTTCAATTCCATCACGGCGAGTGGTGCCATGGAGGCGGTGTTGCGGCTTCGCAGGTTTTCAAAACGCAAGTTGCAGTCGATGGTGAGGCGCTCAGTTTTGTCGTAGTTCACCAAGGTAAAACGGTCAAAAATCGTGACGAGGTGCGGGCTCAGCATTTCCACCGGATAAGGTTGTTTCTTTGCCAAAAACTCTGCCGCTTCGGGATTCTCCAAAATGTTTGGAATGGGTTCCACCTCGATGCGTTTCTTCTTTGTACGCCCTTTGTTGTTCTTGTGCTTCACCTCGCAGAAGGTCAGGTGGGAGTCGACATAAGTACGCACCCGCACCTTGTCGCGCACCAGATGGCGGTCATGGTGGATGAGGTACATCGTCAGCTCAGGCGTGTCGTAATACACTGTGCTGTAAGGTGACAAACGGTTGCCTTCCACCTCCTGAGCATAATAGTTGTCTTTGATTCCCAACAAGATAGCACGAAGCTGTTCTTCCGTCACCACATACTTTGTGTCGATGCGGTTCATCAGTTTCACGGCACTCATCTCATCGAGGTTGATGGACTTCATGCTTTGCACTATGTTGAGAATCTCGTCCACGCCAACGTCATTTTGGGACGTACTCGTAGGTCTTCACCGACTCCAGTTTGCCGTTGGGATAATAGTTCTTCTGGCATTTCTTGGAGCCGTCTTCGTTGTACTCGTACTTCTTGATTCGGGTCACCTTGTCGCGGTCGTTATACTCGATTTCGCGTGTCACCTTAGCCGTGATGTCGCTGTTGGCAGGATACTCGAACACGATACGCCATTTTTGTCCATAGCTGGCATATTCGATTTCCTCAATCTTACGGCCCATCTCATCATAGGTCGTCACACGGTCAAGGAAAGCGCGCTTGTCGCCTGCCGCTGTGTTCCATTCCTTCAGCACCATGCCTTTGCGGTTCTCACGCTTCACAATGGTGCTCTCCGAAACCGACTGCGCCATAGCACCAAATCCGATGGCAAAAAGTGCCAATAATATCATTAATCGTTTCATATTCTTTGATTTACACATTGATAATCACCTCAAATTGTTCTTCAAGTTCATAGATTTGTCCGCTCTCCTCTACAACGATAGTTTGGAAGACGAAGTCAGGGATTTCCGTGAAGATATCATCGGAGGCAGTGAAGACTTCATATTCGCCAGGTTGCAGCTTTTGGAAGGCGAAATAGCCATCAGGGCCCACACGGGTGTCGTCGAACGGAAAGTCCTCGCCAGCCCTGCGGATATAAACGCGATGCTCACAGGCCCAGCCTTCGCCGCGGTAACTACCATTATGGTAATAGGCAGCATGGACGCGACCTTTCACGATGGATGTGCCATAGGCCTTGCCGTCGTGGATATAGATGGTAGGCACATTCACCACTGCGCCCTTTGTCAAATCAACCTTCTCACTTACGGCCACCTTCTCTCCCGTAGGCAGAGTGGAATAGGCGAATACGGTGTAATTGCCTGGCAACAGATACTCAAACCGATACATGCCATCGGCACCCGTCTCCACATCATTGCCAAAGTAAGCCTCATCGCCATAAATGATGAAGACATCGGTTTTGGCAGCCACCATGGTGTCAGGAGTCAAGGTAAAGTCGTCGTCGGGATGATGCACCAGTTTCACAAAGCCTTGCACCGTACCCGTGCCGCCTTCGCCCGGGCCTTTGTTGCACGATGGCAAAAGCAATGCCAAAGCAACCAAGGCAAATAATAGCTTAATTTTCTTGTTCATATACATCAAGTTTTTGTTGTGCAAAGATAGTACAAAATCGCAACAAAGCAGAAAAATGTGCCTGCTATCCTACTAATTGATACAAGAATAATACCAATTGTCAAAAATCGCTAATGTTGCCGCACACTTTTTTCAACACGTTGACGAAAGTGTTCAGGTCTTCTTCCGAAACGCCCGCGACGGCTTTGTTCATTGTCTCAATGGCCAGTTGTTTGGTGGAGTCCTTGAGCGCCATGCCTTCGGGTGTGACCACGATGTTATTCACGCGACGGTCATCCTTGGCTACCGAGCGAGTGACGAGGCCCTTTTTCTCCAAGTTGTCAATGAATTGCGTCACCGAGTTCTTGTCTTTTTGGATGATAAAAGCGATGGCCTGCTGGGTAAGCGTGCCCTCGTTCCAAAGCGTGTCCATGACGAGGTATTGCTCCGCGGTCAGATTGACATTGTTCTTTTTGAACACCTCGGCGAGGTATTTTTTTAGTCTACAATTCAAGATGTTGACGTAAACGCCAGCTTGTTTTACGAGTATCATATTATCCTATTTTTGGGATTATCTATGTTTTTGGAAATGCAAAGATAGGGATAATATTTGAAATGCGCAAAAAAAGAGCGGCTCAAGCCGCTCTTTCAGTCGTCTTTTGACCATTATTCGATTCTCATATTGGGTACCTCCGTCCCGTCGTAGTAGCCCTTGTCGAGCTTTTGCCGCACTTCAGCGAAGGCGTTCAACGTGTAGTTGACGTCGTCCATCGTATGGGCTGCTGTTGGGATGATACGGAAGATAATCATGCCCTTGGGGATGACGGGATAAGTGATGACCGAGCAGAAGATACGGTAGTTCTCGCGCAGGTCCATGGCGATGTTGGTGGCCTGCACCACATCGCCTTGAACGTGTACCGGTGTCACGCAAGCCTCGGCGGGACCAATGTCGAAGCCCAAGTCACGGAAGCCTTTCTGCAAGGCGCGGGTGACCTTCCAGAGTTGAGCGCGGAGGGCGTCACCTTCTGCACTGCGGATGATTTCCAGACGCTTCTCGCAGCCTTCCACGATGGCCAGCGGCAAGCTCTTGGCATACATCTGAGAACGCATATTATAGCGCAGGTACTCAATCACATACTTCGGTCCTGCCACAAAACCACCGATGATGGCCATGGCCTTGGCATAGGCACCGATGTAGATGTCGATGTCATCCATCACATTGAAATGTTCGGAGGTGCCGCGTCCCGTCGGACCCATCACGCCGAAGCCGTGGGCGTCGTCGATGAGAATGCGGAAGCTGTATTTCTTCTTCAAGGCCACGATGCCAGCAAGGTCACCTAATGCACCCGTCATGCCATAAACACCCTCGGTGATGACGAGGATGCCTCCACCTGTCTTGGCCACTACCTCCGTGGCGACCTTCAGTTTCTTCTCAAGGTCTTCCATGTTGTTGTGGCGATATTTATACTTGTTGCCGATGTGCAGGCGAATGCCATCGAGCAGGCAAGCATGGGCCTCATTGTCGTAAACGATGACATCGTGGGGGCTGGTCAGTGTGTCAATAGTCGACACAATGCCTTGATAGCCGAAATTGAACAAATAAGCAGCTTCTTTCTTTTCGAAGTCGGCCAGCTCATGCTCGAAATGCTCGTGCATGCGAGTGTGACCCGTCATCATACGAGCACCCATGGGGGCGGCGAGGCCGTATTTGGCGGCGGCTTCGGCATCCACACGACGGATCTCGGGGTGGTTGGCCA
>CAMYXV010000026.1 GCA_947303055.1 uncultured Bacteroidales bacterium
AGGCTCTTATTTCAAATCAGCGGATAAAGGACAAGAATTTGTATTTGATGCTACATCGAAAATTATTGAATGGGTAAAACAGATCATACTTTAACACATTATCAAAACAGATGTCCAAAAACCAAATCAACAAATACGTCTGGCTTGTAGAAACGCTATACCATGCCAAGAAAATCACACTGAAGGAAATTAACCGCAGGTGGACGGAAACCGAGCTAAGCGAGGGTGAAGAGATTCCGCGCCGCACGTTCCATACATGGAAGAACGCGGTGGAAGATATGTTCGGCCTCGTCATTATGTGCGACAAGAGCGACGGCGACCGCTATTACATCGAGAACCGGGAGGTGCTGGAAGACGACGGCCTTCAACGCTGGCTGCTCAGCACCATGTCGGTCAACAACACGCTGTTGGAAAACAAGTCGCTCAGCGACCGTATCCTTTTGGAAAGCATCCCCTCAGGCCAAGACTTCCTCGCCACGGTCATGGAAGCCATGAAGAAAAACCGATTGCTGGAAATCACCTATAAAGGCTTTTGGAGCGAAAGCGAGCACACCTTCCCCGTGGCGCCCTATTGCGTGAAGCTGTTCCGGCAGCGGTGGTACATGGTGGGCAATAGCATCTACGAAGACAAGATCCGAATCTACTCCTTGGACCGCGTACTGGAGGCACGGCTGTCGGAGGAGACCTTCAAATACCCCAAGAAATTCAACCCAGAGAACTACTTCAAAGGCTGTTTCGGCATCATTCGCGACGAGGATTGCCCCATCGAGACCGTGAAGCTGAAAGTAAGCGCCGACCAAGCCAACTACCTGCGTTCCCTACCCTTGCATCCTTCACAAAAGGAGCTGGTGCATACGGGCGAATACAGCATCTTCTCCGTTGAGGTGCGCCCCACCTTCGACTTCCAGCAAGAACTCCTTTGGAACGGCGATGCACTTGAAGTGTTGGAACCACTTTGGCTGCGTAAAGAGATGGCTGGCATGGTCAAACGGATGTGGAACAATTACAGCAAGAAATGAACTCCTTCGCCGCCATAGACTTCGAGACCGCCAACAACGAGCGCACCAGCGTGTGTAGCGTGGGTGTGGTCATCGTTCGTGAAGGCGAGTTCGTGGACTCGTTCTATTCGCTTATTCAACCCGAACCCAATTATTACCTCTATTGGAACACGCTCGTCCACGGCATCACCAAGGCCGATACTGAGGACGCACCCGTTTTCCCGTATGTCTGGCAAAAGATTGAGCCGCTCATCGAGGGTCTGCCTCTCGTAGCACACAATAGTCCATTCGATGAAGGCTGCCTGAAGGCCGTGATGCGCTGCTATCAGATGGATTACCCCGACTATCAGTTCTACTGCACCTGCCGCGCTTCGCGCAAACATTTCGGGAAGCTGTTGCCTAACCACCAACTGCACACTGTGGCTGCAGCATGCGGCTACGATTTAATCAACCACCATAACGCCTTGGCCGATGCCGAGGCCTGCGCTTGGATTGCAAGGGAGATTCTTTAAAATGAAAACCATGAAAACAAATTCACAACAAGCCTTAGACCTACTCAAAGAGGGTAATAATCGCTTCATCTCGGGAAGCTTGACACCAAAAGACGACTATGCAACACTGCGGGAACAACTCACCGCAGGCCAGCACCCCATTGCCGTGGTGCTGTGTTGCTCCGACAGCCGTGTGGCACCTGAGATTATCTTTGACCAGAAACTCGGCGACCTCTTCGTCATCCGCAATGCGGGCAATATAGTGGACGAGGAAGTGCTGGGGTCCATAGAATATGCCGTCGAGCATTTGGAGACGCCCTTGGTGGTCGTCATGGGACACGCTGCCTGTGGTGCCGTCACGGCAACCTGCCACGGCGGCGACTTGCCCGGCCATATACTTGATTTAGCCAAACGCATCAAGCCTTCAATCAACTCGGGTTGCTGCATCGACGACAACGCACGGCGTCACGCCAAACGGATGGCACAACTGATCGAAGAAGATGAAATCGTCCATCATGTTGGCGCCAAAGTCGTTTCGGCTTTTTACAACCTCCAAAGCGGAAAAGTGGAATGGCTGTAACGAGGTTTTCCTTATTTTTGCCGCCCAATCCAAAGACAACAAACCATGAAAACACATACAAGACACATAACTTTAGCATTCATCGCTTCAATTTTGACCTTTATGACCTCCTGTAACCAAAAAACACCCGTCGACCTCATCGTCCACAATGCCAATATCTACACCGTCGACAACGACTTTTCCAAAGCCCAAGCCTTTGCCGTGAAAGACGGTAAGTTTGTCGCCGTCGGCGATGAAGAGAGCATCATGCGCCAATACGCTGCCAAGGAAACCATCGACGCCCAAGGCGATGCGGTGTATCCCGGCTTCATGGACGGACACAGCCATTTCACGGGCTACGGCGAGAACCTTGTCCGCTGGGCCGACCTGAAAGGCTGCCGTTCCTACGATGAAGTCATCGAACGCCTCAAAGTGCACGACAGCCTCTACCCTGCTGAATGGCTCTTAGGTCGCGGCTGGGACCAAAACCTTTGGGAAGTGGCCGAGTTTCCTGATAACGAAAAGCTTGCAGAGGCCTTTCCCAACAAGAATGTCCTGCTAACCCGCGTGGATGGTCATGCCGTGCTGATCTCCAAAGAGGTTCTTGCCTTAGCCAACATCGATGCCAACACGAAGATGGACGGCGGCATGGCAATCGTCAAAGAAGGTCGTTGCACGGGTGTTTTGTTGGACAACCTCGCCGATGCTGCAAAGGCCTTGGTGCCCAAGATGGAGACTGCACAAAGCATCCAAGCCCTACTGAAAGCGCAAGAAAACTGCATGAGCGTCGGCCTGACCAGCGTCACCGATGCAGGACAAGACATCGCCACCATCGAGCTGATTGACAGCCTGCAACAAACTGGACAACTCAAGATGCACGTCAACGCGATGGTCAATCCTGATGATGAGACGATGGACCACTTCATGCGTCAAGGTGTCATCGACAAGGAAAGGCTCACCGTCCGCAGCGTGAAGATCTATGCCGACGGCGCCTTGGGTTCACGCGGCGCGAAACTGCTTGAACCTTACACCGACGACCCGACCAACGACGGCTTAATTCTCGAAAGCGACGAGTTCTACCGTCATGTCTGCCAAAAGGCCTACGATGCTGGTTATCAAGTCTGCTGCCATGCCATCGGCGACGGCGGCGTGCACCATATTTTGGACATCTTTTCAGAATACCTGAAAGGCAAAAATGATTTACGCTGGCGCATCGAGCACTCTCAAACGGTTGCCGACGAGGACTTCCAACGCTTTGGGGAATTATCAGTTATCCCCTCCATACAGACCACACACTGCACCTCCGACATGGACTGGGCAGACGAACGTCTTGGCGGGCGCATCAAGAATGCGTATGCCTACCAACAATTGCTACAGCAAAACGGCTGGGTCATCAATGGCACCGACTTCCCTATTGAGGACATCAGTCCTATCTACACTTTCTATGCTGCTGTCGCTCGCAAGCACTTGGACGGCACACCTGCCGAGGGCTTCCAAATGGAGAATGCACTAACCCGCGAGCAAGCCATGCGTTCCATCTCGATTTGGGTTGCTAAAGGCTGCTTTATCGAAGCCCGCAAAGGAAGTATCGAAGTCGGAAAAGACGCTGATTTCGTCATCCTCGACAGAGACCTTATGACGGTTGCCGAAAACGAAATCCCCATGGCTAAAGTGAAGATGTGCCATATCCACTAAACCAACCCAAGACCCACATGGAAAGCCCATACGATTTCGATTATATCCTCATCAAAGACGCGACCGAGAACAACCTAAAGCATGTCACCGTCAAAATCCCGAAGCGGCAGATTACCGTGGTGACAGGTGTGTCGGGGTCGGGAAAGTCGTCCTTGGTGTTGGACACCATCGCAGCCAAATCGCGCCGAGAGTTGAACGACACTTTCCCTTCGTTTACCCAGCAATATCTGCCCAAGTATGGTCGCCCCCACGTAGGCGACATCGAGAATCTACCCATAGCCATCGTCATCGAACAAAGAAAACCCACTTCCAATTCTAGATCAACCGTAGGCACCTACACTGATATATATGCCTTGTTGAGACTGTTGTTCTCGCGTATCGGCCAGCCTTTTGTAGGCTATTCCGATGCTTTCTCTTTCAACCACCCTTCGGGGAGCTGTCCACGTTGCGCAGGCTTGGGCGAAATTCGCGAGTTGGACATACACAAGCTCGTCGACTTCGACAAGTCGCTCAACGATGAGGACACCATCCATTACATCGCCTTCGGCAAAGGCGGATGGCGCTGGATCCGGTACGCCCATAGCGGCCTTTTTGACTTGGACAAGAAAATCAAGGACTACTCACCCGAGGAACTCGATTTGTTTCTTAACTCACCGCAAATCAAGCTGAAGAACCCGCCTTCCAACTGGCCAAAGAGTGCCAAATACGAGGGTCTCATCCCGCGCATGTATCGCAGCATCATCAACTCGGAGGAAGGTTTGCTCCATGCTGCCGTGCTCAACCCCATGCTTACCATGGGCACTTGTCCCGACTGTGGTGGCACCCGCCTCAACGAGAAGATACGTTCTTGCAAAATCAAAGGGGTGAACATCGCCGATGTGACTGCCATGAGCATCGCCGACTGCCGCCAATGGATGGAGACCATCGATAACCCGCTTGCTGCCGACATACGCCATGCCACCATTGAACGTTTAGCGGCTTTGGAGGAAATCGGCCTTGGTTACCTCACCCTCGACCGCGCTATCGGCACGCTCTCGGGCGGCGAGGCGCAACGCTGCAAGATCGCCAAATACATCAATTCACCCCTTTCCGATGTGATGTACATCCTCGACGAACCCAGTGTCGGCCTGCACAACCACGATATCCTGCTCATGCAAAAGTCGGTGCAAAAGCTGAAAAACCACGGCAACACGGTCATCCTCGTCGAGCACCACAAGGAAATGATCAAAATCGCCGACCACATCATCGACATGGGTCCTGGCGCGGGCATGAAAGGCGGTGAAATCGTCTTCGAAGGCAGCTACGACGAATTGTTGCATAGCCAGACGTTAACAGGTATTTCGCTCAGCGCAACAAGTTCCATTAAGGAACAAGTGCGTCAACCCAAGTCGCTTTTTCATTTGGAGAACGCCACACTGCACAATATCAAAGACTTGAGCGTTGACTTGCCATTGGGTGTGATGTGCGGCATCGCAGGCGTAGCTGGTTCTGGCAAGAGTTCACTGATGGAATGCTTCCGTAAGGCTTATCCGCAGCCTGAGGAAATCGTCTACATCAGCCAGAAGAACATCGGCATCAGCCTGCGCTCCACCCCTGCCACCTATCTCGAAGTGGCCGACGATATCCGAAAACTCTTTGCCAAGGTTAACAAAACTAAAGCCGACTTGTTCTCTTTCAACGGCAAGGGCGGCTGTCCCGTCTGCCAAGGCAAAGGCGTCATCGTCAGCGACATGGCTTTCATGGACGCCATCGAGACCACTTGCGAGGCTTGTGGCGGACTGCGTTACAGCAACGAAGTATTATCTTATAAGGTCAACGGCATGAACATCGCCGAGGTGATGGACATGACCGCCAACAAAGCCTCAGAGATGTTTGCAGGCACCGTCATCGCTGAGAAACTGGAGCCTTTGCGGAAGGTCGGGTTGGGCTATTTGCATCTGAATCAGTCGCTTTCGACCTTATCTGGCGGTGAGTTGCAACGCATCAAACTAGCCTCGTATCTCCGCGACGCGGGCAAGATTTTCATCATGGACGAGCCTTCCGACGGCCTCCACCTCAACGACATCAAGCGCATCCTCGACCTCTTCGACACCATGGTGGAGGCAGGCAACACCATCTTCCTTATCGATCACAACTTAGAGATGCTGAAGTCCTGTGACTACCTCATCGAGCTCGGTCCAGGTGGCGGTGCCATGGGCGGCAGGGTCATTTTCAGTGGAACGCCGAAGGAAATGCTGCATTGTTCGGAATCGGTCACAAGACCTTATCTCACCTCCGAACTCAAATAATTTTCATCAAAACTGAGTCATACATATTATTATAATGTGTATCTTTGCATCTTTCACTTTATTGTACACATAATTCATTACCGATGAAACGCATTTTTCAACGCGGATTGCTGCTTTTAACCTTCGCCTTGGGGCTTGTCTTCCACCTTGCAGCACAATCCACCCAAATGACCATCCATTTGAACGATGGTACCGAACGCACCTATTATATGACCGAAAGTGACCGCGTCTATTTTGAAGACAATGAAACCCTTGTCGTCGAAATCGCGGTTACCGGTGTTGGAGCTAAATCCGACAGATTCAACCTGGCCGACATCCGCAAGATCACTTGCAACGAGACGGAAAACGTTGGAGAAACTTCAAACACATCGGTTTACCTCTCCCCCAACCCCGTTCACGATGCTTTCATCCTGCGCAACCTCAACGGCAAAGAATCCATCCATATTTACGCCCTTGATGGACGCTTGGTAAAATCGGTAGAAGCGATTGGAAACCAGCCTATTGACATCTCCGACCTTAGCATTGGGCTCTATCTGGTCAAGACTCAGTCATGCACCCTTAAAATGATCAAGCTATGAGAAAGACCTTATTAGTTACAGCCCTTCTGCTGGCTTGCATCGGCCTCAGCGCGCAGAACTACCATATGCAAGTTTTCAATAATGCATTCACTCTCTATAACAAGGATGTAAATAACGTTGAAGACTTCCGTTTTAATGGCGAACACATGTTCATTAACGATGATGATGGAGGTCGCACACTGAATATCAGGGATATTGACAGCATCATTTTCAGGCAAGAGTCACCACATACAGGCGACACAGTTTACATCACATACAATGGCAATTCCGTAACGGTGGACAATCCTTTCGCTGATGACGGGGTTCAAATCCATACAGACGGTGCTTTCGTTGATGTGGAATCTTGGAGAATGGATGTTCCATACGTAGTTTCCGGTAGCTCGGATAATGGCAGGTTAATCTATTACAGCATGACATCTTTCCATCTGACCCTCGACAACTTATCCTTGTCAAACCCTTCTACTGTCGCTATCGCAATGGGCGTTTATGTTCCCGTAACACTGAGACTCAAAGGCACTTCAACACTTGCCGACGGCGCTAACGGTCCACAAGTAGGGACAATGGATATGCCTTGCGAACTTACCGTAAACGGCCCGGGAACACTACAAATAACAGGCAATGCCAAACATGCCATGAACATCGAAGGGCCTATCACCATCAATTCAGGCACTATCCGGATCCTTGACAGCGACAGCGACGGCATCCACGGTAGCAGCAACCTGACATGGAACGGCGGTACGCTTGAAATTGTTTCGGCCGGTTCAGACGGCCTCGATATTTCGGGGAACATTACCATCCAAGGCGGTGACCTCACCATTAACACTACGGCGGAAAGCCAAAGAGGCATCAAAGTATCGGGCATTTTCACCATGAACGACGGCTCCCTTACCCTCAACACGAGCGGCGCGGACAGCAAAGGCATCAAGGCCGACAGCCTTGTTTATATTAACGGCGGGACGCTCACCATCGCCAACTCTGGCGACATGTCGAAAGGCATCAAGGCTGACAACGACATCAACATTACAGGAGGAATCATCAACATCACCTCTTCGGGAAGCACGGTTTTGGAATCGGTTAATAACCAGAACGTGCCAGCCTATTGCACCGCCATCAAGTGCGACACCGATATTAATATTACAGGCGGCGACTTCACCATCACCTTGCCCACTTCGAACCACGGCGGCAAAGGCATCAGCGCTGACGGCAACCTGACCATCGACGGCGCCACTATGAGCATCACAACGCAAGGCGACGGCGCGACTTACACCGTCAGCGGCTCGACCAAAGACGCCTACACTTCGGCCTGCCTGCGCTCCGACGGCAATATGAGCATCCTTTCGGGAAACATCACCCTAAATAGTTCGGGCACAGGCGGAAAGGGTATCAATGTGGGCGACGACAGCCACACCACTTCCACCCTGACCCTTGGCACCACGGGCGGCAACAACGACGACCTCATCCTCAACGTCACCACATCAGGAGAACGCATCACCATCAGCTCTGGTGGCGGTGGCGGATGGCCTCCCGGACCGGGTCAAGGCGGCGACTACGCCAACCCGAAGGGCATCAAGAGTCGCGGCAACCTGACCATCAACAGCGGTACCATAACGGTCAACTGCACCCAAAACAACGAAGGCGGCGAGTGCATCGAGAGCAAGGCCACGCTGACCATCAACGGCGGCAACATCGAGACCTACTCGAAGACCGACGACCCCATCAACGCGGCGCAAAACCTCACCATCAACGGCGGTATTATCTATTCGCACAGCGACAACAACGACGGCATCGACTCAAACGGCAACCTGTCCCTCAACGGCGGTTTCGCCATCGCCAATGGCGCGCGTCAGCCCGAGGAAGGCTTCGACTGCGACTGGAACCAATTCATGATTACGGGCGGCACTCACATCGGCACGGGCGGTGCAACGAGCAACCCGACAACCAACGTCTGCACCCAACCCACGCTGAAAATCAACACGCAACCTGGCTACGCCATCCAAGTCCTGAAATCGGACGGCACTGTGATCTGCACCTACCAATGCCCCACCTTCACGGGCGGTGGAGGCGGCTGGCCTGGTGGCGGCAACAACATGGTCATGCTTTTCACCGACCCGCAGCTGCAAACGGGACAATCGTACACCGTGAAATACAACGGCACCATCAGCGGCGGCACCAACTGGAACGGCTACTACACGGGCAATGTCACTTACACTGGTGGACAAAGCGTCAATGTGAATGTCAATTCGATGGTGACCACGGTGAATGCTGGAGGTGGCGGATGGTAAATCCCACGATCATAGCATACGTCGAGCAGGAAATTCTCCCCCGCTACGACCTTTTCGATGCCGCCCATCAGCGCAACCATGCCGATGAAGTCATAGAAAGGAGTCTGGCCTTGGCCAAGCATTATGATGTGGACGAAAACATGGTCTATGCCATCGCCGCTTACCACGATACGGGCCTTTGCGAAGGTCGCGACACCCATCATCTCGTTTCGGGGCGCATCATACTCGAAGACAGGAAGTTAAGAGATTGGTTCAGTGAAGACCAAATCGAGACCATGGCACAAGCCGCAGAAGACCACCGTGCCTCGTCGGGACATGAGCCACGTAGCATCTACGGCAAAATCGTGGCCGAAGCCGATCGACTCATCACCCCCGAAAAGGTCATCCGCCGTACCATCCAATTCACTCAAGACCATTTTCCCAACTATGATAAGGAGCAACAATACCAGCGCTTCCGTGAACATCTTTTGGAAAAATATTCCGACACAGGCTATCTCTGCCTTTGGATCCCCGAATCGGACAATGCCACTCGATTGGAGGAACTGAGAACAATTATCAGAAATGAAAGCAAGATGCGGGCAGCATTTGAACAAGCCTTTGACCCTAAAAACACTCTTTCCACCTAAAATCTTTTCCTAATTTGATTATTAAACTTGTCGAAATATAGATATTTTGTATTTTTGCATCAAATTTAAACTCATATCAAAATGAAAAAAACGTTGTATACTTTAGTATTTCTTTGCATTGCCAGCTTTGCGATGGCACAAGAAAGAAAAGAATTTAATGTAGACATAAAGTTAGGTGACACTATTGTTTGGACACCTTTCAACGAGTGCGACACGATTAGCTATAGCATCAAATTCCCTAACAATATCGATGTCAAGCCTCTCAAATACGGCAATAGCATCCAAGTCATTGCCAAACGAGTTGGCAACAGCCGTATCACGACAAAATGCGGTGAAAATGTCATCGTGGCAGAATTGAATATTTTCGATCCTAACGCCCCTACTCCAGATGCTCCCAGCATTCCGAAGAATCCTGGAACGCAGGCTTTTACAGGTGTTTACAAGTACACTCCTCCGACCGACAACTACTTCATCACCATTCATAACCAAACAGGCGATTTCTATGAGACCTACATGAAGCATGGCGATGAAGAGGCCTTCAACGATGGTGTCGGGTTCGACCGTTTCTGGAACATCAAGACTGGAAAAGTTTGGTACTACTGCCCTGACGCACAAGGATGGACCGATGATGTGGACTGGGAGTTTGAGCCTTTGGATGCGAGCTGCCCCGCACTCAATGCCTTCGAAAAGGATGTGACGGATAAGAGCAACCTTTCCAAGTATTATGTGGGCCAAGAAAAAGTGCTCGGCATCGACTGCTGGAGATTCTTTGTCGAACAGGAAGATGGTTCTGTCAATCAATACTGGGTCGATCCCAAGAACGGTTGTACACTGAAACGCCAATTCAACAATGAACCGCCAAAAGTGGTTACCGTCTACGACCAAAAATACACGCGTGTGCACTTTGGCCCCAGCTTCAAGAAAGGACTGCACGACAACAGAAGATAATGACAATCAACGATAAACAATAACACACACAATGGAAAACATCGAATTAAAGAAAACCCCTTACAACCAGATTCATCACGATTTGGGTGCCAAGATGGCTGAATTCGCCGGTTACGACATGCCGATCCAATACACCGGCCTTGTCGAAGAGCACAACAACGTCCGCAACAACGTCGGCGTGTTCGACGTGAGCCACATGGGCGAGTTCCGTGCCAAAGGCCCCATGGCCAAGCAGTTCATGCAGTACTGCACCGTCAACGATGTGGCCGCTTTGAGCGACGGCAAGGTGCAATACACCTGCCTGCCGAATGGCAAGGGCGGTATCGTGGACGACATGCTCGTCTACCGCATCGCAGACGACCATTACTTCATGGTGCCCAACGCTGCCAACATCGACAAGGACTGGGCTTGGATGAGCCAGATTGCCGAGAAGTTTGGCATGACCCTCGGTGAAGACTTCAAGAACGAAAGCGAAGAATGGGCTCAGCTGGCCGTGCAAGGTCCCAACGCCCTGAAAGCCATGCAAAAGCTCACCAAGGCCAACGTGGTGGATATGGAATACTACACCTTCCAAATCATTAACTTCGCCGGTGTCGACAACATCATCTTCTCGACCACGGGTTACACTGGCTCAGGCGGCTGCGAGATCTACATCCCCGTCGCCCACGCCAAGAAGGTTTGGGACGCCGTCTTTGAGGCTGGCAAGGAGTTCGGCATCATGCCCGCAGGTTTGGGCTGCCGCGACACCCTCCGTCTCGAAAAAGGCTTCTGCCTCTACGGTCACGAAATCGACGACACCATCAGCCCCATTGAGGCTGGTTTGGGTTGGATCACCAAGTTCGTCGATGGCAACGACTTCCTCAACCGCGAAATCTTCGCCGCACAAAAGGCCAATGGCGTGAGCCAGAAGATTGTCGGTTTTGAGATGATCGACCGCGGTATTCCGCGTAACGGCTACGAAGTGTGCGATGCCGAAGGCAACTGCATCGGCATGGTCCGCTCGGGCAGCCCGTCACCCTCGACTGGCAAGAACATCGGCACCGCTTTGGTGAAGAAAGCCTTCAGCAAGAAGGACACCGAAATCTTCATCAAGATCCGCAACAAGCTCATCAAGGCTGTGGTGGTTAAGATGCCGTTCCTGCCGTAAGGTTAAGATGTGTAGAACTGAAAACCGCTTCCGAAAAGGGAGCGGTTTTTTGTTTTCCTGCCAAAATTTCCGACCTTTGCAGCGGAACAATTCTTGATAAACACCTCGGCATGGAAGACAAACAAGAGCGAAAGAAGTTTTTGGGCAGCCTCATCATCCCACTCATCCTTGTGGCTTTGATGTGGTTGGTAAAAATCATTGAGGTGTCATTTGGCATCAACCTGGGTCGCTGGGGAGTCACCCCGCATACTGCCCAAGGTCTCATCGGCATCCTTACCTTGCCTTTCCTGCATGGCAGTTGGGAGCATTTGATGTCAAACTCGGTTCCCATCCTCGTTTTGGGTACGGCCTTGTATTATTGCTACCCCAGCCTAGCTAACCGTGTACTGCTCATCATTTATCTTGCCAGCGGTTTGATTACATGGTGCATCGGCAATCCTGATACAACACACATTGGCGCCAGCGCACTCGTCTATGGGCTGAACTTTTTCCTTATCACAAGCGGTTTCATCCGTGGCAACCGAATGCTCATTGTCATCGCACTCATCATGGTGTTCCTATACGGCAGCTTCATTTGGGGGATGATTCCCTCGTTGGCCATACCGCAAAACATCTCGTGGGAAGGCCACCTCAGCGGTGCCATCATTGGCGTGCTACTGGCCTTTTTCCTAAGGAAAGAAGGACCACAAAAAGAGGTATATCACTGGGAAGAGGAAGAAGAAACAGAGGATGACAATATGGACGTTTCGACAGACTCAACGTCAGAAAAGCCCTATTGGGATGTGCCAACACCGAGCAACGACGAATTGACTGTACGCTACCGATTCAGGCATTAACGCTTTTCTGTCACAAGGAAATCCAACACTTGGTCTGCAATGTTCTTTTGTCCTTGAACATCGGGATGCCACCACTTTTTGTGTACATCGTATAAATCTATGAAGTCCACATTGTAATGGTTGGCAATACGATGTGTCGATCCGATAAGATCCAACCGCGCTTCTTCACTGATACCACCTGGACAAGGATCAGTCTCAAGCACGAAATAGATTTTGGCCTTGGGATAAAGTCGTTTCATATTGAAGAGCAAATAGGCCAAGGCAGGGCGGTAAGAACAAAGCTGTTCCTCTGTCCAATCGGCATACACATAATCGCCAAATGGAGCATCATTCCACACATCATTGGTGCCGCCTAGGATGAAAATCACATCAGGATTGCCTAAATTGTTCATACGACGAATAAAGGAATACGGCCCATAGTAATCCGAGGCATTCATATTGCATATCAGAGAACCAGAGAATGAATTGTTACGCTCAAGTAGCCAGCCTGTTGAATCAGCCACTTGCGACCACCACATCTGTTCCACGCCCGTCACACCAATTTCGTCATAAGGATATACATCGTTGGTATCAGGGTAAACATAGTCTTCATAGGTTGAATAACTGTCGCCCAAAATCGAGAATCGGGTTGGTTCGGGAGTCTTTACACAAGCTGCCATAACAATAGCCAATACAATTATAAACGTTATCTTTCTCATATTCAATCAATTATAATCATTTCCGTTCTTCGGTTCAATGCGCGATGTTCCTCGGTATCATTAGGTGCAATCGGTTGTGATGCACCATATCCTTTGGCAGTCAAACGGCTTGCATCAATGCCATTGGTAATCAAGGCATTGCGAACCGTTTCAGCCCTTTCTGCAGATAGCTTCAAATTATAGCTTTCACTGCCCACATTGTCGGTATGTCCCGCCAGTTCCACTCTCAATTCAGGATTACGTTGCAGAAACTCGGTAAGCATTTGGATTCCAGGTCGAGAATCATTGGTCAATGCGGAACTATTGTATTCAAACTGGATATTTTGCAAGACCACGGCATCGCCTGGTGCCAATTCCGTCACATCCACTGAAGCCAAATAGTTGGCCGAATCGGAACGAATTTCTTCGGGTAACTCGAAAGTGTAAATGTCATAGCCGCCGATGCCGCCTTCGCGTTGTGAGGAAATGAAAGCTGTCTTGCCGTCAGCGGCCACAAAGAAGTTGATTTCGTCGCCACTTGTGTTGATGGGAAAGCCCAGGTTGGCTGGCACCTGCCATTGTCCGTCTTCTCCCCTACGGCTCATGAACAAGTCGAAACCGCCCATGCCGATGTGCTTATCAGACGAGAAATACAATGTATGCCCGTCGGGATGCAAGAAAGGTGCCATCTCAGTGCCCTTTGTGTTAATGGGTTCACCAATGTTTTGCGGTTCTTCCCATGTGCCATCCGCATTACGTCGAGCATAATAAATGTCGGCATTGCCCGAACGGCGCGAAACAAAGTAGAGTTCCCTACCATCGCTGCTCACGCAGGGCTGCGACTCCCAACTATTAGTGTTGATACTACCTTTCAAACGTTGAGGCATCCCCCATTGACCATCCTTTAATTCCGAGACATAGATGTCGCAACTGCTGTCGCGCGACCAACCGCAACCTGTCAGATAGAGTTTCTTGCCATCAGCCGAAATAAAAGCCGCACCTGGGTCGACATCCTCTGGAAAATCCGTAAAAGTCAGCAATTGAGGCTCTGACCACTGCTCGCCATCCCAATGGGAGACAAACAAGAATTCCTTTTGGTAACCGTCACCCAAAGGCATCTTCCGCGTCAAGAGCAGCTGCGAACCATCAAATGACAGCATGTTGACATATTCATCATCTTTCGTATTGACATCAGTCCCCAAGCTCTCAGGCGCAAAGGCCACAGGATGGCTGAGTGCCTCGTCGCGGAACATGGCCAAATCAAGCATCTCCGACACGGTGGCATTGTTAGCTGCATTCCCCTTTCCCTTAGATTGATACCAACGCAGCAAGGTGATTTCACGTTTGTAGGAACCCTGACGGTCATATAACCGCGCCAAAGTGATGGCCGCTGGAGGAAACGCCATCGAGTCGGTCTCCAAAGCCTTTTCATAGCCCATTATCGCAAGGTCATAGTCCTTGGTTTCCATCCCAATCTCACCTTCCAAAAGCCAGGCCTCGGCATAGTTGGGATCCGCAATCACTGCCTTCAATACTTGTTGATGAGCTTTTTCGTAATCACGCTTCAAGAAAGCCTCTTCTGCCGCCTCGTAGGCCTTCACCGCTTTTTTAGGATGCTGGGCGAAAGCCGTGGAAGTCAGCAACAAGCAAAAGAAAGCTATGACCGAAACACGTTTCATTAGTCCTTATTTTTTCAGCTCTTTATCTATCCATTTACGGAAATCCACCACAAATACTCTTGCCGTCATTGTTGGGGAAGTCTCCGCCGTGACAAAGCAGCGTCCGTCATCAAAAAAGCAAATACCTTCTGTCTGAGCACCCGTCAATTGCGGCATCTCAAAGCGGCGGTTCGATAGTTTCACACCAGCCTCATCGAAATCAAAAATCAAGTACATGAATGGCTTCCATATGGACTTCACATAGCCCACCACAACCAAAACATGGTTTTTCCTGTCGTAATCGGCACCAGTAATCAATCCTTGCGAATCAAAACCATTCACCACCTCGGCCACTTGGTTGCCAGGTGTTTTCGTGAGGCGGTACATCCGCGTCGTACCTGTCGCCCAACCTTTGCTGAAAAGGTAGAGGCAACTATCGGTGGCAAACATGGCCTCGCAATCGAAGTCGTGCTCGTGTTTGTTGTAGACGAAGTTAGTTTGGTCACCGAAGCTAAAACGAATGGAGTCAACCGTAATTGTTACATCGCCCGAGTCAGGGATGGCCGACAAGGGGAATGTGTAGATTCTTAAGTTCTTGCGTTTTCCTTTGTTGTTGCCAAAGTCGCCGACATAAACCCTTTCGCCATCAGTGCAGACATCTTCCCAGTCCTTGTTTTTTGCATTGGAAAGCGTAATCTTCTGCACCACTTCAAAAGTCGTAGTGTCAAGGGCGAATAGAATCGGCTTGCCTCCACTGTCGTTGTGCGTCCAAAGGCGACCATTGTGGAAGAAAAGACCCGAAGTTTCTCTGACCTCATTAGGCAATTCCGCCTTCAGTTCTGGGAAAAATATCGGCGAAAAGTCCGCCGTGCCTTCCTCCTGCGCCTTGACAGGGGTAAGCAGCAGCAGGAACAAGCCGAACAAAAGGGCCCTTTTCATGGTTATTTAGGATACACCTCGCCCTTGGCGGCTTTCAGCGTGTTTTGCAGCAGCGAAACGATGGTCATGGGACCCACACCTCCAGGGACAGGAGTGATTTTGGAAGCCACTTTGTAAACTTCGTCATAGTCGACATCACCTAAGATTTTGTATCCCTTAGGGCTGGTTGGGTCTTCGACACGGTGGATGCCAACGTCGATAACAACAGCACCAGGTCTCACCATGTCTGCAGTCACAAAGCCCTGCTTGCCGATGGCAGCAACGAGGATGTCGGCATTACGGCAAATCTCGGGCAGGTTCTTGGTGCGGCTGTGGCACAAAGTGACAGTTGAATCAATGCCCTTGCGCGACATGAGAATGGCCATTGGCGTGCCGACGATGTTGGAACGACCGAGCACGACCACATTCTTACCCACCGTCTCAATGCCAGAACGTTTGATAAGTTCCATGATACCATTCGGTGTGGCAGGAACGAAGCAAGGATGGCCCAGTTGCATATTGCCGGCATTAATGCTTGTGAAGCCGTCCACATCCTTGGCAGGCTTGATGGCATTGATGACCTTGTCCTCGTCAATTTGCTTGGGCAGCGGCAGTTGGATGATGTAACCATCAATCTCGGGGTCGTTGTTGAGAAATTCCACCATCTCGAGCATTTCCTTCTCCGTAGTGGTCACGGGAAGACGATACACCGAGGAGGTCATGCCCACCGATTGGCAGGCCTTCTCTTTTGAGGCCACATAGGTCTTGCTGGCACCGTCGTCGCCCACGATGACTGCCGCCAAATGCGGGGCTTTGATGCCATGGTCAATCATATCCGCCACCTCAGCGGCGATTTCTTTCTTCATCTGTTCGGCAATGAGTTTGCCGTCTATAATCTTGTTATCCATATTGTTAGAGTTTATCTTCTTTTCATTGCTCCAGCCATGCGCATCAGTTTCTTGCCACCGCCAGTGGTCATCATGCGCATCATCTTAGAGGTTTCCTCGAACTGCTTCACGAGGCGGTTCACCTCCACAATGCTGGTACCGCTACCATCGGCAATACGCTTGCGGCGCGTGCCGTTCAACAGCTTTGGATTTTCACGCTCTTGAGGTGTCATAGAATAAATGATAGCCTCGATGCTCTTGAAGGCGTCATCGTCGATTTCCTCACCCTTCATGGCTTTGTCCATGCCAGGAATCATGCTGGCAAGGTCTTTCAGGTTACCCATCTTCTTGATTTGCTGGATTTGCTTCAGAAAGTCGTTGTAGTTAAACTCGTTTTTGGCGAGTTTCTTTTGCAACTTGCGGGCTTCCTCCTCGTCGAACTGCTCTTGGGCGCGTTCCACGAGAGAGACAATGTCGCCCATGCCGAGGATACGGTCGGCCATGCGCTTGGGGTGGAACACATCCAAGGCATCCATCTTCTCGCCGATACCGACGAACTTAATGGGCTTCTCCACCACCGTGCGGATGGTGAGAGCAGCACCGCCACGGGTATCGCCGTCCAATTTGGTCAGCACCACGCCATCGAAATCCAAGCGGTCATTGAAGGCCTTGGCCGTATTGACGGCATCTTGACCCGTCATGGAATCCACCACAAACAAGGTCTCATGCGGCTTCACGGCTTCCTTGATGTTGGCGATTTCGTTCATCATCTCTTCATCAACGGCCAGACGACCGGCGGTATCGATAATGACCACGTTCTTGCCCTGGCTCTGTGCATGCTTGATGGCATTCTGTGCAATCTGCACGGGATTCTTGTTGCCTTCTTCGCTATATACCTCAACCTCAACCTGTTGGCCCAACACCTTCAACTGCTCAATAGCAGCTGGGCGGTACACGTCGCCAGCCACCAGCAGCACTTGTTTGCTGCGCTTGCGTTTCAGATAGGAGGCCAACTTGGCAGAGAATGTGGTCTTACCAGAACCTTGCAGACCTGCAATCAAGATGATGCTAGGATTGCCTTTCAGGTTGATGTCAACGGCATCGCCGCCCATCAAGTCGGCCAATTCGTCGTGGACGATTTTGACCATCATCTCACCAGGCTTCACCGAAGTAAGAATCTCCTGACCGAGGGCCTTCTCCTTGATATTATTGGTAACATCCTTGGCAATCTTATAGCTGACATCGGCATCCAACAGAGCGCGACGGATTTCTTTCATGGTATCGGCCACGTTCACCTCAGTGATATAGGCCTGTCCTTTAAGGACTTTGAACGAACGTTCTAATTTTTCGCTTAAACCTTCAAACATATTTCTCAAAAATTTGGGTGCAAAGGTAATAAAAAAATGCAGAATGCTGAATTAAGAATGCAGAATAATGGCTATTTTTGCGCCATATTATTAAAGGATAAACATGATTAAGGAAAACCTAGAAAAAATTAGGGCGACGCTGCCTAAGTCAGTGACTCTAGTGGCCGTCAGCAAGACCAAGCCCGTCAGCGACTTGCAGGAAGCTTATGACGCTGGTCAGCGCATTTTCGGTGAAAACCACGCCCTTGAGATGCGCGACAAGCATGAAGTCTTGCCTATCGATATCCAATGGCACTTCATCGGCCACTTGCAGACCAACAAAATCAAATACATCATCCCCTTTGTCACGCTCATCCACAGCATCGACTCGGCCAATTTGCTGGAAGCCGTCAACAAGGAAGCCGCCAAGCATGGTCGCGTGGTGGATTGCCTGCTGCAATTCCACATCGCGTTGGAAGAGACCAAGTTCGGCTTAGACCTAGACGAAGCACGACAACTGCTTGGTTCAGAAGCATTCAAACAGATGCAAAACGTGCGTATCTGTGGTGTGATGGGCATGGCCACCTTCACCGATGACATGACTGAAGTCCGCAAGGAATTCAAGCATCTGAAGGAAATCTTCGACACACTGAGAACCGAGTATTTCACCGACCAGCCGCAATTCAAGGAGATTTCGATGGGCATGTCGGATGATTACCCGATTGCTGTTGAGGAAGGCGCAACTTTAGTGCGCGTGGGAAGCAAGATTTTCGGGGCACGGAATTATAATGTTTAACTCATAATAATTTGTCGGCTTTTCGACAAGCTCAGGGACCCTAACGGAACAAAAAAGCGAAGGTCGTTGAGCCTGTCGAAACGCCGGCCACAACTATATGACTTCTTTAATACCTTTATTATTACTCATCGTCGGTTTCGTCGCCTTGATCTTGGGTGCCAACTGGCTCGTCAACGGGGCCACCAGCGTTGGCATCCGAGCCAAGCTGTCGCCGCTCATCATCGGCTTGACCATCGTGGCCTTCGGCACCTCGCTGCCTGAGATGATTGTCAATGTGTTCTCGTGCGCGAAAGGCAGTCCTGGCTTGGCCATCGGCAACATCATCGGGAGCAACACGATGAACATTTTGCTCATCCTTGGCATCAGTTCGCTCATCTGGCCCATCGACGTGAGCCGCGTCTCCATCCGCCGCGACATCCCCGTCGGTTTCGTTGCCACCCTCGCCATCACTTTGATGGCCAACTATTTCTTCACAGGAAAAGCGCGTACCATCAACTGGATCGAAGGCATTGTCCTCCTTCTGATGGGTTTCGCCTATCTGCTACTCACCATGCTGAAAAACGACCCGAAAGAAGAGACCGAAAACATCCAAGAGGCTATGCCTTGGGGCAAGACCATCTTAGCCCTCATTGCTGGCATCATTGGACTTTATATTGGTGGAGAACTTGTGTCAAAAAACGCCCAAATCTTGGCCAAAAATTGGGGTATGAGCGAGAGCACCATTGGTCTCACCGTGGTGGCTACTGCCACCTCATTGCCCGAGCTCATCACTTCCATTGTGGCCGCCTTGAAAAAGAACTCGGGCATCGCTATCGGCAACGTATTGGGTTCCAACATCCTCAACATTTTTATGGTGTTAGGCATCAGTGCCATCATTACACCGCTGCCATTTGATCCCATCATGAACAAGCAATTGATGATCCTCTTTGCAGCCAATATACTGATGTTCATGTTTGTTTTCACTGGAAAAGGCCGCAAGATTTCGCGTTGGGAAGGAGCATTGCTAACGCTCGGTTATGTAGGTTTTATGTGGTTTTCTTTGGCCGTACAATAACACCATATTTGCGGTTGCCGTAATACGACAGCACTGGCTGTAAGGCTGTCACAATGTGGCAGTCGCAAAAAAAGACCCGTCTTTTGGACGAGTCTTTCATTTCTTCTCTTGGCTTTCTGATCAATCAGCCAGTTGGAAGGCGGTCTTCACAGCCTCATAGTTGCTGTAGTCGACATCGCTGCGATGGCTGTAAACCGAGGCTTCGATGGCCACAATCTTGAATTCTCGGGTTTCAGGACGAACTTTCCACAAGTCGCTTTCCGTCCAAAACATTCTCACGCCACCATCACTAAGTGTGGAAACCTCAATTGAAGCTTCATAAAAATCATCTCCATCATTGTAATAATATGTCAATGGTACTTGTGACCAGGTGCCATTAACATTCATATATACGAGAACTGCCCCGTAATTATACACATTATTATTGATGGCAGGATAGTCAATGGTCACTGAATGCTGTCCTCTAGGATTCCCATCACCATCAACATAAAACTGAATCCACTCCCAATCATAATCATGAATGGTCAAAGTGGAGGAAGCCACATTTGCATTACCATCGTGACCGGCAGGACCTTGAGGACCTTGGGGACCTCGGCATGACGCCATCGCGAAAACGGCTAGAATCGTCATGCAAATCAAACTTAACTTTTTCATTTCAATAGATTTTAATTATTAAACTTCAAATAACTCTCATTTTTACGCTGCAAAACTACAAAAACCTTGCCGAAATAATCCACTTTGGGAAAACAATCTCAAAAAAGCGTAATTTTGCGGCATGAAAAACAGAAACTATTTAGTTCACCTCGCCGGTGTTATTGCCATGATTTTCTGGGGCATGTCGTTCGTTTGGTCGACACAAGTCTACCAGAACCTCAATCCTACCGCGACCATCTTTTTGCGTCTCGTGGTGGCTACAATTTTCTTCACAGCCATACTTTTCATCTTTCGCATCAACGAAAAAGTCAAAAAAGAGCACCTTGGACTCTTTGCTCTGGCAGCCATGTTTGAGCCTTTTCTTTACTTCATCTTTGAGGGCTATGGACTAAAAAACACCTCCCCTGTCATCGGTTCCGGCATCATCGCTATGATTCCCTTGGTGACACCTGTGGCAGCACACATCTTCTTGAAAGAACGACTGACACCGATGAATATCGCAGGCTTTATCGTTTCATTCGTTGGCGTCATTATCATGCTACTGAACAAAAATCTCGAATTCACTGCTTCACCCAAAGGCATCCTGTTCCTCTGCGGTGCCGTATTGGTGGCCGTGGGCTATTCCATCGCACTCATCAAGTTAACAAAACTATACAAACCATTGACCATCACCTGGGTGCAAAACATCATCGGAATGATCTATTTCATTCCTATGGTCTTCATCATGGAACGCTTCGAGCCTTC